>JAFGRE010000185.1 GCA_016935335.1 Deltaproteobacteria bacterium
ACTCACAATGGCAAGATCGGCAACCAGCCATTCGTATCGGTTATCCGATAGGACAAAAACGCTGTCTCCTGATTTTATTCCCAATGAGATGAGGCCGGAACCGAATTGCCTGACTAAAGTTAGGAGAGCACCATAACTTATGTCCTCGAACCGGGTTCCCGCCCTTCTCCTCAACGCAGTGCGTTGAGAGAAAACCCTGCCCCTTTCAGCAAACATCGAACCAATGCTTTCAGCCATACCGATACCATCCCTCGAATAGTGTCCCGATCAAAAGATTTCACCTTTCTCTATTGCCATCACCTACCGATAGGAACGGAAAAACCAGCGTGCCAGGGCCGGCAAAAGGAGAATAGCACCCAGCATATTGACAATAAACATGAAGGTCAGCAGGATACCCATGTCAGCCTGGAACTTAAGGGGTGAAAAGATCCAGGTGGCAACACCGAGAGCAAGGGTAACGCCGGTAAAAATAACCGCGCTCCCCGCGACACGCAATGTGTCAAGGTAGGCCTCCTCTAAAGAGATCCCCTCGGTGCGAAAGCTCTTGAACCGACTATAAACATAGATTCCGTAATCCACGCCGATCCCGACTCCGAGTGCGACGACCGGGAGCGTGGAAACCTTAAGTCCGATCTCCAGCATGCTCATCACGGCATACGCGAGAAGGGATACCAGACCAAGGGGGAGCACGATACACAATGTCCCTCGCGCCGACCAAAAGGTAACGAGACACAGCACAATAATAGCCGAGAACACGTATACAAGAATAGGAAATTGAGCCGCCTTCACTTCCTCGTTGGTTGCCGCCATTACTCCCACGTTCCCTGAGGCCAATCGAAATCTAATGTCATTCGATTCGTTTGCCTCGCGAAATTTTTTTATCTCGGAAATGACGTGCGCAATGGTCTCCGCCTTATGGTCTGACGTAAAAATAAGAACCGGCATCGCGCTGCAGTCGGTATTCAAAAGACCGCTGCTCGTGGGAACATAGGAAACGGACTGGGACAAAGCGGATTGATTCCGCGGCAGCACCCGCCATTTGAGACTTCCTTCATTCCACCCGGAATTGATGACTTTCGCTACTTCCGACAAACTCATTACCGACTGGACTCCCTGCACATTCCTCATCTGCCAGACAAAGCGATCGATAGTGGTCATGACATCGTAGTTGATGCAACCTTCTGGAATGGTTTCAACAATCACTGACAAAATATCAACTCCGATGGAAAAACGGTTGCTGATAACCTCACTGTCTATATTGTAGCGGGAATCAGCGCGGAGTTCGGGAACTCCCCGGTGCAGATCGCCTATTTTGACATTCGTTGCTTTCCAGACGCCAAAAGCCATCAATCCGATGGAGGCAAGGATGATAATTCCCGCCGGCCTCTTATCACAGACACGCGCCAGCGTCAGCCAGAAGCGCTCCAAATGAACCGCCCATCTGCCAATTTTGCGGCGATACGCTTCGTCATACCGCACGTAGGATAAAAGCACGGGCACAAGCACCAGGTTGGTAAAGATTATTACCCCCACACCCAAGCTCGCGGTAATGGCCATCTCCTGAATTATTTTAATATCTATGAGCAAAATAGTGATAAAACCGATGGTATCACTGGCGAGGGCGATACTGCCGGGAACAAGTAACCGCCGGAAACTCGCCCGCGCCGCCTCCTGAATATTTTCAGAGAAAAATACTTCGGACCTCACTGCATTCAGCATCTGCACACCATGACTCACTCCGATAGCAAACACCAAGAAGGGCACCAGAATAGACATGGGATCAATGCCGAATCCCAACAAGCTCAGCAAACCCAATTGCCAGATAACAGCTATGAGAGAACAGGCGATGGGAACAATGGTGAGCCTCCATGACTGGGTGTAGAGGTAAACCAGCAGTGTGGTGATGGCGATAGTGGCCAGGAAGAAAAACAGCACTCGAACAGCACCGGCGGTTATATCTCCGATAACTTTTGCAAACCCGATTATGTGAATATCGATGAATTCATTGGAATACCTTGCCCGTATTTTCTCCTCAATTTGCCGGGCTACATCGATATAATTCAAGCGCTCACCGGTGGTGGGATCAAATTCCATAAGCTGCGTACTCACGATAGCAGCGCTGAAATCATTAGCCACCAACCTCCCGACAATATTGGACTTGAGGATATTCCGGCGCACCTGCTCAAGGCCGGCCGGGGTAAAATCAAAATCGTCGGGAACTACATTCCCACCGGCTATACCGTCCTCGACCACCTCGGTAAAACGCACGTTCGGAGTAAATAGAGAGCGAACCTGGGTGCGGTCCACTCCGGGGAGGAAGAACACTTCATCAGTAACTTTTTTGAGCGTCTCAAAAAAGTCAACAGTGAATATGTCGCCGTCTTTTGCCGCCAGTGCAATGAGAACCTGGTTGGCGCCGCCGAACTCCTCCTGATACGCAGTAAAGGTCTGCATATACTCGTGTTTCAACGGCAGAAGCTTGTTAAACCCGGCATCAACCCGAAGTTGGGTCGCGTAATAGGCAATGATCACGGTCAAGGCTGCGAAAATTCCCATGACCCATCGTCGCCGAGTAAAGATCAGATGTTCAAGTGTGTCAACAACATAGGAGAGAGGCATTTACTATCTGTCCGCACGCATGACTGTTGACCGTCAATCAGGAAGTAACGCCTGGATCTCGATCCGCTTAACGCCGCATTCACCAATCACTATGATAGCCCCGTCCTTCGCCTGAACGACGCTTCCGATCCCCTTCCTGTCGGGCTGTGGTTCATGGGTAAAGCTGCGACCGCCGTCACTGCTGATAAGCAATGTCCCTTCGAGTCCTCCCACAACAATGGTCCCTTCGTCCGAAAAAACCCCGCCGGTAAGCATTGCTTCCGTCCCGGTTTCCACGGGTTCCCAGTTCTCCCCCTTGTCATCGGATCGGAGCAGATGTCCCCGCAACCCCAAAATGAGCACCGAATCCCCCGCTAACGGCAAGGCGCCGAAGAACGAACCCCGATATGGCGACTCCAGCTCAACCCAAGTTTCTCCACCGTCATCAGAACGATAAATCATCCCCGATTCGGCTGCAATAAAGAGACTTCCGTTGCCGGAGCGAACGACGGCATTGAGATGGAAGTCATCGTTACCAATGCTGCGAGATTCCCAGGCATCGCCCCCGTCATCTGTCGCGAGAAAGAGCCCGTACGCACCCACTGCAAAACCCTTTTGTGCATCCACAAACAACACGTCAAGCAAAGGGGTTTCCTCTTGCGGCCGGTAATATACACGCTCCCAGGTCTCTCCTCCATTACGGGTGCGCAAAATAATTGCGTCGTGTCCAACCGCCCAACCGCGTTCTTTGTCATGAAAGAAAACGCCCGTCAGTGTGGCTTGGGTGGGAACATCCGCCTGGTGCCAAGAAGAGCCGTTATCATGAGAAATAAGGATATGCCCCCGCTCCCCGACAGCCACAATCATGTCGTCAATCGCACATCCGGCGAGGAGCAGCGACCGTTCGGCAAGGGGTGCCTTGAGTGAGTAATCACGGGAAGCGTATACGTCAGTGACGAGACCGGACAGCAGTAAACCGCACCAGGATAGGAACGACAGAATTAAAGAATTTCGGAACAACGAGCCGTCGGCGCGATTGACGATTCGAATCATCAAGAGAAAATCCTCTTTAAACGCTCAATTCCCGAAGGCGAACTGCCATTCTTCCTGGACCATTGCGAAGGCGATGCTAAACCGACTGCCGATCACAAAGAGACTACCGCATTCCTTCACCGCGGAGGGCTGCGGGTTTATAATCTTCCGGAGTCCGCTCGATACTGAAGTCATACATGGAACTCTCGTTATCGAGCCCGATGGCGAGATACCTTCCTGCCTGAAGATCGGTGTGAACTTCAAGCGTTGTCGTCAGCATGGGTACTTCATAATAATTAATCACGTGCCCTTCGGAAACACGCCACAGCTGGTCGCGATTGTCATACTGATCGACCAGCAGCACTTGCCAGCTATCCTCATCAATATAGAAAGTGCGGCGTTTATAAATATGACGCGCTCCCTCCTTGACGGTGGCGTCAACTACCCACACCCGGTGGAGTTCGTAGCGAGCAAGATCAGGGTTTATATGCAACGGCGTTAAAATTTCCTTATATTTCACGGAATCACTGTGCAGCTTGTAGGAATTATACGGCACGTATATCTCCTTTTTGCCGACCAATCGCCAGTCGTAACGGTCCGTAGCCCCGCTGAACATATCGAACTGATCCGTCGTTCTCATTCCGTCGGATGCAGTGCCCGGATTGTCATAGGCCACGTTCGGCGCCCGCCGTACGCGGCGCTGGCCCGGGTTGTAGATCCAGGCGCTCCGTGGTTCCTTGACCTGATCAAGTGTTTCATGAACCAGCAGGATGCTTCCGGCAAGTCGTGCCGGAGACAAGACCTTTTGTTTAAAATAAAATATAGTATTTTGCAGCTTTTCCTCGGTCATGCCTTCATGGCTGTACCTAATGAACGCCTCATCGGCAAATTCAACAAGGGTGTATCGCCCACTTCGCGTCGGCATTGCCTGGGCGATACTCCGCGCCAGCTTGTCGCTGCGGTATCGCAACAGATGATTCCAGATCGCTTCAACGCCGCACGTGGGAATCGGAAACGGAATGCCGATCACGGTTCCCCTCACCCCGTTACCACCGTCCACTAAGTCCGCAGTTGCGGCCACCATTTTGGTCGCGTCGTAGATACGCTGGGGAAATGAGGCGCTGCGACGGGTAGGATACACGTTGATCTTGAACGTATCATAGGCCTTCAGCATAGCCTGTTGTCCGGGAGTAAGTTTGTCGGCATACTGATCAATGTTTGCCGTGGTAATAGTGAAGAGGATAGGATCTTCAGCATAGGGGTCCGGATGGTGCATCCCCGGCGAATACCCCGGGGGAGGGGTCACAATCCCGCCTTCCCACGCGGGAATCGTTCCATCCTGATTCCCGGCTTTCTCTGCTCCCAAAGGGGTCAGATCATCTCCGAGTCGCGCTATTTCTTGGGTCGGCATCCCGGCCCGCGCAGATATGGATAAACAGAGTACCAGTAGAATTCCTCCGATAAGCGCACCTGTCTTTTTCCTCATGGTTTTCATCGCTCCTCTTTAGAATGAGTATTTCACATTAAAGGATATGAAGTCTCGATCGTTAATTAAATTACGGCGGCCGACACCGAAAAAGTTGGTGTAACTCACATCGGCAGACCAGGAATTTTGATACGTACCGGTAAGCCCAAACGTCACCGCCCTGCGGCCTTCGAGGAAGTTGCCGCTCGGCCGGGGCGAATTGCCCCTCACATCATGTCTCCAGGCGATGCGGGGTGATAAATTGACGGCCCCAACAGCATTATTGAAATCGAGTCGACACACCAACTGATACCCGTAGGAGGTGGCATCGGCAAAATTGCTCGAGTCTTCCACCGGCTTCCCGGGATGAGCGATCGGACCGAGGATGGGATTCCCACTGACAAAGGTCCCCGCCCCATCTAACCGCAACCTGCTCTTACCGGGCATATTTTGCACATGGGTAATCCCGAACTCCCCGACAAGAGCAAACTGATCAGCGCCAAAGGCCGGACCGAAGAGTTTGGTTCCGGTTGCTTGTACCTGAATAACATCTCGTTTTATATATCCATCGATATTCTTGCCGAACATCCCGAAGTAATTGCCCAACTGATTGAAGGCGGCAAGATTTGCGTTAAATCCCCCCAGTGTCGCATAGAGCAGTTCGATGTCATCTGCCTGCAAGGGTGCATCCCATCGATACGAAACCTCTCCTTGCAGGGCAACTCCGGTACCGCCCAACATGGTATTAAAACTGAAACCAACGAGCTTGATATCCTCAGGATATTTCACCCGGTAGCGTGCCGTCTTTGCGTAGGCATCAGTCGCATATGCCCGGGTTACGGTGGCAACATCGCCGCCGGTGGCAGCAGTGCCTGCAATCGCCTGCGAAGCCTCCGCCGGGGCGCCCGCCGCTACTCCCGCTGCGGTTCCAGCACCGACTGCGCCAGGAATATCACCAGGGTTGAAGGCGAGGTGCGTGAGAACAGCCGTAGCAATGGGAGTCGCGGCATTTGCAATCGTACCGGCCTGAAAAGCGCCGGCGGCAGAGCCGGTGACAGCACTGATGAGGGGAAGGCGGCTATGATAGTTCATGAAGAAAAATCCGAATTCGGTTTCATTCAAGGCAGGAACAAACACCCGCAAAGCTGCGCCGAACTGGCCTTGATTGCTTGCTTGCTTAGTGTGAGCGCGAGGCACGGAGTAAAATGTATCTTCAGGCAGCGAAGTTCCTCGGTCAGGCAGATCACCCCAGCCGAGCAACACCTTGCTCCCGCCGTCGCCGACGAAATCGTTGCTGCTGAAGTATGATCCGGGCGGATCAATTTCCGTTTCTTCCCAATCGTAGAGGTAAAACGCCTCCAGGGCGATATTTTCCGTGGCTCCCAGAGACGCCCAGACCATGCCCTCCGGCACCAGTGCCTCCCGAAGCTCCGAGCCGGGCAGCCGGATGGCGGCGACGTTAACGGGATTAATGCTGTTAATGCTGTTCTGGATAAAGGTGCTTTCACCCCAACTCACCACCTGGTCGCCGACTCGGATCCGAAGCGGCCGGTTGCCGAGGGTAAAAGTACCCTGAACATACGCGTCCAGGAGGTCGATGCGTTTTCCTACCAGCCGCCGAGCAGAACCGCTCAGATGCGTTCGATCCCGGGTGCTCCGCTCATTTTCAAAGTCATAAAAAGCCGTACCCCGGACGAAACTGCTGAAACAATGCCAATTGAGTTCGAGTTCACTGGTGATTTTGAAAACATTGCTTACCAGGCCACGGTCGTAGTTAAGATTTCCATCGTCACTGTTCACCGAAAATGCGTTACCGCCATTCGCGATGCCGATAAGGTCCGAGTCTCGACTCTGGACCCGCCAACTGGCGCCATACGAAACCGTCGTATCAAGACTTCCTTGGACTTCTCCGGACTGAAATTGGAATGATTCGGCAGAACTTTCGAAAACCAGCGAGATAATGAGGAATACCCCAAGGGCCCCAAAAACCGGCCTGCAGAAACTCAGAAACCACTTCTGTTTGGTCACCATACCTCCTCCTTTCTATCGGCACAATGCACAAGACGCTCCTAACTCTACCAGCAGCCGTTGCGGCTAATACTGCAGAAGAAATCATTTAAGCAACACTCCACGGCAAAGTCAACCCTTTTATTCGGTGGTAAAATGCGGTTAATTTGAATCCGGAAGTCTCCCCGGGGAGTGCGACGAGGCGAGGGGAGTAATGGTCTCATCTCCCGTATTTGCTGTCTCGGGACGGTGTGGTCGGATCTTGACAATGCCCCCTTGCCCTTCCCCGTGCGCACCGGAAGGACAAGGGGGATAGCAGCAGTTTTACCTCAGACGGCGATTCGTCTTGCAGGGTCTTCCAGTTCCCTGGTTTCCAAAGGTATCATCGTTTGCGAATGCACCTGTTTTTTATGGGCGTAAGGAAGGATTACCTTTTTGCTCTTGTGCCTGCGGTTTCCGGCAGCGGCCGCCGTGGGGGTAAGGCCACGAATGGCCGTCTCCTTCCCTTTTACCGCATGATGATTGCCGTGCCCTTCCACCAGCGTCATGAGGGTATGCACCGTCTCATAAAGCTCGCCGGCTTGAGACGACAGCTCTTCACTGGCCGACGCTGTCTCCTCGGCATGGGAAGCGTTTGACTGGGTGACGCTGTCTATTTGGGTGATTGCGGTGTTTATGTGAACGATGCCTTCCGATTGCTCCTCGCAGGCCGCACACACCTCCTCAATGAGCTGCGCTCCTTTCTCGACGCTCGGAATTATTTCACCGAGGATCTTTTCAACCTCGCGGGAAGCACTCACTCCATAGGTTGCATTCTTCTCGGACTCTTCAATGAGGGCGGCGGTATTCTTGGCGGCCTCGGCGCTTCGCTGGGCAAGATTTCGCACTTCCTCCGCCACCACGGCAAATCCCTTCCCGGCCTCGCCGGCCCTCGCGGCCTCGACGGCTGCGTTCAGCGACAACAGGTTGGTTTGAAAAGCGATTTCCTCTATGGTCTTTACGATCTTAGCGGTCTGGTCCGATGAATTCTTTATCTTCGAAATAGCCTCCGACATTGTCACCATAGCGTCTCGGCTTTTATTGACCGCATCATATGCACGGTTTGACAGCTCTTTCGCTTCCTTGGCATTGACGGCGTTATGCTGGGTGGAAGCCGCCACCTGCTCCAGGGAAGAAGCGGACTCCTCCAATGAAGACGCCTGCCGATTGGCTCCGTCCGCCATCTCCTGGCTCGCTCGGGAAACCTGGTCGGACGCAGCGGCAAGCTCCTCCGAACCTTTCGTCAATTGAATCACCACATCATGTATTTTTCGCGTTATTCTCCGACCGGCAAAAAACCAAATCCCTACCGCACCCACTAATGCGCCGAATACAACTGCCGCAATGAGCGCGTTATTGCGGTAGTTCATTTTCATCACCCGATTCCGGGCTTCATAAATTTCATCCTCATAGGCGCCGGCTCCGATAATCCAGTCCCATGGTTTAAAATAGGTGAAACGGACGGTCTTGAAGCGGGCCGTCACATCATCCGCATTCTTCCAGGGATACCGCTGTTCGGCGACTTCACCCGTTTCGAGGGTCAATCCCTTCCTGCAAATCTCCTGAATAAAAAGGTTTCCGTCAGCGTCCTTGGCGTCCCACAGGTTTTCTCCGTCCCGTTTGCCCTCTTTGGAAATAACATACTTACCCGTGGAATCAAGAACGTAGACATAGCCGGTCTCCCCAATTATCACGTTCATTATCGCCTTTCTGATGCCGCCGTCCCCCTCCTGCGGGACACCGCAGTACAGTATTCCCAGGACCTGGTTCTCATCATCGAAGAGGGGCTTGTACACGGTAGTGTACATTGCATTAACGACAAAAGCCCTCCCCCGAAACGTTCTGCCGCTGATGACAGCGCTGATAACGTCATTGGGAGTCCCATCAGGGTTGACGGCGGGAATATACGTTCCCACCGCTCTGGTTCCGTCTTCGGAAAGAACATTCGTGCATACCCGAAGCATATCGCCGGCTTCGTTCATCCGCTGGAAAATCGTGCAGGTTCCTCCGATGAGATCCTTCACCTCGTCAACAACCGGTGCCCTGGTTGTCGCCCGGTACTGTTGACCAACCCAGACATCTCCCACCAGCATCTTCGGAAGCTCAACGGACGAAGGGGCCTTGGTGAATTGGTTGATGGCCTTCCAGGTTACGGTTTCGTCGGATAACCTCATCCCCCCCTCCTTGTCAAGAACAGTCCCGGCAACATTCATTGCGTGATCCAGATTCTCCTGCACGGTGTCGTGACGTGTCTCGCACATGGTGGCGATCCCCTGCACGATATGGTTCAGATCATCGTTGGTAAGCTGCGTGCTCTCCGCGCCGACCATACGGGCCAAGGTCTGGTTCTGATAGAGAACAATGCCCGAGATAATGAACAGCGGGACGGTCGTTACCAGGATTCCCGTCACTATCAACTTAGATTGTAGGCTGGCTGTTTTTAACATCTTCTTCCTCCTTTCCGATCTAAAATACGGTCCTTTGTTGTCAAAGCCTTTCGGCGATTTTACAGAAAACTTTAGACTAAAATACGTGTAGTTTCGAGGGGATGCAGGGAAACTCGGGGGGCATTAACAAGAATCGTGCCACGTCTAAACCGCGCAACACAATTCCCGAGATAGCATTTTATTTCAAGGGGTTATAAGCCATTAGGGCTATGCAATTAAAAACCCGTCGCAAGGATGAGAAAGGCCACTTTTGCGTAGTTCGATGGGAGGAAGTTCTTGTTTGTGCGTAGCGTGAGCGAATAGAGGTGGGCACGTCAGTATGACGTAAAAAATGTCATTCTGGCGCAATATCTGGCGCAAAAAATATTTTCAACTTGCGTTGCAATGTCCTTAACCCTATCCCCAAAATTCCGGCCGCCTTGGTCCTGTTTCCCCCGGTCGCTTCCAATACCCGGTGGATGTGCTGCTTTTCCATTTCAGCCAGGGAGGGCAAGGTCGATTTTGTGGAAGCCACAGCCTCAGAAGGCGACAGAAACTCTCGAACTGCCGATATCCTGAGAACATCCCCCCGTTCCAGAAGCACCGCCCGAGCGATAATACTTTCCAGCTCCCGTACATTGCCTGGATACGGGTAGGCAACCAGCCACTTCTTCACTTCCGGCGCCAGAGACGTAATGTTTTTTTTAGTTTTTTGGACGTGTTTCTTTAAAAAAAACCGGGCGAGAGGAAGAATGTCATCTTTTCGTTCTCTCAGCGGAGGGATATGGATATTGCAGGTGTTGAGCCGATAGAACAGGTCCGTGCGGAACGTGCCCTCCTTGACCTCTTTGACAATATCGCGATTGGTTGCGGATATTATTCGCACATCGATGGTTTTCGCCTCGGTACTCCCTAATCGGTAGTACTCCTTGTCCTCAATGACGCGCAGAAGTTTGCTTTGCAGCGGCAGCTCCAAATCAACGATTTCATCCAGAAACAACGTGCCCTCCTCCGCCGCCTCAAACAACCCTCTCCTTTCAGACCACGCGCCGGTATAAGCTCCTCGTCTATGCCCGAAGAAATCATCCTCAAAAAGGTTCCTATTGAAGGACGCCATGTTGACTGCCACAAAGGGACTGGCGGCGCGGTGACTCAGGCCATGAATGATTTTAGCGAGCATCTCCTTACCGGTTCCTGATTCTCCCGTGATAATCACGTTATAATCAGTGGTAGCGGCAATCTCGGCTTGATGAAAGACAAACGCCATGGTTTCGGCTTTGGCGATCATTTCGTTAAAGGCCTCCGGATTCCGGAGGTCGGAAAGTGAGGGAGATTGTTCGAAAGCCGTTAGTCTGTTCCTGATTTTGTATCGGTCGAGGGCGCTCTTGATCACAATAACGAGCTTTTCACACGTAAAGGGCTTTACCAGATATTCATATGCTCCGAGTTTCATCACCGAAACCGCGCAGGTCACCTCATCGACCCCGGTTACAACCACACACTCGATAGCAGGGAACTCATTCTTCAGTTGCCCCAGCACTGTTATCCCGGACTCGTGGGGCATAAGGATATCAAGCAAGACAACCTGAAAATTGCCGCTCCTTACCACGTCCATCACCCGTCTGCTGTCCGAAACCAAGGCCGGTTCCGGCAGGCCGGATTCAACCAGCATCGACTTGATGGCCAAAAGGACAGGAACTTCATCATCAACAACCAATATCGAGGGATTATTATCCGGCATGGATTCCATGGGTTGTCAGCCTTTATCGATCAAGAACAGACGACTTCTGAGGCTACTCCGTCGTTTCACTTTACTCGCTTCTTCTCATATGAGCGGGTTTCGGGATGCAGGAATTTTCTCGGCCTTGTTGGAGAACTTTTGGCAGCAACACCCGCCGCCGGAATCAGCCGGAAACTGGGTCGAGGAAAGGCCTGCTCCTGTCAGAAACACGGGGATTCCGCGATGAAACCTGATTGAGCGTGAATTGGACAAAGGTGGTGCCGGAAGCGGAAAACTGAGTGCGGATCCGTTTATCACGGAAGTGACTGGTACCAAACAGCGGTAACGACTGTATGCAGGATTACAGAGATACATGCTCTTCCCCTCACTATCGCTGAATGACGTTTTTGTAAACTTACTATTTTTCAATAGGTTAGTCAAGAAAAAAAAACCAGGCCGCTGGTTAAGGCGCTGCCATGATCTCTACTCCAGGCAGCGAGGGGGCGAAGGAACGATTAAGTCGGGGGCATCGTTCTTCTTATGACTGGTGTTCCGCTCGAAGCAAATCGTTCACGGTCTTCACCGGGTTGAAGGTGATGATGGGAACCTCGACAAAGAGAGTAATCCAATCGGCCATAGCACCGTTCCAGAGTCCTGGCAGCTCCAATGCCTTCAATTCTCGGCCGTCCTTTGACTTACGAGCGATAAAGACCGCTTTCTGGTCTATGTAGTGTTTGAGGTCAAACTTGCTTCCTCGAAAATCATAAACGCCACAGACGATGTCAACGGGATTAAAGTGAGTTGCGCGCTGCCATATCTGTTTCTGTCCTGACTTGCTTGTATCAACCTGAGCGCTTTCAACGATCTGAAGCGATAGAGAGCCGTCGTTTCCTCTTACCCAGAACGGACCGCCTCCGGGTTCGCCTGCATTCGGCACCATTCCGCATACCCGGATAGGACGATTGAGGGTGGCAAAAAGAAACGCTCTCTTTTCTTCTGGCGACGCGATTCGTTTTCCCTCCGGAGGAATAATATAAAGCTTCTCTCTGGCAAAGGTGAGAATTTCTTCCAGGAGGCCCCTATCTTCTCCGCCTTGATCCAGTCTCTGCAGATAATTGAAAATCCGCTTTTGGGTTTTCAGCAGGTACCCCCCCAAATTCTTTTTCCAGATGTAGGTCTCGGGTTTGAGCCGATCGGGAACCACATTATCGATATTTTTTATATAGATTATATCCGCCTCGGTTTCATTAAGATTCTCTATAAGCGCCCCGTGCCCTCCGGGCCGAAACACGAGACGTCCGTCTTGATCCCTCAACGGCGCATTATTCATGTCCACGGCAATGATGTCGGTCGCTTGGTTTTGAAAAGAGAGGGTAATCTTAAAGCGCAGGTTGTATTTTTTTTCATAAATCGGTTTCGTCTTTTCGATCAGGCGTTCAAACTCTTTCCGGTGCTCCGGAGAAACCGTAAGATGAATACGGGCAATTCCCTCCGCATCGGTAATGTAATGAGCCGTCTCTACCAAATGTTCCTCAAACGCAGTGCGTGGGCCCTCAGGATACTGATGAAAAGCAAGCAACCCTTTGGGCAGACCGGCATAGTTAAGACCCCTTTCCGTCAGCAAATATTTCAGGATGCGGCGCAGCTGACCTTTCTCGGCAATATTATCGATCCTCATTCCATCTCGCTTCATTACTCCTTCCAGATCGGCGAAGAACGCAAAATGCCGTAACTCCTGCGCAAATCTCACGACTTCCTGCGCCTCAGGCTCTCTCCCAGCCGTTCTCGTGATTGTCTGGAGGTCTAATTCCTCTTTCCGGTTCAGAACCCAAAGCAAAGCCTTGAACATCCGGCTGGCGGCTCCGGATGCCGGAACAAATTTTAAGAGGCTGCCTCGATCCGCAGCTCGTTGATGTTCCGTGTGCAGCTCATCGATTTCGCTTTCCTCGACCCGCACAATACCGTCACCGATGGTGCACGCCCGTTCAAGAGTGAGGTACGAGTGTCCTTTCCGGAACATCTCAAGGTGATTCAGGACTTCTTCAACAGTTATTCCCCGAGCGTTGATCTGAATCACATCACTCTCGGCGAATACGTACTTATCCATTCTTGCTCCCTCCTTCCGTGCCTTCAGAATATACACCACCCACTGCCGGAGACTGTTTGCGCAGGTTCCCACGGGAAAGCGAGAAAAAAATACCGCTGCCGCACAGGAAAGTAAATATCCCGAATAGTATCCTCATGCTTTTTAAAAACAGCGGGTAAAAGGCGGGCACAATTTCCACCCGCCCGATCTGTAATGCGAAGACGAGAGTGGCAATTCCCATGCTGAACATCATCCCCGTCAACCGCATGGTCCCAAGGGTCCCGGAAGCCACACCGAAGAATTTATCTTCCACCGCGCTCATCACCGCATTGGCATTAGGTGATGAAAAAAGAGCAAACCCCACCCCGTGAAGAATAAGGACGGCTACGATGATTTCCATCGTCGATGTTTCATTCAAAAACATGAGAAAAAAGAGGCCCACAGTGGTTATGGTCATCCCCGCCGACGCCACTATCCGTGGTTCCATTCGATCCGAGAGCCTTCCCGCGAGAGGAGAAAAAGCCGCCATGACGATAGACTGTGATATTAAAACCAAGCCGGCATGTTTCGGGCTGAGACCTTTTATATATTGGAGGTAGAGACTTAAGACAAAGCTGGTAGCGAAGGTGGCGCTATAATTGATGAAGGCCGCCACATTTGAAAACGTGAATACGCGGTTTCTTCGAAAAACGTGGACGGGGAAAACCGGATCGCGGACCGTTAGTTCCCATTTTATGAACGCCGCAATTCCCAAAGCCCCGATCCCGATCATCACTATCCCCGGCAAGGAATGTAACCAAGAAAAGCCGCACATTATCGAAAGAACCGCCACAATATAAATTATTGAGCCCCATACGTCAAAGCGCTCCCCCCGAGCCTCAGCCCATTCACCCTTCAGCTTGGTCGTCACCAGACAGATTATCATCCCCCCCAGCGGGACCGTAGCAATGAAGATACTCCTCCATCCAAAATATTCCGTCAAAATACCGCCGATAAAGGGCCCCATGAACAGGCCGCAATAGATCGCGGCGATATTGATTCCCAGCACCCGTCCTCGTTCCCGAGCAGGAAATACCGAGGTAAGAATAGCGATGCGGGTGCTGACAATCATCGCGCCGCCGATGCCGTGAACGAACCGGCAAAAGATAAGATTGGGTGCCGACGTTGCAAAGACGGAGAACAATGACGCCACAGTAAAGATCACAATCCCGTAGGCAAAGACTCGTTTCCTTCCCCAGATATCCGCTATTCTACCGAAGGGGACGAGGAATACCGCTGCCGCCACCAGGTAGGCGGTGGTGATCCAACTTAACAGAATCGCATCGATCGCGTATTCCCGGGCAATCGATGGAAGCGCAATATTAACTGAAGAGCCCATAAAGGGCGCGAGGAATGATGCCAGCGTCGCGCTCCACAAAGCCGCCCTCTGCATTCCCTGCTTGGTTTCTGGATGGTCCCTCATTCTTCGCAACAAATCATCGTTTCTTTATAGATCATTGTCTTTTCCTCGTTCTTGAGATTCGTTCTCTTATATCATAAAAGTATCGCATTCCATAATACTCCGCCTCAAAAAAAAAGAATCTCGCCTTGAATCATGGCTCGATACACGGTAGACTGGAAATGGCACAGGAAGCTCCATCGGCTCTCCGGCACATGACTTTTCTCCCCGGCAATCAAGGGGGGTATCATGGTTCGGGGTTACGATCCCACAGCTCAACGCGGTATCTTCGCATCAGCCTCTCCGGAGTCCACGCACTCTCTCCGGATCATTGAGAGGATGATTTCTAAAGAAAGGAGAAAGTCCCTTATGGAGATTAAAACTACTGAGAGATTGGAAGTCCTGCTTGCGCACTGGATCAATCACAACAACGAACATGCCGCTGAATATGAGAGGTGGGCTCAGCGAGCGCAGGACGAAGGGCTTGATGATATATCCGCAGCCATAAGGACGGCTGCGACAACGACCGCTCAATCGAACGATAGTCTTCGTAAAGCGCTCAATCTTCTCGACAGAAGCTCGTAATGAAGTTACCCTGCGGGGCGAGTTTTTGAGATCGCTCGATGATAAAGCTCGACATAACGTTTTGCAGATCGTTCCCAGGAAAAATCCGCTGCCATGGCGTTTTTCATCAGCTGCCGCCATCTTTCCTTTTCGTTGTAAGTTTTTATCGCCTTCTTGATCGCTGCCAGCAATTCCGTGCCCGTATAAGCGTTGAATTTGAATCCGTTTCCTTCCCCTGACAAGAGATCAAAGTCCTGAACAGTGTCATCCAGCCCCCCAGTCGCTCTGACAATGGGAATGGTCCCGTACTTCAAGCTGTAAATCTGATTAAGTCCGCAGGGCTCGTACCGGGAAGGCATCAGGAACATATCGCAGCCTGCTTCGATTTTATGCGCCAGGACCCGGTCATACCCTAATTTTAATCCGATCCTTTTGGGGTATTTCTTAGCAACCGTGGCAAAGAGCTCGTTATATCTCCTGTCGCCAATGCCAAGCAGAACAAGTGAACAGTTGAGTTTCATCAACTCATCCATAACTTCAACCACTAAGTCGAAACCTTTCTGATCAACCAAACGAGAAATAATCCCTACTAATGGTAATTCCATATTCATCTTCCTGGATAATTTAAAGGCGCGCAATACATCCTGCTTGCATTTAACCTTTCCCGAAAGGTCATCAGAAGTATATCGAGAGGCGATGACATTGTCGGTTGCCGGGTTCCATTCTTCATAGTCAGCTCCATTCAAAACACCGTACAGATCCCTGCTCCGATCTCTGACCACGCCATCCAAGCCGTATCCATAATCCGGTGTTTGTATCTCCTGACTGTATTTCTTGCTTACCGTGGTAATGATATCGGCAAACACCAGCCCCGCTTTCAGAAAATTAATTCCCCCCCAATATTCCAGGGCGGAAGGAGAAAAAAGGGCCGGAGCCAAGCCAGTTTGGGCAAACAAGCCTTTGTCGAAGATTCCTTGGTAGGCGATATTATGAATTGACAAGACCGTCGCCGTCTCTGAGAAAAAAGCGCTGTTTCTAAAAACCGTCTTGACATAGACGGGGATTAATCCTGTTTGCCAGTCGTGGCAATGAATAATGTCGGGAGCAAAACCGACCTTCTCACATAACGGTAACACCATTTTAGACAAAAAGATGAACCGCTCTGCGTTGTCAAAATAATCTCCTTTGGGGATGCCATAGAGAAATTCCCGGTCGTAAAACTCATCTTTCTGAACAAAATAAACCGGGAAGTCATTCTCCCACACCAATAACCCTCGGATGTCACCGGTTATCCGTCGGTCTCCCAGGGTGACCTCGACATCTTCCCCAAGAAGTTCATAATTAAGTCCTTGTTCTCTGACCGTGCGGTAAAACGGAAGCAGAATCCGCACGTCACACCCCTCATTCCTCAAAGCCTTGGGCAGCGAACCGCTCACGTCAGCCAATCCCCCGGTCTTGGCAAATGGTTCAGCCTCAGAGGTGACAAAAAGCACTTTTAGCATATCCATTCCTCTCAACAAAATCCTTATGGTTGCAACTTCCGACCCAGAATCTCCACCACTGCCTTGTTCCACCCCTCCGGTCCCACCCCCGCCGCCCTTCGGACTCCCTGAACCGACTGCAGCGCATCATCGTACCCGCCCCCCGGTTTTTGAACCACAATCGGAATATCAACGCTCTGCAACAGAGGAAGGTCGTTACGGCTGTCTCCCATACCTACTGATCGGACGCCGGGAGCCTTTTTCTTATAAAATTGAACGACCCTTATCACCGCTTTGCCCTTATCGTTATCGCCCATAAGATGAAAAAATCGGCCACCCCGTGTGAGATTCAATTTCATTTGCGCCACGTTCTCCTGTAAACGCTTTTCTTCCTCTTCCGTGCCGGTAAACAGAAAGGGCTCGGTATACTCCCGCTGTTTGGCTAAAGCCGCCTCCGCGTTGGCAAGCCCTGTGGCCCGGGCAATCTCGTTTACGCTCATTTCGGAAAACCCCTTTATTGTTTCTCCAAAGCGGTCTTTCAGCCGTTTGAACCGGGAAAGTACATCAACGTAAGGTTTCCCAAACTCCACGATCAGGTATCCTTCTTTTTCAACCTCTTGTCCGCTCAGCAGGCGTTTCCACGTCTTGGGGAAAAATACCCCGCCCCCGTTCTCGCTAATGAACGGGTCGATGTTTTCCAGTTTCCTCCTCCAGGTTTCGATTTCAGCTCTGGTTTTGCTTGAGCAAATGATCAAAGGAACCTGGGCTGAGGCTACCCGCTCCAATGCCTCCCGTGCGGCTTCAAAAGAATACGTATCGTGATCGAGAAGCGTCCCATCCAAGTCGGTAAATATTATAAAAGGAGACATGCCCTCATCTCTGCGAGGACCGACGGAGGAGAGCGGCCTCAGTTGACTGGGCCATCATACGACGGTCCTGTTCTTTAGTGCGATCCCGAATACTTACGGCTGAGACTCCCTTGTATGCATGAGCACAACCGTGACCCATTCATTCCGCTCACGTTTTTTTTGAAGTTTCCAGCCCTTTTCACCGTAGGCATCCAGGACAATTGACTCATACTGATCAGTGATCCCGGATAAAACCATCAACGCATCGGGGCCTGGGTATTGTAGGAATTCGTCACGGTGTGAGATCAGAGTTTGACTTGTTAGATTGGCGAGGATCAAATCGTAGACCGGCACGGGAGAAATCTCCTCGGGAGAACATACGGTAACCGGAACATTGTTGACTTCGCAATTTTTCGCAGCAATGGTCACTGCTTCAGGATCATTATCAACCGCGGCAACCTGAGCTCCCAGTTTTGCTGCAGCAATTGCAAGGATCCCCGTTCCGGTCCCGATATCAAGGACCGAAAAAGAGGGACCGCAGTGCCAAAATGAGGAATCATCGGCAAGCTCCTCCAAAACTTCCAGGCACAGTGCGGTAGTCGGACATTGTCCGGAGCCATAGGCCCTCCCCGGATCAATGGTAAGCGCAATCCTGCCGGGCAAGGGTCCTACCCGCTCCCAAGACGGCCCAACGATCCATCGCCTGCCGATCAGCAACGGTTTAAAGTATTTTTTCCATGATTCAGCCCAGTTTTCATTTTTTAACGGCTCTATCCTCAAGGGACCCGGGTTCTGCGCTGCTCCCAGCCAACGGTGTCTCCATTTGACTATGGATGAGACCAGATCCAACAAAGACAACGCTTGGGAGTAATATCCAATGAGAGCACCTTCATAAATTGTCACGCCATTGCCGGTGAGTTCTACCAACTCTGCAGCAGCTTCCTCGTGATCCCCCTCCGGAACCGGTACATGAATTTTCCACCACATCACCGTCGCCTCACGATCATCGTTCCATAATAATCGCCCGATCAGAAGATCTAAAAACCTTTTTATTGACAAATTATAACTAATAATGATAAATAACTACAAGTTATAGAATCCATGCCCTTCTATAACCTCTTTTCCAACAGATACCCGGCCCGTCCATGTTTCTTGCGTCTCCTTTAGGGCCGGGTATCTCTTTTGCGATCGGTTTGCTTTATCTCGGAAAATTCTCCTGATTTTTCATGGCAATAGGCTTCTCTGAACACCAACTCATCCACCGTTACCCTTGACTGTCCCTCCTTACATGAGGCGGGCGACATGTCCGCCCCTCCACCAGTCTTGCGGCGCGCCCCACATCTTGCGTTTGACATTCTAATCAGCAATCTCACTCGCAGAATTCAGAAAAAACCCTGGGATTGTGTTCCTTTCCTTTGAGCACTCTTGTCCATACTCTTTAAATTTCCTCGTCCTTTCGACAAAGCAGAAACAACACTTCTGTTTCTTTCTTGTTTCCTCTCTTCAAGTAGCCTTCCGGCTTGCCGGACGCACTGTGGCCATGCATTCCGGCCCATCCCTCTTGGCCAGTCAGGACGACGGAAGCAAGAGACCGCAAGATTCCCTCAAGGTCTCCCCGTCAAGCTTATCCAGCAGGACAGCCCCGCGCTTTTTCATCTCCTCCACGGCTCTTGCCGACGTATCCGGATCAACGCCACGCATCAAACTCTTCACCACCATCACCGTATATCCGCGCACCAGCGCATCCATAACCGTGGCCTTCACGCAGTAGTCGGTGGCAATGCCATAGACAATCACGTTGGTGACTCCTCGCTGCTGAAGGATGCGATGCAGATCAGTCTCGGAGCCCCCGTCGTCTTTGAACCCGGAATAGCTCTCGTATTCCGCATCTGTCCCCGTCTTGATGAAAGCATCAAAAAAACCTTCATCCAGCACAAGTTCCGCTCCCGCAGTCCCTTGGATGCAATGGGGAGGCCAAAGAACCTGCTCCTTTCCTCGGATCAGGGTGACATCAAACGGCCTTTTTCCCTCATGACTCGTGTAAAAGGAAATATGGTTGTGCGGATGCCAATCCTGAGTAGCAACAAGAGTGACCTTCGCTTCTTTAAACATTTCGGTGCTCCATCGCACTCCGTCGATGAAGACCCGGTCAGTTCCTCTGACGGCAAGCGCACCCTGCTTTAACTCCGTAAAATCAGCCTGAACATCGACAACAATAACTCCTGTTTTCATAATACCAATACTCTCTCTCTCTTTTTGATCCAGCGGCAAAACAAAACTCAGGCCCTCGTGAGTCTCAGCGGAATATCGATTCGTGCCAATTCCTTCTCTACGCAACATCCATCAATGCGCCTGGCTTTTTTGACATCCTCCTTTAGTTCCTCAAAGCTTCGTTTCGAGAACCGTTTTCCCCACTTATATACCGGACAAAACCAGCATCGGTTCCAATAACAATTTCTCGTAAGTCGAAAGGTGAGACTGAAGTTCTCCGTAGGAGGTCGAATGGAGCAAATTTCAAAGGGCTCTCTGCAAGAAAGGCTGGCGGCCATACCCCACCTCTCCGTGCGAATACGATGGACAAGGTAAAAATATCAAGAAACGGCCATCGGGTCAATAGAGACGCGATCTCCGAACTGGAAATATTTCGATTGCTTTTCACCGCCTGTGACGATGACTTCCGTGGGATCACGATGCCATCAATCAAAGTAACTCACTATCATAACCCAGGGCGCTGAGTCCATGGCGACTGCAGAGCAACCTGCGCGCGCAATGAAGCCACATTCTCAGCTACCGAAGCGTTATCATTGTAGATTCCCGAACCGGACACCAACACCGTGGCCCCGGCGCCTACTGCCGCCGATGCGGTTGCGAGGTTGATTCCGCCGTCCACACCGATCGGAATATTCAGGTTTCGTTCTTCCAGAACCCTGCGCAAATGATCAATCTTTCTCAGTTGGTCGTGAAGAAAAGGCTGTCCGCCCCACCCCGGATTCACGGTCATCACCTGCACCAGGTCGACCGCGTCCAGCAATTCCACCACCGCACTTACCGGCGTACCGGGAGCAATGGCAACTCCGGCCTCAATGCCAAGGTCTCGGATAGACTGCACCACGCGGTAAGGGTGCAGGCATGCCTCGAGGTGGACGATAATCCGATCCGCCCCGGCATCCGCAAACGCCCCGATATGAAGCTCCGGCTTGACGATCATCAAATCCGCCTCCAGTTTCACCCGTATCAGCGGTCGAAGTGCCTGTACAACACCGGGTCCGAAGGTAATGTTCGGGACGAACCGGCCGTCCATCACATCCACCTGAATGCCATCGACCCCGGCAACTTCAGCTTCTTGAGCCTGCTCGCCCAAACGAGCGAAATCAGCGGCTAAAATAGACGCCTCAACGTTGATCATAACCAGGTACCTCTTTGTCACCCTCCCCCATTCATTCCCCTATGATCTTCACCAATACTCTCTTTTTCCTTCGACCATCAAATTCCCCATAAAAAATTTGCTCCCACGGGCCGAAATCCAACCTTCCCTCCGTTATAGCCACCACAACTTCCCTCCCCATAATCTGCCTTTTCAAATGGGCATCCGCGTTGTCTTCACCGACATTGTGGTGATACTGAGAAACCGGTTCATGAGGAGCGAGCACTTCGAGCCACTGGTCAAAGTCCTGATGGAGTCCGGATTCATCGTCATTAATGAAAACCGAAGCCGTTATGTGCATCGCGTTCACAAGCGCGAAGCCTTCGCTTACTCCGCTTTCTCGCAAGCATTCTTCAATCGCCGGTGTTATGTTAATGAACGCCCGCCGTGCGGGGACAGCAAACCACAATTCCTTCCGAAAGCTTTTCATCTATTCCTCCTTCCAAACACGTCCTGCCCCTGCAACCGCTGGCTATTCATTCCCCAACGAGGAGATTCGAATAATCCCATCACCTCTCACTTCAAAGTCGGGAACCATCGCCGCAAGTTCGTAAAGAAAATCGAACTTGCTTCGCGGAGAGATGAGAGCGAAACTCATCCTGCCATTCTTCTTATAGTCTATCCGAAGGCGGTCCAAAGACCAGGCAGGGGCACTCAGTGGGCTTCGGCTCGGACGCACCGATGCGATCGACGCCAGTGGGAGAAAATATCGTAGCGCTAATCCGCTTCGGATCACCAGATGCGATGGGGTAATGTCGTAGTAAACAGGATAGGCAACTATCAAAATAACGGCAGCATAAAAAAAGAAGGTTGCCATGATCACCCAGGTGACCAGGTGCCCGACACCATCTTTATAAACATGAAATAAAGCGTTGCTGAAGAGGAAAACACCGGCAAGGACAATAAGTGACACTATCCATGCGTCTTTTTTTGAGGGGTATGTCCGTATCACCGCATTCATATCCTTTCCCTCATTCCGACGAAAAGTGTGAATCGCTAACGGTTCGGTGCGCCTTCTCTTTCTTCAATTATCCTCCACCTTACCAAGGACTGCCGAGAGCATCAACATCCCGGGTAATACGAGTAAGATCTTCGGCCGTTATATCGATACGGCCGCCATCGGCATTTTCCACCGCCTGACTTACTCCTCGAGTTCCGCATAAAGCATGAGTAAGCCCCGGCTGAGCTACGGTCCAGGCGATAACCAGCTGGGCCAGGGTGCAGCCATAGGCTGCGGTCAGA
Organism: Deltaproteobacteria bacterium; assembly: GCA_016935335.1. Classification (GTDB taxonomy): domain Bacteria; phylum Desulfobacterota; class WTBG01; order JAGOGO01; family JAGOGO01; genus JAFGRE01. The sequence goes on from JAFGRE010000185.1 coordinate 22,371, forward strand.
TCCTTCCAGGTTTCGAGCATTGCCAGAACGCGAACTCGATTCTCGGGCTTGAACCAGGGATTCCAGTCGGTATTGCTACGCCATTCATCAGGACCAAAAACCCGATCCATCCCCACCTTACCCGTCAGCAACCCTTGCTCCAGCGGTGAATACGCCAGCGTAGCAATGTTATTGCTCATGCAGTACGGCAGGATCTCTTTTTCAATCTCCCGGCAGAGCATGCTGTAACGCGGCTGAAGTGTAACGACTTCACCGCAGGCAATATTTTCTTTCAACTCCTCGAACGAGGTGTTGGAAACCCCGATGGCCCGAATTTTCCCTTCCTTTTTTAATTCCAGGAGACAATCTATGGTTTCTGCAATCGGTGTCTTCTCAGGATCAACCGCCGGCCAATGTGTCTGATACAGATCGATGTAATCCGTACTCAGGCGTTTAAGACTGCTTTCAATCTCGATGCGTATGGTATCGGGCCTGAGTGACCGATACACACGCTTACCGTCGTATTCGAGGAAAAACGAACCCCGGCAATCATCCCACCAGAGCCCACATTTCGTAGCCACAACAACTTTTTCCCGCCTCCCCTTAATGGCTATTCCCACAACCCGTTCACTCCGTCCATATCCATACACAGGCGCAGTATCGATCAGGTCAACTCCCGCATCCAAAGCAGCATGTATCGCGCGGATCGACTCATTATCATCAGGCTCCTCACCCCAGCCGACCCCGCCGCCGATAACCCAGGCTCCCAAACCTACAACGGACGCTTTGATACCCGACGCCCCAAACTCACGACACTTCATCTCTTATCCTTTTCTCCATCTACATTACCAGTGAACGATCTCCCCCTCCCTTTTCCTCACTATACTGTATCTCCGTCAAGATTGAAAGCGCCGCTCTCATTGCTCCCCAAACGCTTGATTTGGCCACTCCCCTAGACCGAATCTTCGGGGAAAGTCCCTGGGAGCTTGCGCGCTAAAGTAAAGAATAATGTCTACCCAAACCATCTCCTTCCCCAAGGAAACACCCCCTCTTTCATACGGAAATGTTCCCTCTTCATCACTGTTCTCTCAACGGAGGCCTGTCGATCGAATTATATACTCAATTCTTCCGCCCTACAGTTCGACATCATCCGGATCATCAGAAAAGGGAACTACCCCCCACCCCAAATCCTCCTCTCCGAAATCAGCTATTTTATCAATCGGGTATTTAAGATATTTGCCCCTCCCTACTACTGCTACGCTTCCGTCTTTCAGAATGATTTCCCCCGCGCCTTCGAACATTCTCCGGCCGTCGGTCGTAATGCGTGCGGTTACTCGTATCTCTTCGTTAAGAGGGACCGCTTGCCTGAAACGAGACGTGAATTCTATCGTAACTCCCCAAATATCTTCGCTGTTATTGATCATGATCGCCCGCCCGATAGTCTCATCCAGAATTGCTAACGCCATACCCCCATGAAGACGGCCAGGATATCCTTGATGTTCGTGGAGCGGTCTAAAAATCGCTAATAATTCATCATTCTCTAATTCGTAGAAAGCAGCCCGAAGGCCCAAAGAATTCTGTAACCCGCATACCAAACACATCTTGGAATTCGGCTGTTTTCTTTTTATTCGATACCGCATGGTTCTTTACGTTTCCTTTCTCCGACATCCCCAGCCTTTTGCCTCGCATAAAAAGTCTTTA
>JAFGRE010000186.1 GCA_016935335.1 Deltaproteobacteria bacterium
ATGAAAAGGGGGGAACTTTACGGATGCTTCCGTGGGGTAAAGCGGTCCGTTATAACAATGGTAATGGTTTAGGCTATTGACTTCCGTTTGGTTTTTCTATAATAGAAGAACTAACAAGGCACTTGGTAAGTGACGAAAAATCATCTCCTCCCGGCAGGTGGTTTTTCACCTCGGAAAAACCATGGTGCTTAAGAAAAGCACAATTAATCACCAACAAAGGGAATCACCATGGAAAGAGTATTCATCTACAATGAGCTTTTGGGTTTAAAAGGATCTCCCGGAATTTTGCAGGCGACGAATGAAAAAGGGTTCTATGACGCCGTCGTAAAAATTAAAGAAAAGAGACACCGGATCCTTTTACCAATATTTCAAACAGTGATCATATACAGTGAGCCTATCATTGAGATGGATACCACCTTGGAACTCGAATAGAACGGAGCAATCTCTCCTTAAACACGCTCTTCCGTGTCTCTTTTACCGAGCAGCTATCCCGAAGTGTTCAGAAATCTGTTTTCCATCTCCAAAATCTTTGTCCCTTGATAATGAAAAAATCCTTTTTAGAAGCTATCGGCATCATCTGTTTTTCGGTCTTCCTGGCACTTATCGTCAATTGCTTTCGCTCTGACGGACTGCCGCTCGTACGACCTTCTTCCCCCCCGTTACCGCCCGTCGTGGTTGCCGAGGAAGCGGGAGAAGGGCTTGTGACTGCCGAATATGTACTCTCCCAAATCAACCAGCCGGGCTTCCTTATCGTTGATGCCCGTTCTTCTGATGATTTTCGGCAAGGGCATATACCTGGAGCGATTAATATTCCCCCCGATGCTCTCTATGATGCCGGGCTGCTTGCCTTAGAGAGTATCTCCCGTGAGACAAGGATTATTACCTATTGTGAAGGGATCGAGTGTTTAAATGCCGAAGATCTGTCTTTCACCCTCCAAGAAACGGGGTATGAAAACGTGCGTGTATTTCCGGGAGGATGGGAGGAGTGGAGCAACAAAAAACTACCGGTGGCAAGGGCAGAAGATGAAAGTGGATGAGAGAAACTTATCCACGATAACGAGAATGTGGACGATATTAAAAGGAGTATTGATCCATCCTTACACTGTTTGGATTTTGAGAATAGTGTTGGGAGGAATTTTTATTTATGCGAGCTGGGATAAGCTCCTTAATCCGGAGCAGTTTGCCCGAGCCGTTCAGAACTACCGTATACTTCCGCATCCTGGGCTGAATATCATCGCCGTCACCCTTCCCTGGGTGGAGCTGGTGTGCGGTATTCTCCTTGTCGCCGGATTCCTCACCAGAGGTGCGGCGATTATCATTTCGGGCCTGTTGACCGTTTTTGTACTCGCCCTTGGTTCGGCAATGATCAGGGGAATCGATACAAGCTGCGGATGCTTTTCTTCTCAAGGGACTCACCCGATAACTTTTTTATTCTTAGTAAGGGATGCGGTCTTTTTGGTTGTTGCCCTTCATGTATTTTTTTATGATCGAAAAATCGCCGGCCTCGCTTCGTTAATCCTCCGGCGCACGATCCCCTGAGGAAAAAATCAGAGATACACTCGCCGAACTAGCTCCGATAGGTCCTTGAGGAGGTGCATAACCCGCTGTGACAACTCCGGGGTCAGGGAGCCGGTTCCACAACTAGGCGTAAGGAGAGATTGCTGTATCGCGCGCGCTCTCTCTATTCCTATTCCGATCAATCCTTGAAGGCATGTTTCCCACCGCTCCAACAATGAAGATGCAGTCTCTCTGCGTATGTCTTCCTGATTCCCGGTAGGAACAAGACCCCATGCAAGAACTTTGCCTTGGTTGATAAAATACTTCAACTCTTTCGCATAAAGAACCACCCGGTCAAAAAATCCGTAGGCGTCAAAATTCAAAATATCAATGCCGGTCCTCATGAGCATTCCCCAGTCGGTATTTTCACAGCAGTGAATGCCGGCGATACCTCCTTCCGCGTGGATCTGGTCAATAATTTCGCGTAAGTCATTGATGACATCTGCTTCGGATATTCCGAGGAATGCACTGGAACCATAGGCAGCCAGACTCGGCTCGTCGATAAAGACAACAACGGGCACTCCCAGTGAACGGAGTTGGTGCACCTGCCATTTAGCCTTCAGCGCCAGGGTTTTGACCACCACTTCCCTCAGCTGGGGATCATAGTAGGCGCTCCTTCTGTTCTGGTCGGTAAGGGTTGTGGCCAGGGTTATCGGGCCGGTTATCTGACCCTTCACCGCCACCAGGTTATCCCTGCGTGAGGCCAGTGTCTCCTTCAGGGCGTAAAACCCGCGCGCGCACCGGGGAGAAATGCCGAATCTATGGTCCACGGGCATCTCTGATAATTCCAGAGCCTCCAAATAATCCTCAAAAAAGGTGAGCAGATCAGCCTCGAACGTTGGTTGCAACGTATCAAAAAAGATCCTGTCGTCCTGAGCCGTTAATCCCGGCATCCCTTCATTGTATTGCCTGGTCATTCCCTCCTCGGAATAAAAGGGGAGTTGAGGCCACACCGGTATCCGAGGTATGCATTCGGTGATGATTCTGACAACATCATCGGCATTGTCGTGCGGAAAGCTTCCAATCGCGGTTGCTTGGCATTGTGCTATCGTGTGCATGATTACTCCACTGTCACGCTCTTGGCGAGATTTCTAGGTTGATCAACATCCGTTCCCCGCATTACCGCCACGTGATAGGCAAACAGCTGCAGGGGTATGGTCAAAAGAATAGAAGTGAGATATGCATTGGAGGAAGGAATCGTGATTACCTCGTCCACTTCTTCCTGCAGTCTCGGATCATGAAACGAAGTAAAGGCAATCACTTTTCCGTCCCGAGCTTTTATCTCCTCAATGTTACCCAACATTTTTTCATAGGCACGACCCTTCGTTAGCAACACCACCGTCGGTGTATTCTCATCAATCAGTGCGATCGGTCCGTGCTTCATCTCCCCGGCGGGATATCCTTCAGCATGAATATAAGAGATTTCTTTGAGTTTCAAAGCCCCCTCCAACGCGATAGGATAGTTGATCCCGCGCCCGAGATAAAGGAAATTGTTGAAGCCGACGTATCGTTTGCCAATCTCCTTGATCAAGTTCTCTTGCGCTAGTATTTCTTCAACTTGGTGAGGAACTTTTACCAAATCATCTATTAAGGTCGACAGTTCCTGAGACGACAATCTGTTTCTCATGCGAGCGCAGTATAAGGCGAATAAATATAATACCACGACTTGACAAGTAAAGGCCTTAGTAGAGGCCACACCTATCTCCGGCCCGGAGCGTGTGTAGATGACCCCCTCGGATTCGCGCACCAAGCTCGAGTCCATAACATTACAAACGGAAATAAGTCGAGCCCCTTTGCGCTTACCCTCACGAAGTGCCGCCAACGTATCCGCCGTTTCTCCCGATTGAGAAATAAAAATCATGAGGGTTTTATCAGACACTAAAGGATCCCGATAACGAAACTCGGAACCCAAATCGACCTCGACAGGCAAGGAACAAAGCGCCTCGATCATAAATTTCCCCAGCAACCCAGCGTGCCACGATGTACCGCACCCGACAATGCAAATATTTTCGATTCGGTCAAAAACTTCCTGAGAGAGATTACTTTGGTCCAATACCACCTCGCCTCTGGTTTTTTCAATCCGGCTTCGTATCGTATCAGTCAAGGCTCGTGGTTGTTCAAAAATTTCCTTAAGCATAAAATGCTTAAAGCCTTCTTTCTCCGCCATCACCGGATTCCAGGAGATCGTCTTCGGTTCTCGCCGGATCGCCTCCCCTTCAAGGGTAGCAATCTTCACGTCTCCTGCCGAACACACCCCGATATCTCCGTCCTCCAGGAATAACACTGTTTTAGTATAATGGAGTATGGCGGCGATATCCGAAGCGATAAAGCACTCACCATCTCCTTTCCCGATAATCATGGGGCTTTCTTTGCGCGCAGCGATAAGCACATTCGGAAATTGCTCGCATACCACTCCAACGGCATAGGAACCTTCCAACAATTTGAGGGCTTCCTGAACCGCCGTTTCAAATCCGCAGCCCTCGCTTATGAATTGATGGATCAGGTGGGAAATAACCTCCGTATCGGTTTCGGAGTTAAAGGTATGGTCCTTTTCCTCCAGCATCGCTTTCAAAGCACGGTAGTTTTCAATAATTCCGTTATGGACCACGGCAACGTTACCGTAGAAGTGAGGATGGGCGTTGGCTTCCGAGGGCCGGCCATGGGTAGCCCAACGAGTATGACCGATGCCGACCTTTCCATCAAACGACCCCACCTGCAACTTCTTTTCCAGTTCCTTTATTTTGCCTTCGGTTCGAACGATAGTGAGCGTTCCTTTATGGAAAGCGGCTATCCCGGCTGAGTCATAACCCCGGTATTCCAGCCTTCGCAACCCGTTTAACAGCACTTCCTGAACATTACGATTTCCGACATATCCGACTATTCCACACATTGCTCAGTTTCCTTATTAACTTTATTACTCGGATTGCACCTCTCTAAAACTACCCACATTACCGTTCTTATCAATATGACAGCCTGATTTGATATAAGCGAACGGACCGATAACAGCCTGATCTTCGATGGTGCTTGCGGTAATCACCGACATGCTCCTGATAATGACGTACGAGCCGATTTTGCTATCCCGTATCAGGCACCCCGCTTCAATCAGACAGGATTCTCCGATTTCGGTATCCCCCTCCAAAAAACTATTCGGGTAAATAACCGTATCCTTGCCTACCCTAACATCATAATCGACATAGGTATCCTTGGGGCTTATACATGTCACCCCTTCCAGCATAAGATTTTCCAGGATAGCCTTGCGCAGTTCTTCCTGCGCCTTGGCCAGATCAACCCTGGTGTTAATTCCCATCACTTCGACTTCGTCAGAAATCAAAAAGTCGGCAACCTTTCGTCCCTGTTCCCGCGCAATGGCGATAATATCGGTAAGATAGTACTCGTTTTGGGCATTTCGGTTTGAAAGTGAATCCAAGGCGTTGAAAAGAAACCCAGCTTCGAAACAATAGACTCCTGAGTTCACGTCAGATATCTCCCGCTCCTGAGGAGAAGCGTCTTTCTCTTCAACAATTCCCTGGATGATTCCGTCCCGACCACGAACGATGCGGCCGTAGCCGGTGGGATCGTTTTTCCTCACCGTCAGCACCGTCGCACAATTTTTTCCCTGACGATGAACCTCAGTCAGCCCTTCCATCGTAGTCTCTCTTATTAACGGAATATCGCCGCAGAGGACGAGAATGTCGCCCTTAAAACCAGACAATGTCTCCCGCGCACTCATTACCGCATGTCCTGTTCCTAACTGCCGGCTTTGAAAAGCAAAGTCAAGGTCACTATCGGGAAAAGCCCGTTTCACTTCTTCTTGCTGGTGTCCGACGACAATGACGATCTTGTGCGAGCCTATCTTCCGTGCCACAGCGACGGGATAATGCAGCATCGGCCTTCCCGCTAAGGGGTGGAGAACTTTCACGGTCGAAGACTTCATTCGGGTCCCTTGTCCTGCGGC
>JAFGRE010000187.1 GCA_016935335.1 Deltaproteobacteria bacterium
ATCGCTCGAAAACTTGACCGAAGCAAAGAACATCACAAGGCCTTTATCGCCGCTTGGGACGCTCAGCAGGACTTTGAAAGCACTCTTCGCAAAAGGGGAGAAGAGGTCCTGTCTAAGCTCGATGCAAAAGCACAAGCTCTGGTGATCGTGAGCCGCTCCTATAATGGATGCGATCCGGGGATCAATCTGCGCATTCCGCGAATACTTCGAGACATGGGCGTAATAGCCATTCCTATCGATATGCTCCCCTTGGATGCGGTGGACACTGTCGCCAAATGGCGCGGCATGTATTGGGGGTACGGGCAGAAAATTCTTGCCGCAGCGCAGATTATCAAAAACGATCCCCGCTTGTTTGCCGTGTATATAACTAATTTTAGCTGCGGCCCGGATTCCTTTATTTCGCATTTTTTTCGCAAAGAGCTTGCTGAGAAGCCGTATCTTCAGATAGAAATTGATGAGCATAGCGCCGACGCCGGTGTTGTTACCCGCCTGGAAGCCTTTTTGGACAGTTTGAAAAATATTCGGTTATCGGAGGCACTGAAGGTGTCGCCGCCTCAGCTCACGATCCTCCGATCCACTAATGGAAAAAAGAAGACCGTTTACATTCCCTATATGACCGACCATGTATATGCACTAGCAGCTGCCTTTCATGCATGCGGCACGCCTGCTGAAGTAATGCCTGAATCCGATTCGGAAACTGTTACAGTTGGACGAAAATACACTTCCGGGAGGGAGTGTTACCCGTGTATTCTCACAATCGGCAATATGGTTAAAATGGTGAATCGTCCGGATATCGATCCCGAGCGAACGGCTTTTTTTATGCCGAACACAAACGGTCCCTGCCGCTTCGGCCAATACTATCATTTCCAACGGTTAGTTCTGGATGACCTCGGATATCCGGACATTTCGTTTCATTCCTTTAATCAGGACGACGGCATATACGGGGACTGCGAAATAGTAGGAAACGACTTTGCCCGTTTGGCTTGGCAGGGAATTGTGGCTATAGATCTTTTGGAGAAAAAATTGCGGGAAGTACGCCCTTACGAAATCAACAACGGAGAGGCCGACCAAATTTACCGGCACTATCTTAATGAAATTACTGAATGTATCAAGAGGAAAGCGAATCTTACCAAGGTGCTGCAAGAAGCACGGGATGAATTTGATCACCTCAGCATTGATGGAGAGCTGATGAAACCGGTCATCGGGCTTGTGGGGGAGATCTACATTCGCACCAACCGCTTCGGCAACGAGAACATCGTTCGAGAGCTTGAAGCACTGGGAAGTGAGGTGTGGCTTCCATCGGTAGGGGAATGGATTCTTTATACCAACTTTACCGCCATGAGAAACAGCATTACGAATAGACGATGGAAAAACTTCCTTAAAATTTTAATCAACAATCGATATCAGCGGTATTATGAGCATCACTTAAGCAAGGTTCTCGCTCCGTCTCTCAAGAATTGCTCCGAGCCCTCCACCAAAGAGGTCCTCCAATACGCCGAACCCTATCTTGATCCTACTTTTGAAGGGGAGGCTATTTTAAGTGTCGGCAAGGCGGTTGATTTTGCGAAAAAGGGAGTAGATGGTATTATTAATGTAATGCCTTTCACCTGTATGCCCGGAACAATTGTCAACACCCTCTTGAAAAAGTTTCGGGAAATGGAAGGAAATATTCCGGTCCTGAATATTTCCTATGACGGCCAGAAACAGACGAATACCCGAACTCGTCTGGAGGCTTTCGTTTATCAAGTTTGTCAATTTCAAAAAAGCGGCGCCAGGAGAAGCCCCAATGTTGCAAGAGATCAGAAACCGGAGAAGCATCAGAGCTTTCACCTCTGAACCTATTGACGACGCAACAATCAATACCATCATTGAAATGGGCACCTGGGCGCCTTCGGGTTTGAACAATCAGCCCTGGAAGTTTGTTGTGGTAAAAAGCCGCGAGTACCTCGAAAAGCTTTCACAGCAAACAACCTACTCTCACATTATTCAAGGTGCACCGTCCTGCATTGCGGTATTTTTGGATACGACAGCGAGCTATCACCGGGAAAAAGACATTCAAGCTATTGGAGCGTGCCTGCAGAACATGCTTCTGACCATTCATCATTTGGGATTGGGCGGCGTCTGGCTGGGAGAAATTTTGAACAACCGCAAAAACGTGGAGAATATCCTCAATGTACCACCCACCTTGGAACTAATGGCAGTGGTAGCCTTCGGCCATCCTGCGGAAAAGAAAGGACGGGGAACCCGAAAGCCCCTCGATGACGTCGTTGTTGCCAGGGTGGAGGACCACCAAGCATTATCTTAAAAATCTAAGAGAAAAAAACGAGGCAAAGAATGAAGACTATTGTGCTAAGGCTCCCTGAAGGCGGTGATCCGGTTGCGCAGAATGACGCAAAGAAACACTCTCTTGTTGATGAGTATACCTATCGTTTTTTCCGCGATGAGGTTTTCTTAAAAGAATTGAAAACGTACATCCGAGAAACAGCCCCTGAGGAATGGAACGCCATTGAAAATATCAGCGGACCGGAGTCTATCGATACAGATGGTCATAAGGTCCTTTCGAAGTTCTTTTTTGCGTTCAACAGAAGTCGTAAAAGATTTTACCTCCATAAGGACGAATTTTACTCTTACGGCATTTTAAAAATGGAGGAGAGAGAGGTTGTTATACATCTTCTGAAATACACTTACAATGACATAGCGCTGGTACTTAATTCTATGAGCAGGAGCCGTCCGGAAAAAGATGCGGGTTAACACGCCCAGACTCAAATCGTAAACATGCTGAGACTTGTCAGGTTATCAAGAATTGGAATATCCAACTTCCCGCACCGGGCTTTCTGTTTAACAGACCTTCGGTTGTGTTTTTATTTTCCCGGCAATTCGCAGTATACCAACGATCCCTGTTAGGATAATCACGGAGCAGAGCAGAAACGGTGCCTGCAGCGTGCTCATGTCGGCAACGACCCCCCCCACCCCCGGACCGATGATGTAACTGATCGAGAACATCCACGTATTGAGGCCGAAAGCTACCCCCTGCTCGTCTCCTGAGGTGACATCTCCTATTAAGCACAAGGAAGGAGTATAGATAAAGGCTGATACCAGTCCCAGCAATGCTGTTGATCCTATAAGGTGGGCGGGAGACCTCACGAGCAGCGGAATAGGAACAAAAAAACCGAGGAGGAGCAATCCGAAAATAATCGGTGGTATCCTTCCGACTCTATCGGAAACAAACCCTGCAACCGGTTGACAAATAACGAACATGAACCCCGACACTCCAAAGATGATACCAATCAGCAATCGTGAAGGATGGAAGGAATGCACATAGAGAGGAAAAAGCACCTCAAACATGCCCCAGGCTGCCCAACAGAGAGCAACTCCCAGGCAAGAACATTGGATTTCGTTTTGTTTGAGAAGTCTGCTTATTTTTTCCAGACTATTCTCTCCCCTGTTCCCCCTGACACCCCCCCAATCCTGCAGATAGATGAAACAAAGAAGCGCAAACCCGAACGATACCAAGGCTGAGATATAGAAGGGCAGGTGAAAATTCCCTATGCCGCCGACCACCGGTCCGAGAATATATCCTGAACCAGCGGCTATGGAAATAGCGCTCATTTCCAGCCCCCTCCTCGCCTGAGTGGTCACGTGAGATGCCAAAGGAAGCGCGGCGGCCCAGGTGCAGGCGGCAGCGAATCCCTGCAATGCCCGGCTTATCATCAGTAATACAAGAGTTTGCGACGCTGCATAAAGAAGGGAAGATACCCCGAGAAGCGCCATGCCGAAGACTATGGGATACTTGGTGCCATACCTGTCAATAACAAGACAAAGCGGAAGCAGGGTCATGAGGAAAACGAGGGGGTAGGAAGCAAACAGCAGCCCGATGTTGGTTGTTGTCGCGCCTAAACTGCGGGAGTAGAGCGGCAAGATGGGTATGACGATACCGTACCCCACGGCATCAATAAAAATGACTCCTGCGGCGATAATCAATACCGTAAAAGACTTTTTCGAGCGCATACTATTTAAACACACAAGTCTATGTAGTCAGTTTTTCTTCACCGGAGAATGGTCGGCCTGTTTTGATATCACAAAACAGAAGCGTCGCCCCGGTCACACAAACTGGAATTGCTACCATATTGGCAATCGGTATAAGAAGGAGTAAAGACGCACCAGCCCCAAAACCGATAAATGCCCTCGCATTCCGCAACGTAGTCTGAACTTTCAGTCGCAACGAAAATCTCCACCGCTCCATAGAATAATCGATATACTCCCAGCCAAGAAAAAGAAGAGTATATAACACCATCAAGGCACCGGAGATCGCATTCCCCACCAACGGCAACAGATTTAATAATAAAAGTACAGCAATTCCCGCAAGATAGAGCATAAGTTTTCCCATTTCCACCTTAACTGACCGGATACTATCCGAAAAGAAGGCTGCGAGAGTCCATGCATCGTTAATGTCTTTATCGGTGTAGACCTGTTCAACCTTTTCCGAGAGCAGGTCATTAAAAGGTCCCAGAATCAGATTCCCAATGATGGAAAATGTGTAAACCACAGCCAAAAAAAGAGCAATGCCAGCGATAACCACCAAGAGGTAGAACAGTGCAGTCCAGTACCAGGCATCACCTCGCGGCAAAAATCTTGTCAGCCACGTGCCGATCCGAGAAGCCACGAGCCACACAACCACAGAAAAGAGGACCGCATTGATAATGCCTGGAATGGCGATATACAAGAGGAGCCGTGGGTGTTGAAAAAGAAAGCGCAGCCCGCGAAAAGGGCAGACAAAACCGCTTAGCATTGAGGATGACAATGGTTTGCTCCCCGTGAATTCATCTCTTTTTCAAATACGCTATCGTGGCCCCCCATTCTCCGCCACCGTGGCCACCAAGGTGGAAAGATTTCACCAAGGGTGACGCTTCCAAGAAGGAATGTACTTTCTCTCTCAAGATCCCTTTTCCTTTGCCGTGGATGATTCGAACTTCAAGAATGTCGGCCTTGTCGCATGCCGCCAAGTATTCCTCCAACAGGGAAGGAACCTCTTTAGGCAAAAAGGTGTGGAGGTCAAGCGTATCTTCGAGGGGGATCGTTATCGGTTGATTATCATCAGGATCGCCGTACATACTTTCCATCGCCTCTTTGATCGATGAACTTGTAGACCATTCTACCACGGTTTCCTCAATTTCTCGCAATGAAAACTCCAAACCGTGCAGGCAGTCATAATGGAAACTTCACCCCGGTATGCAATAAACACACCCCCGGCCGATCCTTTGATATCCAACCCTTAGAAACTACGTGATTAAATCATGTTGAACAACAGCCGCAATTCTGGTAAGTTAAAATCAATTAAGATTTGCTGTTCCCTTAAGGGTGTTGGCGGGAAGGAGAAGCCTTCACCAATTACTTTAGCGACTGCACTCTATCAGGGGCACAAATGTGAAATACGTCACGGCCGTCATCCTCGGGGGGGGGCAAGGCAAGCGGCTGTTGCCGCTCACGCTTCAACGCGCCAAACCGGCGGTAGGTTTCGCCGGTAAATACCGGCTTATCGACATTCCCATCTCCAACTGCATCAACTCCGGTATCAAACGGGTTTTCTTGCTCACGCAGTTTATGTCAGCGAGTCTCCATCGCCACATTATGCAGACCTATCAATTCGACACTTTCACTGACGGATTTGTCGACGTCCTTGCCGCCGAGCAAACCCATCAAAGCTCGGACTGGTTTCAGGGAACCGCGGATGCTGTCCGGGCAACGCTCAATCATACAACCTATTTTAAAGCCGAGCACATCCTGATTCTCTCCGGTGATCACCTTTACCGAATGAATTACGCCGATCTTATCAATTTTCATCAAAGCCACCACGCAGACATCACTCTCTGTGTCTATCCGGTCACCCGTGAACAAGCACCGGAATTAGGGCTTTTAAAGGTTGATTCTTCGGGAATAGTGAAGGAATTTGTAGAGAAACCCCGTGATACCGCTGTGCTGGAACAGTTTATCGCCCCGGAAGCGCTCTTTAAATCGAAGCCTGTCAGCTTTCCCTCACAGCGTTTTTTGGCATCCATGGGGATTTATGTCTTTAAACCCAAAGTCCTCGCGGACACTTTGGCGCATCATGAACAAAAAGATTTCGGTAAGGAGATCATACCCGCTGCCATAGGAAACTTTCGGATTATGGCGTATCCGTTTATCGGTCACTGGGAAGACATCGGAACCATCAAGTCATTTTTTGAGGCAAATCTCGCCTTGGCCAAATCTTCACCCGCATTTCCTCTCTATTGCCCCGGATGGCCGATTTATGCGAGGAGCCGTTCGTTGCCCCCGATCCGTGTTCTCCGGTCGGGTATCCGAGACAGCCTCTTAGTCGAAGGATCGGACATAACCGGTGCCAGAATTGCCGGCTCCATCGTGGGAATGCGAAGTATCGTTCGGGAAGGCACCTGCCTCAACAAAGTTGTTATGATGGGAGCCGACTTTTATGAAGGCGAGCAAGTTCTCAGCAGCTGGGACCACCAAAAAAAAGACCTGCCGCCCCTTGGGATCGGAAGGTTTTGCGTCATTGAAAAAGCCATTATTGATAAAAACGTCAGAATCGGTGACGAGGTGGTAATACGGGCACAGCCGCCGGGAAAGGAGTTTCACGGAGAAAATTACTGGGTTAGAGACGGTATCACCATAATCCCCAAGGGCGCGATCATCCCTCCCGAAACAACGATTTGACTTTTAAGCCCCATCCCTCCTTTTTGGCGCAGTCAATTCCACACCCTTCATCCTCGAATACTTCCGGAGGCGAAACCCAGCAACATCTAAAAGGTGCAAGCCATCTCTACTGCCCCGACTATCGCGTTCTCACGCTTCTTTCTGGCAACCTCGGGACCCTCCTCTAGGGTCGGCTCGACGAGGACTGTGCGAATATCGTTGAAACCCATAAAACCGAGAATAAAGTGCAGATACTTTGTCTGGAAATCAATAGATTCGGCATCTCCCCCCGGAGGATACTGCCCACCGCGCGCACAGACGATGAGAATGGGCTTATCGGTTATCATGCCTTTGTATCCCTCCTCTGCCGTATAAGAAAACGTATAGCCTGGTTGAACAAGGAGGTCGATATACTGTTTAAGGCGGTATGGAATGCTGAAATTCCACATGGGAACAGCCACAACATATTTATCGGCCGATTTAAACTCGTTGATCACGGCTTCAACATCCTCCCACGCCTTCAACTCTTCTTCCGAGTGGTGCTTGCCGTGAAGAATCGAGTACTTAGCACTGACAGCCAGTCCATCAAACGCCGGCAAATGCATCCTAAACAAATTCCTGGTGATGATCTCGTCATGAGGATGATTCTCTTTGTAAGCCTTAACGAAGGCGTCCGCTACGGCAATTGAATGAGAGCGGCCGATTCTTGGTGACGCCTGGAGGTAAAAGAGAATACTCATTGAATTTTTCCTCCTTACTCATTTCTATTTGTTAATCGATTGGCTGATAATAGTTTACCAGTAACGGTATCCTCAATCAACTGAATATTTCTGGACTTACCCGTTTAACTATGTGCTGGTTTTCCTCATGATTTTGTTTTCAATCCCTTGATTTTTTCAACTGACTTCTCGATAATAGGCCTGATACTTTTTTACTCTGCGACAATTTTGAAAGTATCGTTTTGAATTATCTCCACGTTCTCAAGCACTATGAGACTTTCCGATGAGGAAATCTATGATGAATGATGAATTTCGTCAGCGCCGTGAACGTTTGATGGAAAGGGTTGGCCACGGGGTTGCTATTTTTCGCAGTGCCCCGGTCGCGGTAATGCATAACGATGTTGAATATCCCTACCGGCAGGATAGCGATTTTCTTTATCTCACCGGTCTCAATGAACCGGAAGCAGTAGCGGTATTAACACCGTATCATGACAAACACCGTTTTATACTTTTTATTCGGCCCAAAAATCCGGACCAGGAAGTCTGGACCGGTATGCGCTTAAGCCGGGAAGAGGCCAGAGACACTTTTGGAGCTGATGAAGTATATCTGATCGCGGACCTGGACGAAACACTTCCCCAGTACTTGGAAAACGCGGATACTATTTACTACCGCTTCGGACGCGACAACTCCTTTAATGGGCGTGTTATCAAGTTTTGGCAACAGCTGATGACATCCTACCCGCGCCGCGGAAGGGGACCGATCGCTATTCGAGACACGGGTGTTATTCTTCACCCCTTGCGCATGGTCAAGAGCGAGGCTGAAATAAACCTGATGTGCAAAGCGGCAGCCATCTCCGTGGAGGCTCATAAGCGGGCATGCAAGAAGGTGAAGCCCGGCAGGTACGAGTATGAGGTTCAGGCAGAGATAGAATATGTATTTCGACAGCAGGGCGCTGACGGGCCTGCGTATCCCACAATCGCAGCCTCCGGTTCGCGGGGGTGCATCCTTCACTATACGGATAATAGCCAGCGGTTGCAAAAAAACGAGCTGCTGTTAATAGATGCCGGGTGTTCATATCACTCCTACAATGCGGATATTACCCGCACCATCCCGGTGAGTGGAAAATTCACCATCGAGCAGAAGATCCTCTATGAGCTTGTTCTCGAAGCACAACGTCAGGCAATCTCCCGTATTCGCCCCGCTAACTCGTACACGGAGATAAGCGAGATCGCAGTGAAAGTCATTACCGAGGGACTTGCGGAGTTGGGGCTTCTTACCGGAGAGTTTGAGGAACTAATCAAGGGAGAGCAATATAAGCCCTTTTTTATGCACCGTATCGGCCACTGGATCGGAATGGATGTCCACGATGTCGGGATCTATCAAAACGGCGACTCGCCCCAAATGTTCTTACCCGGTAATGTACTGACCGTGGAACCCGGGATTTATATCGGTCCCAACATACAACCCGTTGAGGGCCAGCCGGAAGTTGATCAGCGCTGGCGCGGTATCGGTATCAGAATTGAAGATGTGGTGTTAGTCACCCCCGACGGCAATGAGGTCTTAACCGCAGGATTACCGAAAGCAGTGAGGGAAATAGAAAGAAGGTAATTTATTCAAAATGGTTCACCGGTATGAATGCGATTGGTAAGCAGAAAGAACGGATAGGAAAGATCATCTCCCTGTTACAGGAGATGCATCCAAACGCACGGTGCGAGTTGGAGCATAAGAATCCCCTCGATCTGCTGGTCGCCACCATTCTCTCTGCGCAGTGCACTGACGAACGCGTTAATCGGGTAACGAAAACTCTCTTCAAAAAATATCGGACCACCGGTGATTACGCTCAATCATCGCTGGAAGAACTTATGGAGGATATTCGGCCGACGGGCTTTTTCCGCAACAAGGCGAAGATGATCCGGGAATGCACGAGGGAACTTATCGCCCGATTCGACGGAAGAGTTCCGGCCACCCTGGAGGATCTGGTGTCGCTTCCGGGTGTCGGCCGCAAGACCGCCAATGTCGTCTTAGGCACCGCTTTCGATATTCCCGGTATTACCGTTGATACCCATGTACTCAGGCTCAGTCAACGTCTCGCTCTTACGGACAACAACGACCCGGTTAAGGTTGAGTTTGAGTTGATGAATCTCATTCCCCAAAATGAATGGGTACGGTTTTCACATCTCCTCATTTTTCATGGCAGGTATATCTGCAAAGCACGTACACCGCTGTGCGGAAAATGCGCCCTTCCGAAATTCTGCGGCTACTTTCAACGTCAGCTACCCGTTAAATAACTAGGAGAACCGTCGCCTTTGGAACCCCTTCCTTTGCGGCAAAAGCTTAATTATGACGGCGCCGCAGAGAAATCCCCCCACATGCGCCCACCAGGCTACTCCGCCAGCCGCGGTTTCTGCAGTGACCGCAATTGTCAAGGTGCCGCTGAAAAACTGCAGCAGAAACCATAAAACAAGAAAAAAGATCGCCGGTATTTCGACTAGTTGAATGAAGACAAAAATCGGTACCAGTGTTAATACCCGGGCAAACGGATAACAGACAAGGTAAGCACCAAGGACCCCGGCGATGGCGCCACTGGCCCCTACCACGGGCACAATGGAGCGGGGATTGAGGACGACATGAAACAAGGCAGCAACGAAACCACAGACAAGATAAAAGACTATAAACATGCCGTGTCCCAGCCGATCTTCAACATTGTCACCAAATATCCACAGGTACCACATGTTTCCGATAATATGAAGCCATCCACCGTGAAAGAACATGGAGGAGAAGAAGGAGAGGATTCCGGGGATAGACGCGGCTACAGGCGCGGCACTATCGTAAAAAAGCCGGGCCGGAACGAGGGAGTACTGGTATAAGAAAGTCGGCAGACTTCGACCCAATGACAATTGGTACAAAAAGACCAGTACATTAACCACAATCAAAAAAATAGTAACAAACGGAAACGTCCCGGAAGGATTTCTGTCGCGTAAGGGAATCATTTTTTTTCCTACTTCTTTTAATTAAG
>JAFGRE010000188.1 GCA_016935335.1 Deltaproteobacteria bacterium
AAAGAGCAAATTATGAACCCAGCTGCATAACCATCACTATCGAAGAAGGACTGACTGTCCGGAAAGTCCTTGATTTTTACAATTTATTCTAGAGAAATGGGATCTAAAAACTGATTTGAAGGTAATAAAGGAAAGGTTGCTAGACTGGTTCAACCTGTTGACTGAAAGTAATAAAAATCTTAACAAGGCTCCAAACTCCGGGAGTTAAAACGTAGGACTGAACCGAGAGAGAAGGAAGTGCCCGTCGAAGCTTTCATGAAAGTTTTGGTAATTCCGCGAGGTTTATCCAGACTTGTGCGATGGTTTGGTATGCTTACTGTCTGCAAAGCTGCTGAAGAAACTTTGAAGTCATTTCGGAGAATTGCCCTTGGTAAGGTCATACTTAGGAAGGAGAGTGGACATATAATTCTATCCTGAAAATTTAAAGTAAAAGATATGTCAAAGAAAAACGATCTAATCCTCTCGCTTAGCTGTTTTATCCGTCGTCTCCAATTGCCCCTTGTCAAGTCGAATAGGTCTTTTGCATTTTTTCTATCCGATCCTTCACTTGTTTTACCAACCACTCGGGCTTGAGCAGTCTTGCCTCCTCGCCAAAGGATAGAATCCACGACATCACCTCTGCCTGGGAAGAACTGGCGAAGGTCAGTATTATCTTCCCCTTTCCCTTTTTCACAATCTTCTGGTGGGGACTCCAAACCCGCTCCGAGATGTACCCGGCCGCCCAGCCGGTAAACTCTGCTTCCACCTCGAATGCCTTTTCCTTGATTATTCCGAACTCGCGGTTAAAGGTCTTCTCAAAGTCGTAGTCCTTCGGTAACCGGTAGGGCCTTTCGGTCTTGTCGATAGCTTTAATCCGATGCATCGCCAGAAGGGGATCGAAGGCAGGATCAATGTACTTCTTCCCGGGGGTTCGGGCCATGCGGGCGTGAAGGTAGATAGTGTCCAGGTGAGAAAATATCTTAAGAGGCTTGATGTAAAAATTCTTGTCTTTTCCCTCTCCGATAGGCTGATAGGTAATCTTGCAGATCTTTTTTTCTTCCATCGCCGCAAGGAGTGCTTGGAGCGTCTCCTGGTGAGGCGTATAGTCGATGCTCCCGGGCCGAAAACAAGCAAAATACTGTTGCCCCCCATTTTCTTCCTGGGGGAGCAAGGCGTGGCTTTTTAGAAAGGCACGGGTTGCATCCTCAAATTGAGTTTTCCCGAGAAGATGCTCCGCAAAGGCCCGGCACATATAAAGCACATTTACTTCCATACGGCTGATAGGAAGATGCGGAGTCGGGTCGGTTTTTTGTATGCGATAAAAGTGACGATTTCCTTGCTTGGTTACCTCAATTTCGCCCTTGAATCCCCTTTGGATATCATCAAGCAGCCGCAGGACGGTTTGCTTCGAGCATCCGAGCTCCCGGCTCAGATCCGTCAGGGAGTGTTGCTCCCCGGTAAATAAAAGCCGAGCAAAGAGGTTAATCAGCTTTTGCCCGTAGCTTACATTGATGCTCTGTTTTTCCGGCATGAGTCCCCTCCTGTAAAAAGTTACCATCGTTCCGTTATATGGAACGCTTGTATGGTACTATTATCCCGGGGAAAAGAAAAGCCAATAACGAGGAAAAAATGACGACGGCAAAAATCGTACACAAGCATTTCCCCCAGAGCGTCAATCTGGAATTGTCCTCTTGGAGGATCGATTATCCGTGAAAATACCAGGGAATGATTATAGGTGGGGAATCTTTTGCGAAGTAAGACGGCAGATATGAGTACCATTCTTTTCATAGCACTGAGAAAAGACCCGCGCTACCAGTTGCTCAGTACGTTTCGCAACCGGACCGCCGGGATTCTCACGGACAGATTCCGGTTAGGAGACCTTCTGGACCTTGAATGCTTCTCTTGGTTCGAGAAACGCATGCTCAAGGAACTCTTTGGCGGCGACTACTCCGAAGTTGTCGGTCCGGGGTTGCGCTTTACGAGTAAAAACGGAACCTGGAGGCGTGACGATGACACGTTTGACACTAAGCATGTCTCTATACTCAAGATACTGAACCGCGTGGCCGGGCACGGTGAATTTCCAATCGGCTCCGTAGTTTGCCCCGGCGATACGGCTCTGGTAAATGCCCTGGCGGCCGAGTGGAACCGGGTGTTTGAAGAGGAAGTGGGTGAAGTGGGGTATGAGATTACGGAAGCGATGCTTACCTTTATCGCCAACGGCCTCACCCGGCGACTCGGCAGTAGCCATCCGCTTGATTACACGTTTGTCGACGTGTTTATGGAATGCCTCTATGAATACGATAATGAGTTGGTTCGGCAGTTTCTCCACGATGAACAGCTTTTTTCGGAGGATGACTGATGCAGGGTGACAATTTCTTGGATCTCGCCGAGCAGCGTCGGGTTCGGCGCGGTTTCAGAAGATGGGTGCCTCACATTGAAACCAATTATGAAATGGTTTCGCGGAAAATCGAGGGCCAGGTTGTGCCCGGAAGGGAGGAGCGCGCCTATGATAACGTGCATATCTTTGTCCAGGAAGGCCTGAGCACCTGTAAGAGTGTCTTTTCGCGGACGCTTCTTCTGGTTCACGGCTTCCAGTCCGATGCTGAACGAGGGCAGTACTGTATATTACTGTATACCTTCGGGGGCAAGGATTCATTGCTTCACCTCAAGAAAACCATCCCCGTTTACAGCCGTCCCAATGTGGTCGCTCTAGGCGATTTTCTTGCCCGGGTTAGTGGAATGAAACCACCAAACATGGCGCTGATTCCTGGTTTTGGGAAGGCGGGAAAAAATGACCTTAAAATCTTTTTCTGCGCCGGCCGCACGGTGTTCATGGCTGAGGCGGCTCAAAAAAGATATCGGGGTGCTTTCCGGCAGCGGTCATTGTGGATTTTTCCGGAATGTGATACGGTCGGATGGGAATTTGGAACGCTTACACCCGCCGCGATTCCCAATGAGTAGGAGAGCAATGGAGGAGTTTCCGACCAGCATGACGAATATGAAAGGAGGGGTAGCACATGGATGATTTTCTGGGACGCGTGGAGAAGGAGGTTTTGAGGGGGCATGAGATCATTCGGGTTGACGAAGAAACCAGTATCATAGATTTTTTTCCGGAAATTTTTAAAGAGATCACCGGGGAATGGGAACCGTCGCTGGAGCGCATTCTTTCTGCAACGGAAGACATTCTTGGATATTACACACCCATGAGCAGTCCTGGCAAAATTACATTAGATGGTGGGAAGATCAGATCATTTTTTTGGGCTTTGGTCAACTGCCTTCGGAATCGTTACAACCTCCCTCTCTTTAAGGAAGACTTGCCGCCGATGGCCCACATGGTGGCCGCAGGAACCTACCACCATGAGTATCTTCACTTCTTCGCCGACATCCAGCGGCGGCTTTTCCCGAACTGTCGTTATGACCATCTCCGTGAAGAAGCGCTTGCGGTTGCCTATGCCCGGATCAAAATCTGTGAGGAGCGTGAAAAACAGAATACCCGCATCGGCAGACTCAACCGCCAGGTCTATCAGGCACTCCTTACCGAGAAATTCCGGTACACCGCCCCCGGCTATCGAGACTGGATAGCATACCCCGACAGAATGATCTTTGGAAAAGGCCTTGCTGACTACATCGATCCTCCGGAATATAGGTTTTTGGTGGCCAGCGGAGTTTCCGTGGATGTTTTATTGCTTTCCCAGCTCGATGAGGTTTACACCTTCCGCGTACGCCAGGACATTGCGTAACATTTTTATTAATCTGTCTCCAAGGGGATGGCAAAGGAAACAAGGATTAAAATTGCTCATACTGTGAACTCCGGGAGGGAGGTTTAGGATTTGTAGAGAGCTCAAGAGTAGAAGACTTTCATCTGATTCAATAATCTAAACCTCAGAATAAGGAGGGAGAAGAATGTTTGCGCGTGTACAAGTAATCAAGGAAACATGCACTGACTATGCTAAAGATCAATGGAATCTTTACTTCCAGTGGTGCAAATACATGTACGATGATGGCACCGATGAGAATGGTTATCGCTTTATTTGGCGGCGGCCCGACGGCAGTCTTCAACCCGCGCGAGGTCAGGCCAGGATACCTTCTGTCGAAGCCATTGAGAAACTGGTTGCGGCCGCCAAAAAGAAAGGGTGGGGAAACCATTCAGGTTAGTACGGATATTCAGTTTATTTAGGAGGAGCAGGCAATAACGGCAAATAGTTAGGTTGCTCGACTATCTTTTTACTGGATAGGCCGTGTTGTGGGATTTTGAAGAGTAGTCTGGCAGCAATGGCAAACTGGCTAACGGTATCATAAGTTGGGGGAAGACTTAGTAACTGTCAATCCGTGTAAATATTTTCCTAGATCTAAAATGAGAGCTTCAAGCTTTCTCAGCAAGTCGTTGTTTATGCGGGGCCGCCAATGTCTTAAGTCCCTCTACCTGCATAAATACCATCCGGACCTGAGAGACGAGATTACCCCGGCGCAAGAGGCGATTTTTCAGACCGGCCATACGGTCGGCCGGTACGCCCAGAACCTTTTTCCCGGCGGGGTGGAGATCCCGTACGAAGGGCTTTCAATAACGCAGCAGCTCAGACAGACGGCTTATGCGATTCAAGCTGGTGGGAGGACGCTCTATGAAGCGGCATTCCAGTTTAACGGCGTTTTTGTAAAGGTTGATATCCTGCACCGCGGTGAACAAGGCTGGGAGCTATACGAAGTAAAGGCATCGGGAGAGTTGAAACCGGAGCATGTCGATGATGTCGCCATCCAGTGTTACGTGGTGGCCGGCGCGGGCCTTCCGCTTACAAAGGCCTCCCTTGTCTACATAAATAAAGAGTATGTAAGAAGAGGGGATATCGACGTGGCGGAACTGTTCGTCGTAGAGGATTTGACCGGGACCGTTTCGGAGATACAGGATTTAATCCCCGACCGCATCAACCAGATGCGGGAAATGCTCCGGGGCGAAATGCCCTCGATTGATATCGGTCCCCAGTGCTCCGATCCTTACGACTGCGACTTCAGGGGGCAGTGTTGGAAGGATATTCCGGAGGAGTCCATTTTCAGTATCAGGGGGAGATTGCCGAACAGGTTTGAACTATATAGAGAGGGCATAGTGCAGCTGCAGGATATCCCTCGGGATATCCTTAGCGCAAGTCAGCTTATTCAGGTGGAAGGGACCCTGGAAAAGAAAAATGTCATCAACCGGGAGGGGTTAAGAGAATTTCTCAGCACCCTGTGGTTTCCGCTTTGTTTTCTCGATTTTGAGACGACTTATATGATGCCGATCCCCCTTTTCGATGAAACACGGCCCTACCAGCAGGTACCGTTTCAGTATTCCCTGCACCTTAGCGAGCGGGAAAACGGCGAGCTTCTTCATTACGAATTTCTTGCCGATCCCGGAACCGACCCGCGGAGAGACCTTCTCGAGAGCCTCCTTGAGAGGATTCCCGATAACGCCTGCATCCTTTGCTACAACATGGCCTTCGAGAAAGGACGGCTGAGCGACTGCAAGACCTGGTTTCCTGAACACGCCGAAAAAATCGACACGTTTATCGAGAACATCCAGGACTTGATGGTACCATTCAGAAAAAAGGATGTTTATCAATGGCAGATGAACGGCTCCTACTCGATCAAAAATGTCCTTCCGGCGCTCATTCCCGAAATGAGCTATGAGGGAATGGCGATCAACAGCGGTGATATGGCTTCAAGCGCCTGGTTTGCCATGGCGGAAATGAATGATCCGGAAGAGAGAGAAAAGAAGCGTCGGGCTTTGCTTGAGTACTGCAAGTTGGATACACTGGCGATGGTGAAGATCTTGGAGAAACTCCGCACGTTGTAATTTATAATTTTAATATCTGCGATACTCTCTACAATATTTTTAACTTTGTACTTTACATCAGAGATTCTTGACAGAGCTCCAGCACATCTTTATGTCGAGGACGGGAGTTCCGTTAACGGCGTCGAGACCTTCCACATAAAG
>JAFGRE010000189.1 GCA_016935335.1 Deltaproteobacteria bacterium
AAAAAAAACTATGGCGCTGCTTCAGGCATTTCCGTACCTTCTATCATCCTTACTGCTAATTCTCTGACCTTCTTGAGATCGTTTTTTCCCTTGATGAAATCTCTTTTCACCAAAATAACTTCCCGAACACTTCGAGAGACTTTCTCAATTTTTTTTCTATAGCTCACGGCATACCTTTCTCCATCAAACCCTCCGTAGGTAATAATAACGTAGACTGATTTCCCCTTTAAGCACCTGCTTCTTAAAAAGGAAGTCACCGGCGGACAGTTGATCGTCCACTTCGGCATGCACAGGAAGACTACGGTAGCTTTGACCTCGTCATGGGTTATGCCTACACCGAGGTTTGGTATGAATGAGAGAAGAAGCCACGTCAGATATCGGTGGTCCCGTTTTGTCCTGATTTCAATAAGATTGACATCAGCGCATTTCGAAAGCTCTTCAAAGAGTATTTCCGCCACCTTTTTTGTGGTACCCGTTCGGGAATAAAAGAGAATGTCAATCATCATGCTTTATCTTCTTCACATCCTTGAAGGGCCTGCTATGGGCGACACCATCTTCAGGTTTCGCCTTGCCAAACTTGTGTGCTTCAAGGTTTTTATCTCATAGAGAGCAATTATTTTCAAGCACGCCGTCCCAGCGTTCCTTGAAAATACAACAGAAACGGAAGCTGCGTACATGACAGGTACTCTTGCTAAATATCTTGACAGGAAGCAAGATTTCTGTGATAAGGTTTTACCAGACGTTCACGCGGGCATGTTTATAACACCTGACCGAGGGAGCTATGAACCAAATGATATTACCCCCTTTCTTCATCAAAGAACAGGGGGTTTTGTTCTCAGATGGTTTACCACGTGATTAATGAACATACCCCCTGGTCGGGCGTGGTGTGATAGCAACAGTTGATGAGGAAGGAGGGCTCTATGAACAATCAGGAAAAACACGTTATTCTCGGTGTTCATGTAACTGATCGTATCCAACATGTTGGTCGGGTCCAGGAAGTGTTGTCTCAGTTCGGCTGTTATATAAAAACCCGGATCGGCCTCCACGAGGCATCGAAAAATTTCTGTTCCCCCAACGGAGTCATCCTCCTCGAAATGCTGGATGACCAGTCCAAGATCGACGAAATGACCACCATGCTTAATCAAATAGAAGGGGTTGAAGTCCAACATATGACATTTGGACATCCGTAAGGCCGGGCGCACTCAGATGAGTATCAGCATATGAACGTTTTCCCGTTACTTATAGCTCTTGTTGCCGGATTTTTGCTGGGTTTGGCTGCCGCCTATCTTTTGAGAATAATCCAGGCGAAGACCGCTCAAGACCTTGCGGAAGAACTTTTTCAGGTGACCGAAGCACTGCGGAGAGAAGAACGGGATGCGGTTATCGAAAACGTAAAGGCAAGCTTCGGCAGTCTCTCCCTTGATGCCCTTTCAAAATCCACGGAAGAATTTTTGAAACTTGCGCAGACGAAGTTGGCCAGCGAACGGGACGCAAGCGTAAAAGAACTGGAAGCAAAGAAAGGGCTTATCGATCAGCAATTGCGGCGTGTTACCACGGAAATGGAGAATGTCTCCACCCTCATGAGAAGTCTTGAGAAGGACAGGGTGGAAAAATTCGGTGAGCTTTCCAATCAGCTCAAGACCGCAAGTGAACAGACCGCGGAATTGACACGCGTAACCAATACCCTTCGGGAAGCGTTGGCAAGTACGAAAGCCCGTGGCCAGTGGGGCGAACGTATGGCCGAGGACATTCTGCACCGTGCCGGATTCGTGGAAAACATCAATTATGTGAAACAGAGGATGCTCGAAGGCGCCGGGACTCGGCCGGACTTCACGTTTTTGTTGCCCGATAAACTCAGGTTAAACATGGATGTGAAGTTTCCTTTAGACAACTATCTGAAATTTCTCGAAGCCGCGGCAGAAACCGACAAGGTACGCTTTCGCACAGCGTTTCTCCGGGATGTTAAAGCAAAACTTAAAGAGGTGACAACCCGCGATTATATCAATGTAGATGACAACACCGTGGATTGTGTCATCCTCTTCATCCCCAATGAACAGATCTACAACTATATTCATGAACAGGACCCCTCTCTTTTTGAGGCGGGAATCAGAAATAAGGTTATCTTTTGTTCCCCCATTACCCTCTTTGCTGTTTTGGCGGTCATTCGACAGGCCATTGATAACTTTACGCTCACTCAGACCTCTCGCGAAATCTTGTCACTGTTGGGAAACTTCAAGAAGCAATGGGAAGAGTTTCTGAAAAAGTTGGAAATCCTGGGAAAGCGAATCAGCGAGACCCAGAAGGAATACGAATCCCTCATCACCACCCGGAGGCGTCAGTTGGAAAAACCCCTGGACAGGATTGACGCCCTCCGGATTCAGCAGGCATCACCCGCTCCCCCGGAAGATGATCCAGATTTGCCTCCGGTATAATAAGCGAGGGTCGATCGCCTTCACATTTTGCTACGGGTTGACCGGAACCCACACGCGATGAGCCGGTACCCACCGGCCCCCAACCCATCTACCCCGTACCTCGATCCACTCTCCCGGAGGACTTTCATCGGCAGACATCGCATACGCCGGCGGGGGATACGCCCGCACCCGTTGGCGATACAGCTGAGAATAGGCTGCTTGTTGATCCACGGCATTGCCGGCTATGGCGCCCAGTAATGTTCCCGCGGCAGTCCCGATCAGTGTTGCTTCAGTATCATGCCCGATCGCTTGGCCCGCCAGCGCACCTATTCCTGCTCCGATAGCCGCCCCTTTCTGGGTATTATACCCGGTTCCCGCACACCCCGCCACCATCGCACCGATAAATAGTAATATCACCAGATGTCGTGCCATCATTGCACCTCCTGACTGTGTTCTCCCGTCCCCAAAACCCGGAGACGGGAGGAATTGTCTGGGGATACGTCCCGGATTTAAACCGCCGGTGGTTCCCCAACCTGTTTTCTTAGACGATCACGAGGATATTTGGTTTAACGAAAAATGAATCCGGAACGACTGAAAAGCAGGCCAGGTATCGTATGATTTTAGAGGTAACGCGAAGGGCAAGCTTCTATTTTTCTTTGGGGAGTTCTTTAAACCGCAGATGTCCTTTCCACATAAAAAAAAGCCCCAGCACGGTAATAGGAACATACTGACTGGCATGGTAAACAATGGAAAATCCCAATGACTCTCCTTCGGGAATCCCAAAAAACGCAAGACCGGCGACGCAAAAGAATTGGAGCGTTCCCACAAACCCCGGAGAAGACGGTATTGACGCCCCCAGGGTTATCATCGCCAACATAAAGAAAGGCGCATACAAGGGAACGATAAAATGGAAGGAATAAAGAATCAACATCACGATGAGGGATGCTCCCACCCAAATGAAATACGAGTAGACGAGAATCCAAAACACTTGCCGCCATGACTTGAATAATGTAAGCCCTTGGCAAAACGAGTCAACAATGTGTTCGATCCGATCGGAAAAAGCGGGCGAGATGGGAGAAAGCAGTCTCTCCAAAACCCTCGTAATTTTTTCGGAAAAAAAGTAAAGAAGGAGAAGAAGCGATATGACTCCCGCATAAATTACCAGAAAAACGATTCCCACCTGTTTTACCCAGGGGGGAAAGGCAAAAAAGAGGACGAATGGAACTGAGAGCGACATAATGGTAAGGCTGTCTAACAGACGCTCAACAACGACGGTACCAAGAGACAGACTCTTGCTCAGGTTCTCCCTTTTACCCAGCAGATAGGCACGCACCAGTTCACCGATCCTCACCGGCAGGATATTGTTGGCCATGAATCCGATCATCGTAATGGTGAACAACTGCGAATCGTGAACCGGTTTTATGGGGATCAACATGTACCGCCATCTGACGGCCCGAAACCAATATACCAATAAGGTAAGCAATACCGCCGGAATCAAAAAGAGGTAATTCGCCGTGGCTAAAGCCGTTGCCAGGTGATCCACCCTCACATTTCTAACCGCCAGC
>JAFGRE010000190.1 GCA_016935335.1 Deltaproteobacteria bacterium
CGGCACCCTGCGAGCCGAATCAAACTACAACAACGGCCTCCTCAACGGCGCATCTAAACTCTATTATAGCAGCGGAACCCTCCATTGTGTTGATGCCTACGAGAACGGAGAACGCGTCTCCAGACAAGCATATGACCAAGACGGGAATGTGACCTTCGATACTCTCCCAGACACGCCCTCTGATTCGGGTCAAGACATCCCTCGGGATAAAGAAACAACACCGTAGACGCTATTTATCACCGCAAGGGAAAAGAAGTTGTTTCCTATTTTCGTTCAGATCGTTTCAAAACTGTTCCCCGGGCCTGGGTACTCTTGCGCGAAACCTCTTGCGCCGGTCCCAGGAGAACGCTGATCCACCTGGTTTCCTCGGAACTTTCCAAGGCGATTTTCACCGTCATGGTTAAGGGTACCGAAAGAAGCATCCCCACCGGCCCCAAAATCCATCCCCAGATCAACAAGGAAAGGAAAACAACCAGCGTGGAAAGCCCCAGGCCCTTCCCCATAAAGCGCGGTTCAATCACATTACCCATAACCAGATTTATGATCACGTAGCCGCCCGCCACGACGAGTCCCCTTAAAAGGCCGTACTGAACGATTGCGAGAAGCACCGCCGGGATGGCAGCGAGAATAGAACCGATGCTGGGGATGTAATTCAAGAGAAACGCGAACAGCCCCCATAAAAGCGGGTAGTCAACTCCCAAAAGACCAAGAAAAGCCGCAACCAATCCCCCGGTGGCAAGGCTTACCCAGGTCTTAAGGGCCATGTAGCGATTGACGTTGGTGCTAACCGTGTGGAGTCTTGCCAGGGACGGCTCCGGATCCGGGGAAATGGCATGGAATTTATCCGGGATGCTCGACGCCTCCAAAAGCATGAAGATGACCGTAAGAAAAATCAAAAAACCATTGGTGAGCACACCCCCCAGCTCATTCAGCACCGTGGCCACAAGCTTCATGGCGGCGCCGGCATTGAGTATTTCATTGAAATCAATCGTAGAAACGTCAAGCCCGATTTTGCCCAACAATGACGCTACGCTGGCAGTTTGCTGGCTGAGTTTTGTCTGATATACGGGCAGCTTGCCGGTAAAATCGTTTACCGACGATCCCACCAGACCGGCCATCACCACCGCGATGGAGACTACGCCCCCCATAACAATCACAAGAGAAATACCGGAAGGTATTCTCCTCCGTCTCAGCCAGAAAAGTGGAGGGGCGCTGATAATCGCGATAAATGCGGCCAACAAGAACGGAACGATGATCGCTTTTCCAGCACGCATGCCGGCTACCACGACAACCAAAGCGGCGACGGTCATTAATATCTGAGCAGGTCTTGAGACCCCGATTCGATTATCCATAAGAGCACATGCCTATGGAGGAAAGGCTTCCTCCTTCATAAACAGACCCGGCCAAAATCAAAACGGTGGATTTCCTACAGCATCATACAACATTTCCCTTGCTTCATCACCATATTTGCATTAGTGCCGCTCATTTATGAATAAACCGTTCCGATGATCCCACCATCCCCAAAAATAGCATCCCTAGCAGTATCTCATTCATCATCTTCGTCCTTGATATTTCCCGCCAATTATCTTCGTTCATCATTCAGCGTGTGTGAAGAGCGTCCTTTTGAATGGTTCACTCTTTCCTATACCCGGAATCATGTGATGCCTCTTTATCCCGGGCTAAGTCAACGCCAGCAGCCTTGGCTTTTCGAACCGCTTCACCAAATTTTGCTTTCGCTTTTGCAGCCTTGCGCGCGGCTCTCTCAGCCTCTCCCTTTGCTTTGTCTGTATCCTGAGCTTCCTTTTCGTCTCCCGACACCACGGCAATCTTTCTCTCGGCAATCTGCTCTTCCGCCGTCTCTAAAGCTTTCGAGGCTTCTTTTTCCGCTTCCCGCAACTTTCTCTCGGAATCACTGAGTTCATCAAGAAGCCGCGCGGTTTCTCCGGCCTTACCGTCTTCAGGTTCAGCTTCCAGATCGATGTCTTCTGCAGCCAGCACCAAGGCGGTCATGGGAAGTGCGGGAAGAAGATCCTCTATCTTATCCCCAAAGGGGCCAAGCACCTGATTGCCTCGCAACCGAAAAGGCAACAATACTATCGTAGCGTCTCCAGATTCTTTTTTGATTGTTTCCGCACGTGCGTTGACGATAACCTTCGGTTCGGCTTCAATGCGTACTTCTTCCATTCTTGTTTTGAGTTCTTCTTTAGCCTTTTTGGTCTTTCTTTCATAGTCCGCAGCCAGCACACGTATTTTTGCGCCATCCCAGTCCTCACTCCTTTTCATCAGGTAAGCAAGAAGCAAAACAAGCTGGCTTGTCGCATCACCCCACCACCACACGTCAATTCGACGATCCTTCGGCGGTAACGTATCAAGCGTCGCCCACTCTTCTTCCTTGACATCAAGCACAATTATATTGCAGCCGAATCTAAAAGCCGACCTCAGGAAATTGCCGTACCGTTCTTCACCGAGACCGAAAAATCGGCCGGGAAGATGTTCCACCCAGTTAAAAACAGCGGTATTGACACGAAGCGGCCCGACTCCAAATGCCTGGACTAAAGTGTGGATGCCCTCGGGGATGTTCGGACTTACCAGAGCCAGGGGGAAAGCTTTTGAATTATGCTTTGCTATGTCGGCGCGCAACTCGGCCTCGGCATCATCTCTCAATTTAAGCATCTTTATTCCTTCGCCCGCTAGGATTCTCGCCACCGACGTAAGGCCGCTGCCACCCTCAATCCATTCGCAAAATTTCAATAACCACCCACGGCGCCTAGCATGATCGGAGAACGCCAGCAGCTGCGGCCGCCAGTCACGAGCATGCTCCGGTTCCGCCGCCGCCGCCAAAAGGTGTTCTCTCACCTGTTGCAGATGAAAAGACCTGCTGCTGTCGGACCAACGCGAAGGACCCGCGGTGCGTTTAAGATACTGAAAAACAGAAAAGAGAATGCTAACCGCAATCAGACCGGCGAAGATATCAATCGCCAGCATTGCCCCGAGACAAACGACACATCCCGATAAGCTCAACCGTTTGTCGAACCACCGGAATCGCGGACGAAACGAGGGGCTCGAAGCTCTGGCTTCATAATAGGTTGCATAATTAAGAAGGCCGTAGGAAACCAAAAAAAACATTGATACAATCGGAGCAATGATATTCAACTCTCCCAGACAGATCGTGGCATAGGCAATTCCCGCCGACAGCAAAACACCGCGCCGAGGGTTGGCAGTCGCTCCCGAACCTTGAGCAAAGGGAAGAAGAACCGGAAAGATTCTATCCTGGGCCATTGACTGAAGAATCCGCGGAGCGCCAAGAAAGGAGGCCATCCCCGAAGAAAGTGTCGCGGCGATGACACCGGCGACAATAAAAAGATCAAATGAAGCAACCTGCTTCATGGCGCCAAAGTCTGCAATGAGGATTTCAGAGGGAAGGGTCGCAGCGAATACAATGGCGCTTCCAAAATATATCGCCATTGAAATACCAACCGCTGCAAAGGTACCGAAGGGAAGACTTTTGCCCGGGTCCTTCAGATCCCCCGACATGCTGACGCCCTGGGTAAATCCGGTTACCGCCGGGAAGAAAATAGCAAAGAGCATCCAGAAATCCCCTCCCGAAGCGGGATGGCTCCAGTTCCGGCTCAGCAGGGCCCCATCCCAATGGACAATTCCTCCGGAAAAAAAGGAAAGAAGCGCACCGATCAAAATGCCCATTACCACATACTGAAACTTGGTTGCCCAATCAGCGCCGAGCCAGGCAAAGACAAAAAGCAATGCAACTGCGCCCGCAGCCATGATCGGGGCGGAAAAGAGAGTCTCTTGGGGGAGAAGATGGCAGACAGCTTCGCCAAATCCAATGCAGTAAAACGCGATCGATACCGATTGGGCAAGAAAGAGAACGATCCCGATTGCCCCCCCGAACTCCACTCCCAGGGTACGCGAAATAAGGTAGTAATCTCCTCCCCGTTTGACTTTTAGATTCGTTGCTATTGCGGAGAGTGAAATAGTGGTGAGAATCGAAATACAGTTTGCCAATCCAATGATCAGCAAACCACGTCCCAAACCGGCGCTGCCGACGACAAAACCTAAACGCAAAAAGAGAATAATTCCGAGAATAGTGAGGACGCTTGGAGTGAAAACACCCGCAAACGTCCCCATCGTTCCCTCCCCGTTTCCCTTCCGTTTGCCTGTCAGCATCTCTGATACCATCAGCGTTTCCCGCGCCCCGAGGAATGCAAAACCACTGCTTTAGTGTCTACCATAGGGTATCATAGGGCACATTTGTTAAACCCGTGGCCCGCTCGCTCGGTTTAGGATCCGCTCGCTTTCCTCTCTTCCACGTAGTACTTTACGGTAACCGAGCCCTTTGACCCGGGCGCAAAGGTTAAAGTCGGCGGATTAAGAAAGACGCCCACGGTTACGGTTCGCATCCCTGCCTTATCGATAACGTCTAGGGGAATGGCATCCGTGTATACGGTCGAAGTCTCATTGAGAATTCTGCTGCCCCCAATTACTTCAATCTTCTCAGGTTCCACTTCCAATCTTCTCATTATCAAATGATCACCGAGCCGACCCGTCCATACAACCTGAACCGGCAACACTTTTCTTATGGGGACATCAAGCACTACCTCAACAACAGAAGGCTCAACTTTTTTTAATACTACGCCGGGCGGCAGGTCAATTGTTTCGGAGGTCACCGCCAGTCTATTCTTGCCCACCGCCGCATCACCCAGATCCAATCGGACCCTTATCTGTTCCGGCCGAATGGAATTCACTATAGCCCGTGAACCGCTGAGGTCCAGGCGCAGAGAATTGACCGAGGTATCAACAATCTCCATCTTGGCATTTCTGTTCATGTACTCCACGGGGATTTCTACTGTTATCAATGTATCCAATCCCCGGGTGAAACCAAACCACATGCCTACGATAAAAAGAACCGAAACCATCGCTGCCGCGGTCAGTTCAATTTTCTCCCTCCTCACACTACCCTTCTCTTTCTCCCCACTTCCCATATGCTGGCGCAAAATCTTTGCCAGGTCCTCCTGCCGCTTTATGGTATGAATGCGCGAACCCTTGGCGATGGTTATACTTCCTCTTTCTTCAGAGACAACAATCACTAATGCGTCTGTGCTTTCGGCCAGTCCTGCCGCCGCACGATGCCGCGTTCCGTAATACGATGGCAAATCTTTGCGTTGTGACAGGGGAAGCACCGCACCTACCTCGATGACGCGATCCCCTCTAATAATCGCGGCCCCATCATGGACGGGACTATCCAGCCAAAAAACGCTTTTGAGCATTTCTTTCGAAACCAACCCTTGCCATGGTATGCCGCTATGGACGTCCTCTTTTAGTTCCTCATTACCAGGAATTACAATTAAAGCTCCGGTTTTCTCTTGGGCCAATTCATGGACGGTTTCCGCCACAAGATCAACCGGAGTCGTGATTGATCTTCGCGGAAATCCCCAGAGAATGGTTTTGAAATTCCGCGTTTGCAGAATCGACCGGATTTCCTTTCTGAAAACCACAATAATGATCAGAGCAGCTGCGGCGGTTATTCCCTGGACCGCCCAACTGGTCAAAATCAACCCCAGGGAAATTGCGATTCTCTGAAAAAACCAGAGAAACAGGAAACCGATCATGACCCGAAAGGCATTGGTATTCCTGAAAATCACATACAATCGAAACAGAATGTAGCTATTAAGCGAGATATCGACAACATCCTGCCAACGGATCGTTAACAGAAAAAGCATTATCTTACTCATAGGCGATCAATCCGTTATACTGAAGCGCAGGATTTCCATAACAATTCCATTCCGGTCACGTATCTCAACCCGCCATGGCCCCTTATCCGCTTCCCGCAGCTCGATGCTGCTGAAGGTTCTCCACCGGGGTGGGTTGAGGTGAAGCTGAATCCTCTTGATAAGCGTATCACGGCGGAACCAATAGTGATAGACCACCGTCTCTTTACTAACCGAACCAAACAGAGTGAAGCACGAAATTTCCCCCAGGGCTATCGAGAAAACCGTCGACTGATTCTTAGGGCTCTGAGCGCTTACCTCCTCACACATTACCGCCTCCAGGAGCGTACAATCACTCGGCACCGGTGCCTGAGGAGGGTTATTCCCTTCAACACAAAGCCCAACCGAAGAGATCGCGACCAGGAGTCCGAGAGAAATAGAGACTATCGAGAATATCTTTATCACCCTGTGCATACCTGACATCCCGTAGATGCTGCTACCTTGACACCACAAGTGTCGCCGTTGGCTTCTGTCTCCCCTTCTTCTCCGGGGTCGCTAAAGGCAAATCCTTGCTATACACTATCTTGTGATCCCCCAATCGATAAAAATCCTTCAGGAGGCATTCAACGCGGTACCCGTGTTTTTCATAAAAAAGCCGTGCCGGGTCGTAGGCCGGCGTAGAGGACGTGTCGACATAAATCCGCCGGGCCCCCTTGCTCATGGCATAATTTTCCGACCACGCCAGCAGCTCTCCACCCACACCCCTGCCACGGTATTTGTTGTCCACAGCAATCCAATACAAGTCATAGCAGCCGTCGGTTAATGGAATCGGCCCGATAGTCACATATCCGGTAATCTGGTTTCCTTTATTGAGGGAACAAAAAATATAATACTCTTCTCCGTCGGGATGCCCAAGGACTTCATCGATGAGTTCGATGGCTACCCAAATCTCTTGCGCGTTAAAGACAGCCACCTCACCCAGAATTCGGCAAATCTCGTCCCGGTCGGAATCAATAAGCGGTCTTATTTCCATTTCTC
>JAFGRE010000191.1 GCA_016935335.1 Deltaproteobacteria bacterium
CAGGCGTCAGACCGCGGTATTACCGAGATACCGGTGAGGATGCGCTGATCATGGAGCTTGATCTGAACCGATTCTTTCGGTCATCACCAGCGGTAAATGAGAAATCGGATTGCGAGCAACGGTTCCTCGCTACCGCCGCCAAAGAACTGATATGAAAAGTACCCCTGTTACCGTGCTTTCAAATAAACGAATTGCCCCTCATTGTTTCCGGATGGTCCTTTCCGGCATCTCTGAAGAGTTCGATGTAGAGCCGGGCCGGTTCATAATGTTGCGGGTGGGAGATAGGTATGATCCATTGCTGCGAAGACCGTTTGCAGCGTACGTAACGGAAACGGTGCGGGGAAAGGCGTTGGAAATTTTTTATGCAGTTGTCGGTTATGGTACCGGGATCATGTCGGGTATGACTCCGGATACCAGACTGGAGGTACTGGGGCCGTTAGGAAACGGCTTTACCATCCCCGACCCAAGTCGTCGATTCCTGATCGTCGCCGGTGGCATGGGAATTGTTCCCCTCCGGGGACTTACTCACCGGTTGATTGACACCAACTGTCACAATATTCACGTCTTTGCGGGAGCGAAAACCAAATCCCACCTGCTTTTTGAAGAGGAATTGAAAACTCGCGAGATCTCGTTCCACCCGGCAACCGACGATGGCAGCACCGGTTACCATGGTTTTGTAACCGATCGTCTCGACCGATTCCTGGCAAAGGATCTTCCGAAGAAGGGTAACGGCACTGTGTGTTTTGCCTGTGGCCCTTCAGCCATGCTTGAGGCGGTAGCCGGAATTGCCGACCGCTACGGCATTCCCTGTCAGGTTTCACTTGAATCCCGCATGGCCTGCGGCATTGGCGTGTGTCTCGGGTGTGCGGTCAAACTTCGAAATCACCGAACTCCCGGCCCGGACAACGAATACTATGGAAGGGTATGCGTCGAGGGACCGGTGTTTGAAAGCAAAGACCTCGTATGGCCGATCTAACGACGAAAATTGGCAAGCTCACCCTGAAAAATCCTGTGCTGGCGGCCTCAGGAACGTTCGGCTATGGGCTTGAATATTCTCACTATCTGGATTTAAACGAACTCGGCGGGATTGTCGTAAAGGGATTATCGCTTCATCCCCGCAACGGCAACCCTCCTCCCCGCATTATGGAAACCACGGGGGGCATGCTTAATTCCATCGGACTTCAGAACATCGGAGTTGAAGCGTTCATCACCGAGAAACTGCCGGATCTCCGCCGCTATGATGTCGCCGTTATCGCAAACATATTCGGTAATACGATCGAAGAATACGCCCAGGTAGCTCGTCGCCTTTCCGCTGTCGAGGGGATAGCCGGCATCGAGGTTAACATCTCTTGTCCGAACATCAAGGCCGGCGGGATAATGTTCGGAAGAGATCCCGGGCAGGCGGAAATGCTTACCGCGAGAGTACGCAAGGCGACTTTGCTGCCGTTACTGGTAAAACTTACTCCCGACGCCCCGGATATTTCAGAAGTTGCCCGACGAGTTCAGGATGCCGGTGCCGACGCCATTTCACTCGTCAATACGTTTGTCGGTATGGCAATCGATGTTGAGACCGCAACGCCCTTTCTGTCCACGATAACCGGTGGTCTCTCCGGTCCCGCAATCAAGCCGCTCGCACTCCGGTTGGTTTGGGAGGTTGCCCGCAAAGTAACCATACCGGTGGTCGGGATGGGGGGTATCGCCTCCGCGCGAGACGCCTTGGAATTCATTATCGCCGGGGCGCACGCCGTTCAGGTGGGAACAGCGAATTTTATCAACCCCTCAATCTGTATCGACATTATTAACGGTATTCGAGACTACCTTCACGCCAAAGACATCCAGAACCTGAATCATGTCGTGGGAAGCTTAAGGATTAAAGGTAATGAAGCGGCATCAGACTAGATCTTTTCATATCGGCAGCGTGTCTGTCGGCGGGAAAGCCCCCATATCAGTCCAGTCCATGACGAAAACGGACACTCGCGACGTATTCGCAACCATCCATCAGATTCATGAACTGGAGGAAGCGGGCTGCGATATTGTCCGGGTGGCGGTTCCCGATCAAAGGGCAGCGCGGGGGTTGGAGACAATAAGGGCCGGTATTTCCATTCCTTTGATCGCCGATATTCACTTTCAACACAGACTTGCCCTCATGGCGCTTGATGCGGGTATTGACGGGCTCCGCATCAATCCCGGCAACATCGGAACGGAACGGAAAGTAGCCGAGGTTGTAAGGAAGGCTGCCAGCCTCGCGGTTCCGATCCGGATCGGCGTGAATGCCGGGTCCCTGGAGAAAGACCTGCTCGATAAATACGGGCATCCCACCCCGCAGGCGCTGGTTGAAAGCGCCCTTCGCCATGTACGGCTCCTGGAAAAACACGATTTTCATCTTATTAAGATATCCCTCAAGGCTTCGGATGTCTTCTCCACCGTGGAGGCTTATCGGGCGATTGCCGCCCAGACCGACTACCCTCTTCACCTGGGGATTACCGAGGCAGGCCCTTCGTTGCGGGGCATCGTTAAATCGGTCCTGGGAATCGGTATCCTCCTGGCAGAGGGAATCGGAGACACCATTCGGGTTTCTCTTACCGGCCCTCCCCTCGACGAAGTGAAGGTCGGTTTCGCGATACTGCAATCATTGAAACTCCGCACCGTCGGCCCTGACATTATATCCTGTCCCACCTGCGGACGCTGTCAAATCGACATGGTTCCCATTGTCACCGAACTGGAGCGAGGTCTCGAAACAGTCAGGAAAGCGGTCACGGTTGCGGTGATGGGCTGTGTCGTGAACGGGCCCGGAGAAGCCCGAGAGGCCGATATCGGCATCGCCTGCGGCAAGAAGTCGGGTTTGCTCTTTAAGAAAGGTCAGCCCGTCGACCGCGTATCATGCAACGATTTCGTTGATCGGCTTTTGGAAGAGGTCAAAAACTTCCAATGATTCATCGACGAAAGGGACTCTTTGTGGCTATGGGGGAGACGGTATATAAACAGGATGAGGAGGTCCCGTCATGATGTTCCGCGATCAAACAGCACATCGGAGAAAGCACCTTCGGATGGGGCTGTCCGCCCTGTGCGTCGTCTCTATTTCACTGTTTTATGGTTGTTCGGCAAGCACCAAAGAGATCAGGCCTGAGGCGGATGCCCAGCTCCTGCCGGTAGAGGATGAAGTAAAATTCGGCTATTATGTCGATGCGGTTGTTTGCAGTGAATTTCCGGTGCTTAAAGATGAGCGATTAACTGCTCAGGTGTCGGCCATAGGGAACTCCTTGGTGGATAAGTCTCTTCGCCCTGATTTGGACTTTAACTTCAGAATCCTTAATACCGAGACGGTTAATGCTTTTGCCGCACCCGGGGGATTCGTTTACATCACCATAGGGCTCCTGGACAAATTGGAGAGCAAGGACGAACTCGCCGCAATCCTGGGACACGAGATCGGCCATGTATGCGCCCGCCATTCAATCAAAGCCTGGTACACGGCGCAAAAGATCTCGAAACCGCTCACCGTCATCGATATAGCCGCCATTATCGCAGGACTTCCCCCCATAGCGAGTGCGGGGGGAGATATCATTGCCGATGTTGGTCAAACAGTTGCTCAACTTGCCTCGGTCATCGTCTACCAAGGATACAGTCGAACCTATGAATACCAAGCCGATGAACTGGGATTACAGGAGATGTACCATGCCGGCTACGACCCCGAGGCCACGATCAGCGTTTTTGAAAAGCTTATTAGGTTGCGCGAAGAGGAAGGCAACGGGGAAGGGATCGTCTTGCTCTCTTCCCACCCCCCTATGGAGGACCGAATCGAACACACTCGATCCTTCCTTGCTGGGTTACAAGACCCGCACAGTGGGAGTACCGACGATTGAGCGATCTTCGCCAATCACTAGTAATCGCAGCCATGTGGAGATGAAAGATGATATCTCGATCCGTAAGCCTCTCGACAACAGCCGGGTTTCTTATTCTCGGCATTCTCTGCTTACTTGGGGCAGGATGCAAAACACCCAAACCGCCGATGCTTCCCAAGCCGGTTGAGAACTCGTGGGTAATTGACGAACCGATTGAGACACTTTGGAAATCAAGCATCGAGGCCCTGGTTGATAAAGGGGTCCACATTGACATTCTCGATAAGGAATCCCGTTTGATAGTGGTTGTCGAAATCTTCGGCGGTTCATCATTTAGAGAGGTTATCGCCGAGCCTTCTTCCTTTTACGGAGGGCAGGCGCGGGTCAATATCCTCTACACGGCAATAAGCGAAACGCAGACCAGGCTGACGGTCAAACCGGTCTTGTTGGCTCAAGGAAGAAGCTACGTACCCAGTAAGGTTGCGTCTAACGGCAAACTTGAACGAGACTACTACTTGCTGATCGCGGGGAGTCTTCCCAAAGGTAAAACCTACGAATGGCTTGAAGATGTGGAGTCAGTAAAGGAGGAAAAATAGATGCTGTTTTCAAACGCACTGATACCGACGCTAAAAGAAATTCCGGCAGATGCGGAAATAGTGAGTCACCAGCTGATGCTGCGGGCCGGCATGATTCGGAAGCTGGCAACGGGAATTTACTCCTATCTTCCGTTGGCGCAACGGGTTCTCCAAAAAGTGAAAACAATTATTCGCGAAGAGATGAACCGAATCGGCGGACAGGAGGTCACGCTCCCCGCGGTTCAACCGTCCGAAATCTGGGAGGAAAGCGGCCGCTGGGAACTATATGGAAAAGAGCTGCTTCGATTCACGGACCGACACAACCGGAATTTCTGTTTGGGTCCCACCCATGAGGAAGTCATCACCGACTTGGTTCGCCGTGAAGTTAAATCATATCGAGAACTTCCCTTGACCCTTTATCAGATTCAAACCAAGTTCAGAGACGAAATCCGGCCCCGTTTCGGAATCATGCGAGCGCGGGAATTCGTTATGAAAGATGCTTACAGTTTTGACCGGGACGAAGCCGGGGCGGAAGAATCCTACCGCAAAATGTACCAAGCCTATACCCGAATATTTGAACGGTGCGGCCTGGAGTTTCGCGCGGTGGAGGCTGATACCGGCTCGATTGGAGGAAGCTTCTCTCATGAATTCATGGTGCTTGCCGATTCCGGGGAGGACGTCATTGTATATTGCTCGTCGTGTGGATATGGTGCCAACCTCGAAAAGGCTGAAATCAAACCACCGGACGCACCTTCCCGAAACGAAACGCTGAAGAAACTGGAAAGAGTGTCCACACCCGGAAAAAAAACCATTGAGGAAGTCACCGGATTTTTGGGGGTCCCTCCGCACGATCTCATCAAGACCTTGATCTTTGAAACCGACCAGGGGCCGGTTGCCGGCCTGGTGAGGGGAGATCATGAAATCAATGAAGTGAAACTCAAGAATCTCCTGAACTGTGAATACCTGGCGCTGGCTGATGACGGTACGGTAGAAAAGGTTACCGGCTCACCCCGGGGATTTGCCGGCCCCGTGGGTCTCCGCATTCCCATCTACGCAGACAATAGTCTGAGAGGGTGCCTCAATATGGTCACCGGTGGTAACGAACAAGACACACACTGCAAAAACGTCAACACCCCCCGCGATTACACGGTAATCCGATTTGCTGATATACGAACGGCCCTCGAAGACGATCCGTGTGTGCGCTGCGGTAATCAGCTCCGCATGAGAAGAGGGATAGAAGTCGGCCATATCTTTAAACTCGGAATAAAATACAGCAAAAGCCTGCATGCGACCTATTTGGATCGGGACGGAAAGGAAAATTTCATCGTCATGGGATGTTATGGCATCGGAGTGGGAAGAACGGTGGCCGCGGCCATCGAACAGCATCATGATAAAGACGGAATAGTGTTTCCTCATACCCTGGCTCCTTACCACGTGCTCATCCTTCCCATAGAGATCAATGATGATGATCTGCGAAACGTCGCTTTTCGGATCTATAATCAACTGGGCGCGGAAGGCGTGGAAGTGCTGCTCGACGACCGGGATGAACGGCCGGGAATCAAATTCAAGGACGCGGACTTGCTCGGCATCCCCTTGCGTATTACCGTGGGCCGCCGCACTCTTGCTCAGGGTAAGGTGGAGGTAAAATATCGAACATCCGGCACAGTCGAACTGGTAGACTGTGAAAAAATAGGGACGCATATTAAAAACCACTTCAGCAATTGCTGATTTAAAGAAAAAGATCAAAGGATTATTCATGGGATCGTTCCCTTTGTCTTCAAATACCACATCCGCCGGAAGCGGAGTTCCCCCTGACGGCAAAACTCCTCAAATCATCCGAATAAAGGACATTGTCGAGACCCTTCTGTTGTACTTCCCGGGTGCGGACACCGAACTCATCCAAAAAGCATATATCTTCTCCGCCAAAGTTCATCAGGGGCAAACACGACTTTCGGGGGAGCCCTATCTTATTCATCCACTACAAGTCGCCTCTCTTCTCACCCAAATGAAATTGGATGAAATCTCTGTCGCTACCGGTCTGTTGCACGATACCATTGAGGATACGGCTACGAGCATCAACGAGATTCAGAAGCTTTTCGGAGCCGAGATAGCATTGCTCGTGGACGGACTGACTAAATTGAGTGAACTCAATTTTAGAAGCACCGAAGAACAACAAGCGGAAAACTTTCGAAAAATGCTCCTGTCGATGGCGAAAGATATCCGCGTGATTCTCATTAAACTGGCGGATCGTCTCCATAATATGAGGACGCTGGTCTTCCTGTCCCCGGAAAAACAAAAGATCGTCGCTCAAGAGACTCTCGATATTTATGCTCCCATTGCCAATCGCCTAGGAATTGACTGGATAAAATCGGAACTCGAAGACTTAGCATTCAAGTACCTCCACCCGGCTGAATTTAATTCCCTGGACCAAAAAGTCAAAGCCCAACAGAAAGAGCGCGATTACTATATAGAAAAGATCAAGAAAACAATTTCGGAAAAACTGATCCACATTGCTCTCAGTGAAGAAATAAAGGGACGGGTAAAGCATTATCCCAGTATCTACAAAAAGATGATCAGCCAAAAGATCGATTTCGATCAAGTCCAGGATTTGATTGCATTCCGGATCATCGTCGGCTCCATCAAAGACTGCTACGAGGCTTTGGGCGTCATTCACTCCGTGTGGAAGCCTGTCCCCGGAAGGTTTAAGGACTTTATCGCCATGCCGAAAGCGAACATGTATCAATCCCTCCATACCACGGTCATTGGGCCTTACGGCGAGAGAATGGAAATCCAGATCCGCACTCCCGAGATGCACAGGATCGCTGAAGAGGGCATCGCCGCCCATTGGAGATATAAAGAGGGGAGAGAGATCGACAAGCGCGACGATCAAATATTTTCCTGGCTCCGCCAAATATTGGAGTGGCAGCAGGATCTCAAAGATCCGCGAGAATTCATGGAGACCTTTCGAACCGACCTTTTCCCGGAGGAGGTATATGTTTTCACTCCCAAGGGAGAGGT
Source organism: Deltaproteobacteria bacterium (assembly GCA_016935335.1). Lineage (GTDB taxonomy): Bacteria > Desulfobacterota > WTBG01 > JAGOGO01 > JAGOGO01 > JAFGRE01. Next base: position 7,430 of record JAFGRE010000191.1, read on the forward strand.
AAAGGCATTCCCGCGCGGCGCCACACCAATCGATTTCGCATACAGCATTCACACCGATGTCGGTAATCGATGTGTGGGCGCCCGGGTAAACTCACGCATGGTCCCGATAGATTATGAATTTTCAAATGGCGATACAATAGAAATCATTACCGCAAACCATCAGAGACCGCGAAAAGACTGGCTCAAAATCGTCAAAACATCCCGATCTCGAACCAAGATCCGTCAGTGGCTCAGACTCGAAGAGCGCAACATCAACATTCAACAGGGAAAGGACGCCTGCCAGCGGGCCTTCAAAAAGTATAATCTCAACTTTATGAAAGTTTTTAAGAGCGGCGAGTTTGCGAAGGTGGCGGAAAGTCTTGGCTTCCATGAGAGCCAGGACCTCCTTGCGAGTATCGGATATGGGAAAGTATCCGTCAATCAGCTTTTCCTGAAACTTGTACCCCAGGAAAAGTTGAAACAGCACGATCTTAAAAACAAGTTGCAATCCACCGTCAAGAAGACAGCCACCAAGGCTCCCACGAGACAAATTCGGGTAAAAGGTCTTGACGACATATGGACCAACTTTGCCAAGTGCTGTAATCCTCTCCCTGGTGATTCCATTACGGGCTATATCACCAAGGGAAAAGGAGTAAGCATCCACGTTGCCGGATGCCCTCGCCTCCTCGACACCGACCCGGAGAGACAAGTCCCCGCCGAGTGGACCACCGATACGGATTCTACCTATCCAATCAAAATCAAAGTCATCAGTGAAGATAAACCAGGTCTTCTGGCGGAGATAACCGGGGCTATTTCCCGACAAGATTCAAATATAAGGGGAGCCACCATCTCTACCAAACAGCATCAGCGGGGAGTCAGCGTGTTTGAGGTGGAGGTAAAGAACGTAACCCACATGGAGAATATTATCCGGGCAATCCAGAATATAAAAGGGATTACAAGAGTACTGAGGGTACGGCAGTGAATTACGAAGCTATGCCCGATGAAGCCTTCCTCAAAAAACCCGAACGGATGCACTGGGTGCAGACCACTACCCGCTTTCGCGCGCCTCTTTCGCCGACCCGGACTTTCTGGAGGTTGGGATACCATACTTTCTTGGTCTTATTATGAGCATGGCTTATCGTGAAGCCTACCTGGGGACCTTTTCCGCAAATTTCACATTTCCTCGACATTGATTCACCTTTTGTTTAAAAAGCTAAGTCGTCTCTACGCTTTCTCATCAGCTTCTCTAATGAGGTTGGTCTTATACCATATTCCTAAGCCCTCCGCAAGCTTCTTCTTTATTTTTTTTGGCATTATCGCCTCGCACCCCCTGCTCACGTACTTTTTCCCGAATAACCGAGGGGTCACAAACCGTTACACTGACGAAAATAATCATTGAGGATATCTGCATGATCAAAAGCAATCGAATGGGGAAGTGATTCCCGGGTAAAGATACCGACATCCTCAGCATCGTCGGCAGCGTGAGGGATCCCCTCCGCTCGGGCGATAAAAACGACGGTTATGGTGTGGTGACGAGGATCTCTCCGGGGATCTGAATATACATGAAATTGTCGCAGCAATTCGACCGTGAGGGAGGTCTCCTCTTGAGCTTCGCGTACCGCGGCCCGCTCAAGCGTTTCCCCGTAATCCACAAAGCCTCCGGGTAACGCCCACCCGTGAGGGTAGTGCTTTCGTTTTATCAAAACAATCCCCTGATTTTCAATCTCGATAATTACATCGACAGTAGGAATGGGGTTTTGGTATTCAAAATATTCTCTTCCGCAGTACGGGCATCTTTTCCTCCTTTTCACCCTCAGTTTCCTCCTTTCATACTCCTTCTCCCCCTTCCGGCAGACATGCTCCTTGACGCACCGTGCGTATCCTGCTATACATTCTTCAACTGGCGACATGAGTGAACAACGGTGCGAATAGTCAAAATGCGCATGACCGGTAAGATCCCTCAATTTCCTCTCGGCATCATTAATCGTTACGTCTTTACCGAAACGCTCGGTAACTTCGGGGTATGTATCTTCATCTTTACCCTGACGCTTCTCATGAGCCAAATATTCAAATTAACCGAACTCGTGATCAACAAAGGCTTCGGATTGGGAGAAACGCTGACCTTTATCGGATACTTCATACCGTCGCTTTTGGTCTTTATCATCCCCATAAGTCTGCTGTTAGGGATTCTCATCACCTTGGGAAAAATGTCGACGGATGGCGAAGTCATTGCCTGCAAAGCGTCCGGAATCAGTCTCCTGCAAATTCTGCGTCCCATCTTTATTGTTTCCATCCTGGCTTACGTTATCACTAACCTCTTTACCATATACCTCGCCCCCAAGGCAAATTACGCCATGAAAGAACTCGTTTTCGACGTGGCGAGGAACAAGGCTGAAATCGGACTCAAGGAAAGAATCTTCAATTCCGATTTTGAAGGCCTGACGATTTATGTCAATCACTTGGCGCCCAAAACCAACCGCTTGAAAGGAGTCCTTATCTCCGACAGCCGAAAAGCTGATGAAGCGGCGACCATTATAGCTGAAGAAGGATATTTGGTGCCTAAATCCCAGGAACTTCTCTTGACGCTTCATCTGATAAATGGGGCTATCCACCGTTTTGGCCACAAACAAGAAACGTATCAGAAAATAGATTTCAAAACCTATAACCTCAACCTCGATCTCCAAAACGCCGAACCGGAAACAGCGGGTCATGCCAAAAAAAGAAAAGAGATGTCACTGCCTGAATTGATAAACGCAGTGACTCACCGTCAGGGAGACCGGGAAAATTACACTTCTCTCCTCGTCGAACTCCACGGGCGATTTGCCATTCCGTTTGCGTGTCTGGTATTCACTTTATTGGGAGTCCCTCTCGGTGTTTCCTCTCCTCGCTCAGGGAGATCGTATGGTTTTGTCGTCGGCTTAGCCGTCATACTCCTTTACTATATTCTTTTCTCGTTCGGGAAAAATCTCGGCAGCACCGGGGTACTCTCTCCTCCCGTAGCCATGTGGATGCCGAACACGCTCTTTTTTATAGGCGCAGTCTACCTCTTCAAAAAGGGACAATCAGAATCGCCGGTGCGTCTCCTCGAACAATTGGCATGGGTTATTGAAATACTAAAAAGCAAGACCCGCGGTCTGATGGAAGGAGAAGTCCCTGAGGCACCGGACCATCATTCCATCCTTCAGGATATTAACCGGGGAAGTAAGGAAGAGCTGATGCTAAAGCTGGGGATAGGAGAAAACAAAGCCGCCGCTATCGTTGCCTATCGGGAGCACCATGGCGGCATACTCTCCCTCGAAGAATTGAAGGAAATCCGCGGAATCGGCGAAAAGACAATCAACAAAATCAAAGAAACGTTTTCTTAGTGAAAGGCCTCGCTGCCGGTGCACAGGAACGAACGCCTTAGGATGCTACCATTAACCCAATGACTATTATATCACGATATATTATTCAAGAATTTAATAAGATCTTTTTCTACAGTCTGGCTGTGGCAGCAAGCCTCTTCTTTATCATCGAGCTGTTTGAACGCTTAGACGTTTTTGTAAAATATCATGCAAGTCTCCTTGCTGTCTGCAAATATTTTGTTTTCAAATTCCCCTTTATTTTTTTGACGGTAGCTCCCATAGCCGTTTTGCTGGCGACGTTCATAACCCTCGGGATTCTTGCGCGCAACTTCGAAATCGTCGCCCTCAGAGCAAGCGGTGTCAGCTTGTTCCATGTGGCGGTTCCCATTCTTACGTATGCCTTGATAACAAGCTTTGTATCACTTATAGGCAACGAACTTATAACTCCCTATGCCAACCGAAAGGCAAAATCAATATACAGCGAAATCAGGGGACGAAAGGGGAAATACCTCTTCAGGCAACACCAGCTATGGTACCGTGGGGATGAAGCGATTTATAACATAAGGTTCTTTTCTCATCATGACAACAAGCTGCAAGGGGTAACGATATACTTCGTGGACCATGATTTCCATCTTTCGAAACGAGTTGATGCCAAGGAAGCCGATTGGGACAAAAATAACAATCAGTGGGTATTCCTTAACGTCACAACCAGGACGTTTACCGCAGATCAAAAAATAGAAACGTCATTTCATAAGCAGGCGGCTATCCCTCTTAAGGAGACTCCGGAGACTTTTAAGCAAGAGATCCACGAACCCGAAGAAATGAGCTACCAGGAACTTAAACAATATATTGAAAAAACGATCGAGGAAGGGTATGATACCACGCAATATCGTGCGGATATGTACGCCAAGCTCTCTCGACCCTTTATCAATCTCGTTATCGCCCTTTTAGGGATACCTTTTGCATTACACATCGGCCGGCGTGGCGGGTTTGCGGCCGGGGTGACGCTCAGCTTTTCAGTGGGATTTTTCTTTTGGGTGTTTTTCAATATATGTCTTGCCCTCGGTTACAGCGGAGAGATTCATCCGCTTATTTCAGCCTGGATTGCGAACCTTACCTTTGGCGCGATAGGCTTATGGATGTTGCTGCAGACCAGGCACTAATTTACAGTAGATGAAATGCTAAACCTGCCGAATACGATCACCCTTGTTCGAATCGCCTTTATTCCCGTCTTATTTGTCCTGCTCTTGTTTCCTGGAAAAACCGTCGGTTTATTTGCCGCCCTCTCCTTCCTGGTCGCTTCGCTTACGGATTTTCTAGACGGTTTCCTCGCCCGCAGACAAAACAGCGTAACCCGCTTGGGAAAGGTCCTCGACCCCTTGGCGGACAAACTCCTCATTACCGTCTGTCTTATCATGCTTATCCCTCTTCGCAGCGTTCCGGCATGGATCGTAGCCGTCATCGTTTGTCGGGAGGTTGCCGTTACCGGTCTCAGGGGAATTGCGGCGGCAGAAGGGATGATAATACCGGCAGAAAGTTGGGGGAAAAAAAAGACCGCCTTCCAGATTGTAGCCATTATTTCTCTCCTTCTTCATTATGAATATTTTTACATCGATTGTCACCAAGTGGGGATGGCGTTGCTCTATATCGCTCTGGCTCTCACGGTTTTGTCCGGACTGCTCTTCTTCTATTGGTTTTTTCAAAAAATAAGCCTGTCCCAGTGACAGAACAATGCTTTTCATTGACAAAACAGTTGCTTTGGTTTAAAAGATTATCTTCAAGGTTACTGACTCTGTTGGTATCGGAGAGAATAACAGCGCGGGAATAACTCAGCGGTAGAGTGCAACCTTGCCAAGGTTGAAGTCGCGGGTTCAAATCCCGTTTCCCGCTCTGAGGGCGGCATAGCCAAGAGGCTAAGGCAGAGGTCTGCAAAACCTTTATTCCCCGGTTCGAGTCCGGGTGCCGCCTTTATGAAAAATCAGGGGTTTGCAAGGAAAATCAATAACTTGCAGGCCCCTTCTGTCTCTCTGAGTAGTGTCACTGAGCATCACAGAAAACACGCAAAATCACGCTTTTTACCTACGAAGTCCCATCAATTTTCACAACAGGATTTTCTTTGTATCGATGTTAAAAAATGGTATAAAGTGGCAAAAAAAAGTATAAAATAATCATTTTCTTGCAACTTTTTATTGACAACCCGATGTAGATGCTAATATTATATATACGTCGTTGTGATTATCCCCATGGGAAATGTCCCATGGCCCCCCGGTCGCCATCGTGCACCGGGGTTTTTTTTTAGGGGAAGAGAAAAAAGTGAGAACCCTCGTTTTGATCGACGGCTTCAACGTCTACCACGCCCTTGATGCAATCCCCGAATTCCATAAATATAAATGGTTAAATTATGAGAAACTTGCAAGTGTATTTGTCCAAAGTCAAGATACAATAGCGAAAGTCACATATTTTACAGCCTACGCATATTGGAACGAGGCCAAGGAGCAAAGACATCGTACCCTAGTTAAGGCACTAAGATTAAACAATATAGAAATTGTGTTCGGTAAATTTAAAATAAAAGATAGGAAGTGTCCTTTATGTAAACGAAAGTATCAGACTTATGAAGAAAAAATGACCGATGTTAATATTGCAATTTATCTTTTTAGAGCTGCGGTTCAAAATCGATTCGAGAAAGCAATTCTTATAACAGGAGATACCGACCTAGTTCCAGCTATCACTACTATTAAAGAAGTGTTCCCCAATAAGCTTATCGGCGTTGTCATCCCAATTGGTAGAAAAGCAAAAGAGCTGCATAAGGTGGCCGATTTCCATAGGAAGATGAGACCAGTTCACCTTGCATCGTGTAGGTTTCCTGAAACCATAAAC
>JAFGRE010000192.1 GCA_016935335.1 Deltaproteobacteria bacterium
TGTTTTCTTTTTATTCGATACCGCATGGTTCTTTACGTTTCCTTTCTCCGACATCCCCAGCCTTTTGCCTCGCATAAAAAGTCTTTAACCAAAGCACACGCTTCTTCAACGGAAGCAAACTCCCCTACTGAAAAACGCGGATAGGCATCCTGCGTCAGACCCCGCACCATAGAAGAAAGATTGTTCGGCCAAAACTCTTTCTCGCAGAGCGCCAGAATGGGTAGCTCCGGCAACCCAAGACGCGGCCGCAAATAAGCGTGGGCAATCTCTATCCCGGTTCCCAAACTAGGTACGGACACTTCGAAGATTGCAGCGCTGATGTCGCTTTCGATGAATTCGATCATCCTATTGCGTACAAACACAGTCCGCCCCATCCCCACAGGCGGCAGCGGCCCGAGTGACTTACTGAGAAGGCTTGCGGTCTCATCAAAGTCGGAACCGATTGTATGTTCACTGACGACTTCACACCCGACGGTTTTGATTGTATCAATTAAGATCCGATGGAGATGGTGCCTCCGGGATCGATTTCGGTTCCCCTGAATTGCCGCACCGTAAAAAACCCTCATTACGTTTACCCCTCTGTCCTGCAACCGCAATGAGAACAAAAAACCGTCAACAGGCATGTACCTCACGAAAAACTTCCTGGATCACTTTTCCGAGATGGTACCGTAGACGAATAGCATGATTTTTGGTTGATCGGCATTATCGGTTGCAAAATAAATCCGGCCGACATACCGTCCGGGAGTCTCCAGGAGGTTGTCTACTGTCAGTATATATCTGTCAGGTTCCTTTGCCAACTCGAACCGGATTTTGTCCTTCAATTGTTCCTCGGTCTCAGAGCCGATGATCTGAAACGGGTGCTCTTTTGTGGCGGCGATTGACACAACCGCCCGGATCTCACTACCGACATTGCCTGACAAATAGACTGCCCGGGGTTCAACAGTAACGAAGCGTTCAACATCTCCTGAGATCCAAAATCCCAATTGTCTGTTTTGCGAGTCATTGGTGTAGACTGTTATATGCTTATTGAATCTCCTCCCCCCGTATCCTCTGGTATCGGCTTTAACTGTAATCTCCCCCGCAGCGCCCGGCGCGATTGTCTTAGCATAATCCGCCGTTGTACAACCGCAACTACTTCTAACTCTCTCTATGGATAAAGACTCGGTGCCTCTATTCTCGAGGATAAATTGATGGACAACCACGGTTCCCTCAAGCACAGACCCGAACTCGTAGCGCGTTTCCCAAGCAACGGCACGGGGCGATTCGACACCGGCTGTCTTGTCGGCGGGAAGGACGTTCTCCGGTTGCTCGCCGTGAGCAAAGCACGGCATCAGGCTACTGATACTGAACAACAACGTGCTGATTATTAAAACCGACTTTTTCAAGGAGTTCATCTTCATCATTCAGCAACACCCCTCTAATGTTTTTAGTTCATTATCCTCACATCTCCGGAGCCTGATGTTCATAGTGCTGTTTTATCCACTTTCAAAGCATCTCACGGAACCATTGAAGAAACAATCTTATTCCCGAAAAAACCTCGCACGGAATCAAGAGTTGATTTTCGTTTTAACGATTGTGCGTCTGAGGCTTTTGTTTGCCCTCCAGCAAATGTTCTTTTGCTGGGGTTACTATACCGGTCATAAGACCGAGCTGAAAAATCAGACCCTTCAAAATTCCCGAGGTGATTTTCGTCAGTTCGCCTGTTGAGATAGTGAACCGATACGATGAGGACTCTCTTCATCGCCTCAATGAGGTTTTCGAGGGCCGTTGCCGGGTCCGATAAATGTTCACCGCTCTCAAGACGTATAGTAGCATTATGCTTTTTCGGCTAGAGTCGCAAAATGTAATGCGGGGAAAGAATACCTCTCAGCATTCTCTTAACAGGATAAGTCTAAAATTGCAAAAAGATTGTCTCCAGGCAGCAGTGCCGCACATACCGTGAAGGAGTCTGGACCCGATGGTCTGGCTCAAGATCTCCTGAGATGCGGCGGCTGGCTCGAAGGTAAAAAGAGGCAATGACTATTACAGAGTATATATCTCCTGTCCAAACGTGTGTACCCAATTATTCCGTAAGACACTTATCGCCTCGTGCGTTTTGTCCACCCCCACGATAACAATAGGCTGCCCATTCTCACCCCGGCCGAGATAGGTATAAAGATACAGAACATTAATGCGGGAATCCTTGAGAGGCTTCAAAACAGCTTGAAGGGCGCCGGGATGATCTGGAACCTCCACTGCTATAACATCGCTCTCACGTATCGAATAGCCATGGCTCTTTAAGACATTAACGGCCTTTTCAGGATCATCCGCCACAAATCGTACCGTGCTGATATCCGAGGTATCGGCCACCGAAATGCCTCTGATATTTATCCCCTCCGCTCCGAGAAACTCGCTCACCGCCAAAAATTGCCCCGGCACATTATCGATGCTGATGGAAATCTGCTTTACGCACATACCGTACCCCCGGTTCTACTCTGAATTAAAAATCTTGGCGGGATACTCCCGTCTCCTTCTGATCATCATGGCTCTGCCCCACAAAAATCGTATCCTGTCTTCAAAGCTTCCTTATTAACCTCAAGCAGCTTTTTTTTGCTCTGAAGCGTGCTTTCCAATCCGGTGATCAGGGTGGCAAAACAGACCAGATTGGTTTTCTTGGTGAACGCTCCCAGCATTACCATATTAGCACATCGTGGGTTTCCCATCTCCTCGGCAATACGACTTGCAGGAACCTCGACAAGCTCGATATCACCCCTTACAATCTTAGCTTCTACCAACGAGGAATTAACAAATAAAAGCCCTCCCGATTGCAGGTGGTGCTGAAACCCTACTTGAGACGGTTGATTCATGGCAACAATAAACTCCGGCGCAGAAGCAACGGGCGACGCGATCTCCTCATCGGAAATGGCTACCGTACAATTAGCGGTACCACCGCGCATCTCCGCGCCATAAGCCGGCAAATAGGTCACATGTTTGCCTTCCAACATTGCCGCCTGAGCCAGGTTAAGCCCCATGGAAAGCACCCCCTGACCACCAAATCCGGCAAAAATCATTTTGACCAGCATCTTATTTCCCCGTTACATCCTTGATCACCCCGAGAGGGAACTCCTTGGTCATTTCCTTCTCGATCCACTGCCATGCTTCCAGCGGAGCCATTTTCCAGTTCACCGGACACGGCGAGAGTATTTCCACCAGAGAGAATCCGAGGTCGTCGATCTGAGTTTGAAACGCCTTGCGGACAGCCTTCTTTGTCTTCATGATATTCGCCGGTGAACTCACCGCGGTACGTTCTATATAGACCGTACCTTTAACCAGCGCCAGCATTTCACTGATTTTAAGCGGATACCCTTCAAGCTGGGCGCTCCTTCCGTAGGGTGTGGTCGTCGTCTTTTGGGACAAAAGCGTCGTCGGTGCCATCTGGCCCCCGGTCATCCCGTAAACGGCATTGTTAATGAAAATGGCGGTTATTCTCTCACCCCTGTTGGCAGCGTGGATCGTCTCAGCCGTGCCGATAGCGGCAAGATCTCCGTCCCCTTGATAGGTGAATACTATCGCCTGAGGAAAGGCCCTTTTGATTCCCGTCGCCACAGCCGCTCCCCTGCCATGGGCTGATTCCACCATGTCCACATCAAAATAATGATACGCAAAGACCGAGCACCCCGGCGGCGGTATCCCGATGACTTTATCTTGAAGGTTCATCTCGTCGATTACTTCGGCAATTACTCGATGGGCAATAGAATGCCCACATCCGGGACAGTAATGGAACGGCGCTTTTTTTAGAGAGTGTGGTCGTCTGTAAACTTGTTTCATCGTTCTATGGATAATCCTCGCTGGTAATACTCCCGCGAAACCACCCGAAAAACCTCGCTCGGTGTGGGAATAACCCCGCCCGGCCGTCCATAAAATCCAACCTCCCCTGCTCCGTCCAGTGCCAATTTCACATCCTCTACCATTTGTCCCATATTCATTTCAAAAACGAGGAAGTGCTTTGTTCTGGCAGCTGTCTTTTTCACTTGTTCGGACGGAAAAGGCCAAAGGGTTACCGGCCGTAACAACCCGACTTTGAGACCGTTGCTTCGTGCTTTCCTAATCGCTCCTTTTGCAATCCGGGCAGCGATCCCGAACGCAACCACAACGAGTTCGGCGTCGTCAACCAAGGAGCTTTCGCAGGTAGTTTCCTTCTTCTCGATCAAGCGATATCGTCGAAAAAGGCTCCAATTTATCTCTTCCAGCTCAGTCGGTTTGGAAGTAAACGTTTTAACAAACCTGCTTGCTCTGCCGTGCGCTCCCCGCAGTGCTTGATCGCGAACCGGCAGGCGTCGAGGCACCTCATGGTGAAACTCTACCGGCTCCATCATCTGTCCCAACATACTGTCCCCAAGGATGATGACCGGAATGAGGTATCGATCGGCAAGATCAAAGGCGCGATGAGTAAGATCCGCTAACTCCTGAACCGACGATGGCGCCAAAACAATCGTTCTATAGTCTCCATGCCCCCCGCCGCGGGTCGATTGAAAATAGTCCGACTGGGTTGCGGATATGCTTCCCAGTCCCGGACCGCCTCGGGACATATTGACAATAACCGCAGGAAGCTGACACGCCGCCAAGTATGAAATCCCTTCCTGTTTGAGACTGATTCCGGGGCTCGAGGAGGAGGTCATTACTCTTACGCCGGCTACGCTGGCCCCATATACCATATTGATGGCCGAGAGTTCGCTTTCCGCCTGAATAAAAGAACAGCCTTTACGCCTGCTCAGGTGCGTTGCCATATATTCCGTTAATTCATTCTGCGGGGTAATCGGATATCCGAAATAACACTGACACCCTGCCCGTATCGCCCCCTCCCCTATCGCGCTATTTCCGGAAAGGAGAATCCTAGGCACGGTACACCTCTATCGCCACTTCCGGGCATACTAACGCGCAAACAGCGCATCCCGTACATGCGCCGTTACCGTTGAAGGACACGACCGTATATCCACCGGCGTTAATCTTCTCGGATACAGCAATCGCCTCCTTGGGGCAAAAGGCTAAACAGAGGAGGCATCCCTTACAAAGCTCCTCTTCAATCTCGATATACCCTTTCATCATTACCTCGACCGTCACTGGTGACGAAAAATCGCAATTCACTATCACACTCTTTCTCAGTTCCACCGGCGTTGCCCCAGGGATTCATCACGCGGGTAATCACTTTTTTTCATCACGACGCGACCGCGACCGGTGTTTCGGATGGCACCGCCTCTGTGCTCTGAGGGAAAGTGACCCATCTTCTGGCTCTCCGGGCAACTGTATCATCCGGCGTCACGCTCCTGCCGGAATAGCCCTCCGCAGGGTATCAAACAGGACGACTAAAGTATAATTTTGCAGCGCCGATGTCAAGAAAAGTCGGTTCCCGGCACCCAAATATCATCCGCACAACAAGCACACCCGGGAAGAGGGGATGAACTGCGGCGTTCTACCGCATTGCAATGTTTCCCTCCATGCTCTCGACAATATCGCCGCCTTTGGCATCAGCCAACCCGGGGAAGTTTCTATGGGTGGTATAAAACGAGAGTGGCGAAGACTACCGGTGTGACAATCACTTCTTCATTTTTTGAGCCGATACACATGCTCGGTTACGTAATCATACCCGCCGACATGGTGGCAGAATGACATATCGGCATATTCCTCCTTGCCGACGCTGCGTACAATCAAATATTCCGCCTTATCCCATAAGGGATGCCGACCCAGCGGCTCCCGGAGTTCTTCCGTGGACCCGTCCTCCCACACAACAAACAGCTGTTTATGACCGGAATCAACGCTTCCCCATTCTCCTTCTTCGCGAAACGGCCCGGGAGAGATCTTCTTCGCATTCTCGAGCGTAATCTCACTGTCATATCTCATGCGTATATTGCGAGCGCTGCCATGTGAGTTCTTGAATCGGCACGGTTGAGTATTCCCCTCACGCCAAGAAGACTCGTGGGTCGAGAACCGGCGAGGGTTAAGGAGTATTCTCGTCTTTTTCTTCTCGCACCAGGCGAAATCCGATAAAGTCTCTTCGCGATTCAGGGGGGAAACGAAATCGGGTAGCTGAACGACAGTACTCCGCGGTTGAGAACCATGATCCACCCCGCGCCACCCGGGCTCTGCCGGAGTTAGGTCCCCTTGGATCCGTCTGAGATTTTGCGGTGATAACCCAATCTCCATCTATCCTCTCCAACCGCTTATCCTCATATTCCGCATACCAATCGTGACACCATTCGAGAACATTGCCGTGCATATCACAGAGCCCCCAGGAGTTAGGGGCCTTCGTGGCAACGGGATGCGACTTCCCTTCCGAATTTCCGGAATACCACCCCATCGGGCCTAGAACGTCATCTACCTCTCCGTGCCCCGCAGCGTAAGGACCTCCCATACCGGCCCTGCATGCATACTCCCATTCAGCCTCAGTGGGCAACCGGTACCGATATTCACCCCTGCTGTTCAGCCGCTTTATGAATTCTTGGCAGTCATCCCAGGAGACATTTTTCATCGGGTGATCGTTCCCGTCGTCTTTGAAATGAGACCACTGCGTGCCCATAACCGAAGCCCACTGACCTTGCGTGACCGGTGTAATCTGTAAATCAAAACCGTTCATTATGGTCACTTCGTGCATCACCTCATCATTGCCGTGACCAAGCTCACTTCCAGGGCTTCCCATAATAAAAACGCCGGGGGGAATATGGATAAACGAAAGATCAGGCAACGTCCCCGGTGACGTCGCCAAACCCGTCGGGCAATCGGCCGTTGGCATTGGCTGAACGGGATCTAACCCCGAAGTCGCAGGGAGTTGCGTAACCCGCTCTTGTTCCGGAGACCCGCCTTCTTCTTTTTTCAACCCGGAAAATTCCTGAAGCTCAAGGCCGTCAAGCGCGGAAAAGATCTGATCTTGTTTCTTTTTCGTCCTTTTCAAAAAAACCACCCCTCGTTTGGTTTCTTCTTCAATATCCTCTTCACGATTTTTGCCTTCTTCCGTATCGCCGCCGAAAAAAGCTTCCCTTTTCGTGTGCACCTCGGGGAGAGTCTAGTCTTTCGGAACCGACTCGGTGCGGCTCGGCAGCGCAAAGGCATCACCATCCGTCTTGATTATCACGTATGTTCTTCCTTCCTTCTCCTGGAAATAGAGCGCTGCCTCGATGGCTTCGGTCTCCGTCTTGTACTGGCCGATGCAAATCTTGTACATCCGGTTACCATCTTCACTCACCTTCTCTTTAATAAATACAGGATATCCGCGCTGAATCAACTGTGCCGCGTAGTCCTCGGCAACCGCTTTACTGCTGTGTAACAAGGTGCACACCTGAATCGTGAACTCCGCCACTGTATCCTCCCCGGTGGCAGACGCCGGCCGAGAAGCTTTTCCCGATTCCGGCAAAACCAAAATCTGCCCCGGATAAATCAGATTTTTATCAGTTATTGTGGGATTTGCTTTCAGTATACCGACTATGCCGGATTCGATATTATCGGGGAAATGTTTAACGGCGATACTCGAAAGCGTATCTTTCTTTCGTACCATGATGGTGGTCGGAACAACAGCCGGCATTTCATGGTAATCATCCAAGGGCTCATGTTCAACGTCTGGTGCTGCAATTTCAGGGACATCGGTTGCGGACAGGGATTTCTCCACTTCTTGAGATTCCGCAACAATCTCCTTTTCAGGAACGAGGGGGGCTTCCCGGGATCCGGAATCCGGGAAACCCGACCTTTGTTCACCATTTACATCTCCGGCTATCGACTTTACCTTCGGGTCAACCACCTCTTCTGCCTTGTGCCCCCCGGATCGGCCTTCACGCACAGGCGCGGTCTCTGAATGCTGATCAGGAGCCTGGTATGTGCCCGTACCACCAAAATAAACACTGTAAACGAGAGAGAGCAAACCCAAAAGAAGAATAAGCAGCAAGCCTGCCGTTATCGGGGGTCGCAACCGCTTCGAAAAAGCACCGGTGCTTCTCTTCCGGCCCTGAGCTGTTTTCGGAGTAAAGATCAGATCGCTTCGGAGCGCCTTGTCGGCTTTTCTCAGTATTTTTTTGGTGATTTTTCTTCGCTCCTCAGCTTTACAAATGAGAAGGGCATTGTCGCATACTTGATTGATCCTCCGAGGAACGCCGTCGGTCAACGTATAAATGAGGGCCAGACAATTATTCTCAAAGCACGTTTTAAGGCGTGATCCTACCATCTTGAGGCGGTGATCAATGTAGCGGGCGGTTTCATCAAAATCCAGCGACGACAGAAACCGGTTGATACTGATGCGTTGGCGAAGTTGGCGCATTTCCGGACGCTGGAGCTTATAGCTCAGTTCATACTGTCCCACCAGCAAAATCTGTAAAAGCTTGCGGTCAGGGGTCTCAATATTGGAAAGAAGCCGAATGTCATCCAAGCTCCGATCGGAAAGAAGATGTGCTTCATCAATCACCAAAAAGTAAACCTGCTCTTCTTGGTAGGCGGCCATTAAAGCATCCTTGACCTCATCGACAATTCGCAGCATATTCTTGCCACCACTATCTATTCCCAGGGTTTGGGCCACATAGTCGAGGATCTCCCGATATTCAACTGCCGGATTTGAAATAATTATGGGATGATACGATGCCGGCAACCGGTCAATAAAATAGTTGAGAACCATCGTCTTCCCGGTTCCAACATCACCGCAGAGAATGGCGAAGGGCTTATTTTCCTTCAGGAAGTAAAGGAGCGCGGCTAAGACTTCCTTATGATCTTCGCTGAGGAAGATAAACTTCTGATCCAGATTATTCTCAAACGGACATTCCGAAAACCCAAAAAACTGATTGTACATGGGGTAAGAACCTCCTTGCGGGGAACGTGAACGACCCTCCCCGACATTCTAACCTGCCTTTTTTGCCAGATTTATCAAAGATCCCGGAGAATTTCAATAGGTCATGATAGTCGGATCCGATCCCCTTCTCCTCTCCGCTTGATGCTCCGCAGGAAATTGCTGATTCTCCGCAGGGCTTCCCGGCTCCAAGAGCGAGAACCGGCAGGTTGCGCCCCGGCGATTGCCACCGGCGAAAAGAAAAGAGGTCCGGAGCACTCTCATCAGACGGTTTAAGCATCGGCCGCTGAACCGTCTTATGAAAATCACAGACGGTAGTGGTGGCAGGACACCTCTCACAATCGGCGTGATTTTCCAACACCGTTGCTCTTTGCCTTAGTCACCAGAAAATCAAAAAGGTTCAAAAGTATCCGCCCACGGGTCATGCAATGCAAACAACAAACGCAACGGTACTCTCCGAAGCCTTTCTCCATCCGCGCCAGCCTGTAATCGCGCCAACCTCTCCTCGAACGGCCCGATGCTCCAGCACAAATCCGCAGGAAGCGACTCAACGGATTTTTCACCCTCATTGAGGGGACAAATGTCCCGCATCTCCACGGGTGTGCCATCAGCCAACACGTCAATCCAGCGAAGCGGAAGACCCTGGGTGCGGCAAACATACGGCCGGTTTTGATAGATACGGCAGAGGCCGTTCTCATCCAGAAAAGCACAGGCGCCTTTCTTGTGCGGCGCGCCGTCTTTAAGCAAATCGCCGTGATGCCGTCGGATGTTTTCCGCCTCGATTCCGAAGACGGTTAATTCATCAACGCAACAACCTTTACAGCCTCGCCGGCATTGAAGCCGGCCCGCATGCGCGACGGACAACTCCATCACCCGCCGGTCAACCTCAAGATACAGGCCCGTAAGGGCCTCGAGGAACGGCTTCCACCCGACAATAAAATTCTGCTGTTTCATCAAAACGCACTTACCCGCCCCCCCCGAGGGAAGCACAAGGGGGTAACGTTACCTCTCTCAGCTTTTATCTTTTTCAAAAGCAAATCGCTTTTCCGCTCTGCCGATACCACGATAAAAATCAGATCACCACCCGCGGTCAAAAGGCTTTCGCTATCCCACTCGCCGCTCTTTTTGCCGTTCACCGGCGCCGAAGTCTCGCCCAATCCTTTGGGGCGACTCATTTACCGGACAAGATGGTTCAACTCACCTCCATCCCCAACCCGGAATCAGGCCATCGGAATCTCACGCCGCCATCACTGCCGGTGAAAAGTATCTGCGCCTTTCCGATTCGCTGCTTCCGGCGGACGGGTCCGCCAGCGTCGATTAGTCCAAAGCCACTGATCGGGATATTTTCGAATATGGTTCTCGATCCGGGAGGTAATAAGCTGGGTTATTTCGCCGGCGTCATTGGTAAGATTCCTGGTCTGGTCAAGGAGAAGGGGCGGCTCAATCATTATGGTGTGGGTATTATCCCGGTTTCGCACCATAAATATCGGGATGATATCCGCGCCGGTGCGAAGGTGCAAAATTGCCGGGCCGGCATTGGTGGAGGCTTTACGATTGAAAAAATCGACAAATACACCGCCATGGCGTTTGTTTTCATCAGTGACGAGCATGACAATCTCATTATTTCTCAGGGCCCCGAGGATGCGGCTCATTGCTTCTTTGTAAGGGCGAGAAGGAATCAGGAGCTGATCGTGAATGGAACAATAGTGGGCATAGAGCTTTCGATGAACCGGATCGCTGAATTCTCTGATCACGGTATGAAACCGATACCCTGCGTCCTTCATTTTGACGCCCACGATGGTGAAATTCCCAATGTGGCCGCTCACAGCAATGACCCCCTTGCCTTTACGAAGCGACCCTTCAAGATTTTCACATCCCACGACATGTATAGATCGATTGAGATTGTTTTTTTGCCGATCATTAAGAGAGGCGGCCAATTCAAAAAAATGCTTGGCCACATGTACGGTAGCAGCCTGACATATTTCGGTTTTCTCCTTTCTGCTTTTCTCCTTGCCGAAGGCAAGGTCCATGTTTTCCATGATGCGGCGGCGATGTCCGGGGAAAAGGTACGAAGCGATAGTCCCGACAACTGTCGCCGCACCATATTGGATTCGCAAAGGGAGGATCGCGGCAAGGCAAAAGAAAAGGGCTAACACGGTCCGATCGGCATAATATCTGATGAAATATGTGAAATTCTTGTTCTCAGGCACTTGGTATCTTGCGTTAGGCGGGCACTCTATACCGAAGAGGTGGCAGGTTGGATTTCACCTTCCAGCGAAGACGGCCCCCTGTAAGAATCAGAATGATAGCCGTGAAATTGAGTCTTGTACAACTTTTTATAAACCAAGTTGCTTTGTAGAAGTTCCTCATGCCGTCCTTCTCCGAGCATTTTTCCGTGGGAGAGGACGACAATCTTGGATGCCTTCTTAATGGTGGAAAGGCGATGAGCGATAACAATGGTTGTTCGGTTGACCATCAAGTTTTCCAGGGCCTCCTGAACGGCCAGCTCCGATTCGCTATCGAGTGATGATGTCGCTTCGTCGAGTATCAGGATCGGCGCGTTCTTCAAGATTGCCCGGGCAATCGTGAGCCGCTGTTTTTCTCCCCCGGATATCTTGA
The DNA here is from genome assembly GCA_016935335.1 of Deltaproteobacteria bacterium. GTDB lineage: Bacteria > Desulfobacterota > WTBG01 > JAGOGO01 > JAGOGO01 > JAFGRE01. Next base: position 11,417 of record JAFGRE010000192.1, read on the forward strand.
CCCCTTGTTCCCCGATAATCGTATCATATCCTTGTGGAAGCTTCTGGATAAAATCGTGAGCATTGGCAGCCCTGGCCGCCGATATAATCTCCTCTTCGGTTTTCTCGGGATTACCGTAACTGATGTTATATCTGATCGTATCGTTGAAGAGAATTGTCTGTTGGGTAACAAGGCCGATATTGCCCCGCAATGATCGAAGGGAGAGAGTACGTATATCGTTATTGTCTATAAAAACGCGTCCCTCGGAAACATCATGAAATCGAGGGAGCAGGTTGACAAGCGTGGTCTTGCCGGCGCCGCTGGGACCGACCAATGCCACAATTTGACCCGCTTTTACCGCAAGGTTGATATTTTTTAAAACCAAATCGTCTTCATACTTAAATGAAACGTTCTCAAAAATGATTCCTGACTGGATGGAGGAAAGCTCGCGTGCGTTGGGCTGATCAACTACCTCCGGTCTCGTATCGAGAATAGAGAAGATGCGGGTGGCGCCGGCTAAGCCTTCCTGAACGGCGTGGTTGGCCTTGTTAATCCGTTTCACCGGCTCATAGAGCATCATGAGAGCAACCATGCTCGAAAAAAATGATCCCGGGGTTGTCGTGCCGTCAATGACCGCATGGCCGCCATAAATGATAAAGAGTGCCGAGACCAAAATGCCGAATGTTTCCATCACCGGCGCCGAAAGAGCCTTCACTTTCATTCTCTTTAAAATGTACCGGAAATATGCTCGATTTTCATTGGAGAAACGTTCGCACTCAAATGATTCCATCCCGAAGGCCTTGATAATTCGTTGGCCGGTAATTGTTTCGTGAAGCTGAGTGGACATGTCGGCCATTTTTTCCTGACCCCGCGTGGTAAACTTTCGCACCCGCTTTCCGAACTTGTAAATGGGGATAACCGCCCACGGCATAATCAAGAGTGCGATACCCGCAAGTCTCCAATCATTGTAGATGATAACGGAGATAAGACAGACAATGGTAAACACATCCTTGACAACACTGGTTAGTGCGTCGGAAACAGCCCGTTGAATGAGCGTGACATCGTTGGTAATGCGAGAAATCAATACTCCCGTGGGAGTCCTGGTGAAGAACGATATGGAAAGGTTTTGAAGATGCTCGTAGATTTTACTCCGAAGGTCTCTCACGATACTGAGGCCGACATAGGCCATGAGGTATGCTTGAAAATATTCCGAAAGTCCCTTTAGCAATGCCACCACCACGATTGCTAAAGGAATCAATCGTAACATCAAAACATCTTTATTGATAAAGATGTCATCCAGCGCCGGTTTGGTCAAATAGGCGATGGCCCCGGTACATAACGCCAGAATGACCATACAGGCCATAGCGGCGAGGAGACGAGTCACATGAGGTCTAACGTAGGTAAGAAGCCGTCTATAATTATCCATGCTCTGTGTCTTGTTTATCGGCTGCAAAGATTCGCTATGATGCGAGCTGCTCGGCGGGACGCTCCGGGGTCACCTAATTTTCTCCTGACCGAAGCCAATTCCTTCTTCATGTCCGCTCGCAGAGAGGGACTTTCGATTATTCTCACCACGGTTCCGGCGATCGTTTCCGGATTTACATCCTTTTGGACCAACTCAGGCACCACGGTTTTCCCGGCAATGATGTTTACCATACCAATATTTTTGATCTTTATCAAGAACTTCCCCAGAAGGTAGGTAAGTGGCGAGACCCGATACAGCACAACCATGGGCGTTCCCACAATCGCCGCCTCCACGGTGGCGGTTCCCGAGGCGACAAGCAGCGTATCCGCAAACTGCATGGCTTCGTAGATGGCGTTGTCTACAATCCTGATCGTTGTGTCTCGGTGCTCAACCATGGCTTCTATCTCCTTCCGATTCAGGCCGGGAGCAACGGGAAGAATAAACTGCACCGGATGAATCTGCCGAGCGATGAGAGGAATCGCTTTAAGCAGCGGTGGCAAATGCCGCCGGATCTCGCTCATTCGACTACCGGGAAGAAGGCCGATGGTGGTCGCGTCGGGGTCCAGGGAAAACTGTTCGCATGCCGCCTTCCGCGACATCCGGGGGTCGACCGAATCCAGCAGCGGATGGCCGACAAACTCCACGTCCACGTGAGCCCGTTGATAAAAGGTCTTCTCGAAAGGAAAAATCACCAGCATTTTTTTGACTAAACGTTTTATTGTGCGTATCCGACCTTTTCGCCACGCCCAAATTTGGGGGCTGATGTAATAAACTACGGGGATGCCTTTTTTGTGAGCAGCCCGGGCAAAGAGAAGATTAAAGTCGGGGTAGTCGATGAGAATGACGAGAGCGGGCCGGCTACGGACGAGAGATTCTCGCAGCTTTCGAAAAACGCCGTAGATTCTGTTCAGTTTTCCCAGAACCTCGGTGATACCCACCACGGCCATGTCGGAAATGTCGGCGATGAGATCGACTCCGGCCGACCGCATCGTTTGGCCCCCCACACCGTAAAAGCGAAGCTCCGGATCCAGGGAACGCATCTCCCTAACCAGATTGCCCCCGTGAAGATCACCGGACGCCTCACCGGCGATTATCAGGATCGTCTTTCCCGGCCCCTTTGGTGCGGTCTTCACGTTTGATAGGCTGCGGTTTGTGTCTTGATTTCCTTGGCGACCTCCAACGCCTTGAGACCGTCCTCTCCGGTAACCAAGGGGGTGGTGCCCGTGAGAATTGCCGTAACGAAGGCCTGTAACTCTACTTCGAGGGAATCGTGTTCAGGAGGTGAGATCTTCTCTTCCACAATCTTGGGAAAGCCGGAAACCTCGCTGCTCGATATCTTGCGATGAATTGAGACACTTCGTTTGGCAAAATCAATGGAAAAGTACGCATCCGGCTGGAATATCCTTATTTTCCGCATCGCTTTGAGAGAGACCCGGCTTGCCGTTACGTTGGCTACACACCCATTCACAAAGGTGATCCGGGCATTGGCAATGTCGATGCGGGGAGTGATTACCGGAACTCCGTTCGCCCGGACTTCCTTAACATCGGATTTTACCAGATTTAAAATCACATCGATATCGTGAATCATGAGGTCCATAATAACATCAACATCAGTGGCGCGTTCAATAAAGGACTGGAGTCGGTGTGATTCGATAAATCGCGGATTGGTTAAGGTCTCGCGCAACGCATACAGGGCCGGATTGAACCGTTCCAGATGCCCCACCTGCAAAACACATCCCTTGCTTTGGGCGACATCAATCAAGGTTCGTGCCTCGTCAACGGTAACGGTCATTGGTTTTTCAATAAGCACGTGTATGCCCCGCTGCAGAAATTCCTGAGCCACGGCATAATGAAGAGACGTGGGGACGGCAATGCTGACCGCCTTTACCTTGTCGAAGAGTAACGCCGGATCGGTGAAATACTGCGTGTTATGCTTTTCGGCGACCTCTCGACCTCGCTCACCATCGACGTCAACCACGCCGACGAGATTAACGTGCGGGTTCCGAGCATACTTCTCTGCATGAAATTTCCCGAAATATCCAACCCCGATCACCCCAACATCGAGTTTTTTACCAGAGGTCGCCATACGGACTTCTCCACTGTGTGAAAACGTTATTCGTAATATTGCGGTTCTGTATCAAGGGTTACCGGGCTATAATACAAATCCCCGCCCTGTTTGCCGCGGCAATCAACTCTTCCTTGTCGATAAGCAATGTCTTTCCCTGCTCGACGGCTAAAACAGCAGCACCGGCTTCCTGCATCGACGTAATCGTTTGCGGTCCCACCGCGGGGACATCAAAGCGCATATCCTGTTGCGGTTTGCTTACCTTCACAACGGTTAACCCTTTCCCGCCACCAAGCTCCCCTGCCCGGCGAATCGCCTGATCCGTGCCTTCAATTGCTTCAACTGCCAACACAACGTGATTTTTGACGACAACACTCTGCCCGACATCCAGCCTGCCGATCTCCTTGGCAATGTTCCAGCCGAACTCAACGTCTTTCGTCTCCTTTTTCGTGGGTTTCCGGTTGGTAAGGCATCCCGCGGGGCTGAGAAGCTCACTCAAGAACAGCGTGGAACTATGAATGGTAATCCCTTGTTTTTCTATTTCGTCAGCCACCGCCCGTAACAAGACATCATCGTTCAGGGTTCTTGTTTTTGCAATCAAGGAGATGGCGTGCAAGTCAGGAACGACATCGGAGAACATGACCGTCTTGGTTATGCCTCCCACCATGGCGGCATCCTTGATCTTTTCAGCCTTTAACAGCTTGATTAATCTACCCAGCTGCCCCACCTTGATCCAAAAAATCTTGTCAACAGAGCGCTCTAATTCAGGCAGGGTCTGCCCTTTATGCGCAATGGCGATAACCTCAACCCCCTGTTTTTTTGCTGATTGGGCAAAGAGTACAGGAAAACGACCGTTCCCGGCTATGAGACCAAAGCGGCTCATGGCCTTACCGGTGAATGCCCCGTTTTGAACCTCGAATGAAAGCAACGAGATGATCAACCTCCGGAGAATCGGTAATCGTCTGCACTACCTGCGACAATGCTTCCTTAAGCGTCAAATTAGAGCGGAAGAGAAGACGGTATGCTTGTTTAAGACTCCGAATCGCCTCGGCGGAAAAGCCCGCCCGTTTCAGACCGGTAAGGTTCAAACCGTGCAGTCGGGCACGATTACCCACAGCGAGACAATAAGGAGGCACATCCTGGGAAACCGCCGAACAGCCGCCGATGAAAGCGTTGCGGCCAATGGTAGCGAACTGGTGAACGGCCACCAGTCCTCCCAAAATGGCGTAGTCTTCGATGGTGATGTGCCCTGCCAGGGTAGCACCGTTGGCAAAGATTACATGATTCTTAATCTTACAGTCATGGGCAATGTGGCTGTAGGCCATCAAAAAATTATTGTTTCCGATGGAAGTCGTCCCCTCCCCCTCTGCAGTGCCGCGATTAATGGTAACGTACTCTCGGATGGTGTTGTCGTCGCCGATAATTACCTTGGTTTTTTCGCCTTTAAATTTTAGGTCCTGAGGGATATCACCAATGGAGGCGAATGGAAAAATGCGGCACCGCTTGCCGATCTCCACCGGACCCTTGATAATGACGTGTCCATCAATTGTCGTATCGTCGCCGACTATCACATCCGCTCCGATAATCGAGTAAGGCCCGACACGAACGCCGTCTGCCAACACAGCGCTCGGATCAATAATTGCTGTCGTATGAATCATTTATCGTCCTCTTGTTCTGTCTGATTTAGTCTTGTCGCGTCAGCTCTACGCCGATGGAGTCTCCGAATTCCCTTCCAAACGCGGATTTTTATCAATGATTGAGGCGAGAAGTTCCGCCTCCGCAACCACCTCGCCATTCACCGTAGCCTTGCCCCTAAACTTCCAAAAGTAGCCTCGCTGTTTCAGCAGCTCCAGCTCCAGGATCAACTGATCGCCGGGAACAACCGGTTTTCGGAAGCGGGCCTTGTCGATTCCGGAAAAAAAGAGGTTCTTGTTTTCGGCATCTTCAGGATTAAGGGCAAAGACAAATATACCTCCTGTTTGTGCCATGGCCTCGATAATAACAACGCCGGGAAGGATGGGGAAATCAGGAAAATGCCCTTGAAAAAACGGTTCGTTCACGGTGACATTTTTCAGTCCGACAATCCGTTTTCCCGGTTCAAATTCCAAAATCCTGTCCACGAAAAGAAACGGATATCGATGGGGAAGAATTTCCCTTATCCTCGTAATATCTATCATTATGAACGCTCCTTCTTGCACAGCTGATCCTCCAAAGCCGCCACCCTTTCCTTGAGTGTCTTGACATCGGCATGCAACTCAGGTAGCCGGCCGCATATCACCTTGGATTTCAGCCAATTTCTATGGGGCATGGAAGGAGACCCGGATACAATACTATTCGGGGGGATATCCTTGCTTATCCCCCCACGGGCGGCGACGGTCACCTTATCCCCGATCTTGATATGCCCGCTGACACCTGACTGGGCGGCCAGAACGACATTGTCGCCGATCTCTGAACTCCCGGCGACACCCGATTGGGAAACGATAACCGTGTGTTCGCCCACAATCACATTGTGAGCGATCATTACCAAATTATCGATCTTAGCACCTCTCTTAATCCACGTCTTCCCCAAAGCAGCCCTGTCCACCGTTGAATTGGCACCGATTTCCACATCGTCATCTATCTGAACAATGCCGACTTGCGGAATCTTCGTATACCCGTTCTTTTCGCGGGCATACCCAAAACCGTCTCCGCCGATGACGACCCCTGGGTAAAGGATAACCCGGCTGCCGATGACCGAACCGTGATGAACGGTAACGTTCGGGTGCATAATCACATCATCCCCGACTACCGTACCATCTCCTATATGGACCCCGGGATGAAGCGTCACTCGGTCGCCGATAGTCACCTGTTCCCCAACATAGACGAACGGATAAATCGAGGAATCCGCACCGATGCGGGCGCTTGGCGCGATGTGCGCGTCGTTACTTATTCCTCGGGGCTGGTGCGGCTTCATAAAAAAGAGCCGGGCAATCACGGCATATGCCGCATAGGGATTGGGGGTGATCAGAAAGGGGATGTGTAACCCTTCGACCGTTTCTGCGGAAATAACCGCCGACGCGCGGGTCTCGAGGAGTCTCGATCGATACTTTAGGTTGGAAAAAAAAGTAATGTCTCCTTTTTGAGCGTCGGATACCGCGGCTAAGCCGGTGATGGACACCGACCCATCCCCGACAACCGTTGCTCCCGCCAACTCCGCCAACTCAGCGACTGTCTTTTCCACAGAATCCCCTCGGAAGGTAATTACCAATAACCGTAAGCTCTACTGTCCGGACTTTGCCGGCTTCTTCTGTCCGTACTGTTCGTTATGCCGTTTAATCGCTTCCTCCGTGACATCCAACGACGTATCAATATAAGGAACCATGCTGCGCTCTACAATGAGAGTGTATCCTCCTTCTTCACCGATCTTGCCGGCAATCTCAACCAGCTCTTTGGTAATTTGGGCGACCATTTCATCGTGTTTTTGCCGGATGTCGTTCTCAGTGTCCTTTCGAAACCGTTCCCAGTCGCGATACTTAGACTGAAAGTCCCGCATTCTATCTCGGAGCACGTCCTCATCCAGAAGATTTGCCTGCCGTTCCATGGTCTCTTTTTCGGCCTTCAGTTCTTCGCCTTGGGCTTCATACTTCTTTTGCGCCTGCTCCAACTCTTTTTGAAGCTTAGCTGCCGCATTTTTCCCGGCTTCGCAGGTGTTGAGCGCCTTTTGGATGTCGATGAATGCCAGTTTAATCGCGCCCTTCGGCTCTGCCCATGCTATGGTCAGCAATGACAGGGTTATAAAGGCAATGAGTACTGTTATTCGTTTGTGCATAGTTGATCCTTTCCTTCACGTTGTTGTTGCGGCATCTTCTTGAGGTTAAAATACCGTTCCCATAGAAAATTCCAGTTGGCTGCCATCCTCATCATCCTTTTTGTCAAGCACGTATCCCCATTCTATCCGAAGCGGACCGAAGGGAGAGTTCCACCGAACGCCGAATCCGACGCTTTCCCGTAAGTCGAAATCGATAGTATCATCTCTGCTCCAGGCATTTCCGGCATCGAAGAACACCAGACCCCGAATTTTGGCCGCCTTGATCAGCGGGAAAAGATACTCAAAATTGAAAATGAGCATTTTGTTTCCCCCCACGACGTCATTCGGGTTATCCTCGCCCCGTGGGCCGACATGCCGATATTTGAACCCCCGAAGGGAGTCGAGCCCGCCGAGGAAGAACCTCTCAAACACCGCCACATCGCCGCCGCCGTATTCCCGGACATACCCGAACGATCCCCGTGCCATAAATGCGGTCGCCCACTTGAACGGAAAATACCATCTGGAATCAAGAATGGTCTTGATAAAATCTTCCGACGCCCCGAAAGGACCGCCGGCGAATTCCAGGGATATGGAATTCACCGATCCCCGCATGGGATAAAACCGGTCATCCACCGTATCACGACCAAAAATAGTCGTGAGAGAGCTGGTCTTGGTGGTTCCTTCAGAGGCACGGATTTCCCAATCGGCATCAGCATACACATTGGAAATATCTACGCTGGCGTAATTATAGGAAAAACCGAGAGAATAATCCTCCCACCCGAACGGGATAATCCCCAGTGACAGCTCGATCCCCGAGCTTTCGGAATCGAAATCATCATACTCCACTTCGGTGCGGTAGAGATCGAAACCCGCGGCGATTTCCTTGTCGAAAATATAGGGATCGGTAAGTGCGATTTTATAGCGACTGTTCCCCCCCAACTGGGCCATGAGGGTCGCTTTCCTTCCTGTCCCGAAAAAGTTGTTCTGAGATATCTGGAACATCCCCACCACATCATCGACAGAACTGTATCCGGCTCCGGCACTGATCATGCCCGTCGGTTTCTCCTTTACATTGACGTCGACAATCATGGTGTCGGATGAACTCCCCTTTCTGGTATTGAGGGTGACGTCTTCAAAATATCCCAGATTATTTATCCGTTCCCTGCTCTTCTTGAGCTTCTGGTTGTTGTATAAATCACCTTCTTTGAATCGCATTTCCCGGCGGATCACCTTGTCCCGGGTACGGTCATTGCCGGAAATGGCAATTTTTTCAAAGCGGACCTTTTCTCCTTGGGCGATATCATAGGTGAGGTGGACGGCCTTTTCATCTGCGTTCAGATCGGTGAGGGGCGTTATATCAACGAATGCATAGCCGTAGCCGCCATAAACATCGGTGAGGGCCATAATGTCATCATGTATCTTCGAACGGCTAAAAACCTCCTCGGCAGAAACCTTCACATACTTCATAAGGTCTTCTTCGGGTTCAATCAAGTCGCCGGCGACGCTCACTCCACTTACTCGATATTGCTCTCCTTCTTCAACGGGGATGGTGATATAGATCCACTTCTCGTCGTGGGTGACGTCCGCTTCTCCTACCTTAATTTCCATATATCCATAATCATAATAGAACGCTTTAATACGATCGAGGTCCTGTTGGAGAGCTTCTTCTTTAAAGATACCGGCATCAGTTATAAATGAAAGAAGATTCTTTTCCCGGGTTTCCATGATCTTTTTGATCTTTTTCGCCTTCAACTTCTCGGTCCCGACGAATTCTATTTTCTTAATTTTCATGGAATGGTGTTCTACAATTTGGAAAACAACAGCGGCGGTGTCGGGACTGAGTTCGTCTACGCTATAGTCCACCAGTGCATTATAATATCCACGACCCCGGTAGAAGTCCCTGATCTTAATGACATTATTTTTGACCTCATTGAAGTCCAGAATCCGATATAATTTGATGTCGATTTCATCCTGTATCTCTGAAGTTTTAACGTCCTTATTACCGGCTATTCTGATTTCGGCTATTTCCGGATTCTCCTTAACAATGAAGGTAATTTTCTTTCCCAGCGGTTCATCAACGCTGTCTACTTGAATATCATTGAAGTAACCCATGGTATAAATATTCTGAATCTCATCCTGTAAGAGCTTCATTGAAAAGACATCGCCGACTTTCATTTTCAAATGATAGAGAATGGCGTCATTTTCAATCAACCGGTTTCCGGTGACAACAATACCGGTCACAATAACCTTGCCGAGGATTTGATTGGCTGTTTTTTCGGCCAATATGTTGACGGCACTGATAAGCGCCTTCAGCGATGTGTCCTGATGAGAGACATAGACGGTTGGTTTCCCGGCGCCGATATCAATAATTTTCACATCCAGGCTGATTGATTCACCGATTTTTGTAAGGCTTCCCACAACGACGGAATCCGCGTGTGCCGCTACTCCTATTTTTCGTGCAGCCTCCTCGTCGATACGATCAACACCCACGTTCTTAATGGCGTCGGCAATATTCCCTTCATCGAGTGTTGCCAGTTCTTCATGGGCGTCAAGTCGGGAAGAAAGCATCTTCGTAAGTGATTGGGAAAGATACCCCAGTGGTTCCTCACTATGAATCGTAAAGGGGGTTACTAAGACGGTGGCAGGAGCTTCCTGCGCCTGCAAAGACAACGTGTTCGCGCCCCAGAGTAAGAGGATGCCTGCGAGGACGCCAATGACGCGCTTCAGGCATTGCCGCCCTGTCGGTAAAACAGTCCCCCCCGCCGACAGTCCACCCGCATTGCCCATGTAAAAGCTTTTTCGCTCATTCATCTCAAGATCCTCTCACAAAGGTCGCACCGTTTCCGTCGATAACGTGTCACTCGTTTTCTGCCCGTCGTGCAATATTATCCGCCGGGGAATGTGAGTGGTCAAAGCTTCATTATGAGTTACCACCACCATCGCGATTTTTTCATTCCGGTTGAGGGTAAACAACAGATCATATATCAGGTTCCCGGTCTGAGAGTCAAGGTTTCCTGTCGGTTCGTCTGCAAGAATAATTTCCGGTTTCAGAATCAGCGCCCTGGCGAGGGCCACCCGTTGTTGCTCCCCTCCGGAAAGCTCTCCCGACTTATGATACATCCTATTTTTTAAACCCATCTTCACCAAGAGCGCCTCAGCGTTCTCGGCGGCGGTCTTTCTTCCCATTCCTCGAATCAGTGCCGGCATCATGGTATTTTCCAACGCCGTAAACTCCGGCAGAAGGTGATGTCCCTGAAAAACGAACCCCACTGTTCTGTTTCGGAATCGGGCGAGCTTCTTGTCGCTCCACGAGAAAACGTCATCTTCACGATAATAGAGATTCCCCCGGGACGGCCGGTCAAGGGTTCCAAGTATATGAAGAAGCGTACTTTTCCCGGCTCCCGATGCTCCCAAAACAGCGATGAACTCCTGTTCATAAATGTCGAGACTGATGCCTTTCAAGGCCTCGACTTGTTTCAAGCCGTTTCCGAAGCTTTTGCACAGATTGTTAACTCGAACGAGAGGGGTTCTCTTTTCCACATCACTTCTCCTTCCCTTCCCTATCCATAGCGAAGCGCTTCAGCAGGATCTAATCGTGACGCCTGCCACGCAGGGAAAAGGGTCGCCAGAAAACTTATGAGTATTGTTATCAGATTAATGACGAGTATATCTTCCAGGCGGATGTGAAACGGAATTCTGTCTATATAATAAATCTCCGGCGGGAAGACCGTGATGTTGAAGAGGCGTTCAATCCACGCTGCCACCGTTTCTATATTCCACCCCAGCAAAATGCCGCCCATTGTCCCCAACAAGGCTCCGGCGACCCCGATCACTAACCCGTCAATCATAAATATCCCCATGATACTCTCGGCACGAGCACCCATGGTTTTGAGAATCGCAATGTCGGAGGTCTTTTCCATAACGATCATGATCAGGATACTGATGATTCCGAACGCTGCCACCAGGACAATCAGGATCAGGATGATAAACATGGTAATTTTCTCCAGCCGCAGAGCGGAGAAGAGGTTCTTGTTCATTTCCATCCAATCACGCACTTGATAGTGATTTCCCAGTCTGTGTCGGACATCCTGCGCAATGGCGTATGCCTTATAGGCATCATCGACTTTCACCTCAATGCCGGTGACCACATCCCCCATCTGAAAAAATTGCTGCGCAGCGGGGATCGAGATGTAAGTCCATTTGGCATCGTATTCATACATGCCGGAATCGAACATACCGACAACCTGAAATTTCTTCATCCTCGGAACCGTCCCCATGGGGGTTTGTTCTCCGAGCGGCGAAATCACGGTAACCTCGTCACCTTTAAGGACGCCCAAATTCTTGCCCAATTCCTTCCCAATGATAATGCCGGGAAAACTCTTGGCACGCGGGTCAGATTCAGGTATTTGTCGAGGCAAGAGGTCCTCCAATATACCCTGAGACAATGTCTGCGCTAGATTGGTAACCTGAGGAGCGGTTTGGGGATCGATTCCAAGAAGTATGACTCCCGAGACACCGATTTCAGTAGAAAGCATCGCTTCCGTATAAATGAAGGGGGTTGTCGCCGTCACCCCCGCGGTTTGTTCAATCTGTGATGCCATGGTCCGGTAATTCTCTATCCCTTGGAAAGGGTGCAGGACCCGGAGATGCGCATTTGTCCCGAGAATTTTCTCTTTCAGGTCATTTTCAAATCCGCTCATCACCCCAAGCACAGTGATGAGGGTCATGACGCCGATGGCAACACCGGCAACGGAAATGATGGTGATCAGAGAAAGAAAGGCTTGTTTCCTTTTAGCCTTCAAGTACCGAAAGCTTACAAATAGTTCGAACTTCATTTATGTAATTAAGACGGAATGTTATGTGCAACCTTCGGTTCAAAAAGGGCCTCACGGAATTATTCGGATCCTCGCTTCTCCGGTCGCAAAAGGGGAAACAGTATGACGTCGCGAATGGAAGGACAGTCGGTAAGGATCATAACTAAGCGGTCGATACCTATTCCCTCGCCGCCGGTCGGGGGCATACCGTATTCAAGAGCCCTTACATAATCTTCGTCCAACTCGGGCGGGTTTTCCTCATCTCCTTTTCTCTCTTCAAGTTGCCGCAGGAATCGCTCTCTTTGATCAACAGGATCGTTCAACTCAGAGAACGCATTGGCAATCTCTCTGCCGACAATAAAAAGTTCAAAGCGTTCAACTTCGGTGGGATCTTCGCTCCGGCGCCGAGAAAGAGGAGAGACTTCAAGGGGGTAGTTTATAATAAATGTTGGTTGAATCAGCTTCGACTCAACCTCGACTTCAAAAATTCCGGTGTGCAATTTTCCCAGGCCTTCCTTCCCGTTCACCTGCACCTCCCGCGCTTCCAGGAAATCTCTTATTTTCGCAGGATCCCGTAGAAACTCGTCATCAAACCCGCCGACGGTGCGGAGCGATTCCCTGAGGGTCATTCTTCTCCACGGGGGGGTGAAGTCCACCTTTTGGCCCTGATATTCCACAGCAAACCCGCCGACAAGCGCTTGAACCACATGGCCGATCATTTCTTCGGTGAGGGTCATAAGATCTTCATAGGTTGCATACGCTTGATAAAACTCCAGCATGGTAAACTCAGGATTGTGCTGGGTGGATATGCCTTCATTGCGAAAATTGCGGTTAATCTCAAATACCCGCTCCATTCCCCCGATCACCAAACGTTTCAAGTAGAGTTCAGGAGCGATCCTGAGATAGAGATCCAACCCGAGCGCATTATGGTGGGTTTTGAAAGGCCGTGCTGATGCTCCCCCGGCGACAGGCTGCATCATGGGCGTTTCCACCTCGAGAAAATCACGGGCCAGAAGAAAATTTCTGATGGTTTGGATGATAGCGCTTCTCTTTTCAAAGACGCTCCGGGTTACGGGGTTCATAATGAGGTCAAGATAACGCTGTCGATAGCGGGTTTCAACGTCGGTGAGACCGTGCCATTTTTCAGGAAGTGGTTGGAGAGATTTTGACAGAAGCTGAAGGTCTTCCACCAAAACAGTCAGTTCGTTCGTTTTCGTCCGAAAGGGCTTCCCTTTGATACCAACGAAATCACCGATATCGAGCTTTTTCAGGTAACTGAAACCGTCACCCGCGGTCTTTTTTTGAATAAAGGCCTGGAGCCTCCCTGTTCTGTCCTGAATATGAAAAAACGCCGCCTTTCCAAAGTCCCGTATCGACATAAGGCGCCCCGCCAGCACAAAGCGGTCGGTGACATTCTCCAACTGTTCAGGGGTCATCTCCCCGAACTGTTTTCGGATATCGCGGACGGTGGCATTCACCGGAAACGTGTTGGGATAGGGATCAATCCCCTCTTGTTTCACCGCTTCTAATTTCTCAAGTCTTTGTTTCGAAAGCGTATCAAGGCCGTTCATAACCAACCGGATGCAGATTCAAAAATGGATTTGATGGAATAAAGCAGTAAATTTATTCCAATTTTTAAAACGAGTCAAGCAAAACTTCTCCGGGAGAAAAAGGTTGCAGGTTTTGAGTCTGCTTTGCCCCTGCGGAAACGGACCTCGTTTCGAGACGCGAGGGACCATGCGCCTCAAAACATGTTCGCTCCCTCAGGCCGAAAATCTTTTTGAATGAATTGCGTTACAGGGAGGTAACGGAAACGGTACCAAGAAAGAGAACGGCCGCCCGTGCTTCCACGATGAGACAAATCCTCTTACTCGATAGCTGAAGCCAAGGTAAAAATGGGGAGATACATGGCAACCACCAACGCTCCGATTGTTCCACCCAGGAAAACCATTAACATCGGTTCCAGCATGGAGGTGAGGGCGTCCACTGCCGCGTCCACCTCTTCATCGTAAAAGTCGGCAATTTTTGCAAGCATCGCATCCAGGGCTCCGGTAGCTTCTCCCACTGAAATCATTTGGACCACCATGGGAGGAAACACGCCGCTTTCAGCCAACGGCTCGGCAATATTTTGTCCCTCGGAAATACTTTTCCGGGTCTTCTCAATAGCAGTCTGAACGGTCTTGTTGCCGGCGGTGCGGGCGACAATGTCCAATCCGTCCAGAATCGGAACACCGCTGCTGATCATGGTGCCCAGCGTCCGGGTGAAGCGGGCCACAGCCACTTTTCGAATCAGATCGCCGAAAACCGGCGACTTAAGGATAAGATCATCGACGATGGTCCTTCCCCGTTCAGTAGCATAGAACCGTTTAAATACATAAACGACCACCGCAAGAAGAATGAGGAGAGGAATTATCCATGTCTTAAGCCAGTTGCTGAGGCCCATAACCATCTGGGTAAATCCCGGAAGCTCCTTGCCGAACTCCGCAAACATTTTTTCGAAGATGGGGATAACAAAAATGAGAAGAACCGCAATAACGACCACCGCCACCACCAGCACGATAACCGGGTAGAGCATTGCCCCCTTGACCTTTTTTTTCAAGGCTTCACTTTTTTCCATATAGACCGCGAGGCGGTTGAGAATCGTGTCAAGGATTCCCCCCACTTCTCCGGCGGCAACCAAGTTTACGAACAGATCATCAAAGACTTTGGGGTGTTTCCTGAGAGCGTCGGCGAAGGTGGAACCGCTCTCAACGGTCTCTTTCACATCGGTGAGCACTTGCTTGAACGACTTATTAGCCTGCTGGGAGGAAATAATTTCCAGACCTTGAACCAGCGGAAGTCCGGCATCGATCATGGTGGCAAACTGACGCGTAAAAATAACCACATCCTTGGTGGTGATCTTTTGTTGTCGGGCGCCACCGCCTATTTTCCCCCCAAAGAGGCTTTTTGATTTCGACTTAATAGAGGATGTGGTAATTTGTCTGGCGCGAAGCTGTTGGCGGACATCCGCTTCATTCGCAGCCCCAATCTCTCCTTTTTGGATATTTCCTGCTCTATCTTTCCCTTCCCAGAGGAATACTGGCATAGCTCCTCCTCTCCTTTGTAGACATTATCACGTCGTTCTTTTCAGGCGAACCGAAGCCCTCTCCTCCCCCTTACCTCCTCACAGGCCGTGCGGTCGCCGCCGTGCCTTGTCCTATCATCTGCCTGAGTTCATCGGGATCGGAACTGCGGCCGAGGGCATCCTCATACGAAATTAATCTGCGCTGATAAAGTGAGGCCAGCGATTGGTTCATGGTCTGCATGCCGAATTTAGCCTGGCCGACCTGCATCTGGGAATAAATCTGATGAATCTTATCCTCCCTGATAAGATTTCGGATGGCGGGGTTCGGAATCATCAACTCTAAAGCCAGCGCGCGGCCATCGCCGCTCAGTTTCGGGATGAGCGTTTGGGACATCACTCCTTCCAGCACGAACGACAGTTGGGCGCGGACCTGCGGTTGCTGATAAGAAGGAAATACGTCAACGATCCGGTTGATTGTCTGAACACATGAATTGGTGTGAAGGGTTGCAAAAGCGAGGTGTCCGGTCTCGGCAACGGTAAGGGCGGCCTCGATGGTCTCCAAATCACGCATCTCCCCGATAAGCACCACATCGGGATCTTGGCGAAGAATGTACTTCAGAGCGTTCTTAAAGCTCTTGGTGTCGGCGCCGACTTCGCGCTGATTTACAAGACAGCTCTTATGTTTGTGGAGATACTCGATGGGATCCTCAATCGTTATGATATGCTCATGTCGTTCCTCATTAATCTTGTCTATCATGGACGCCAAGGTTGTCGATTTGCCGCTGCCGGTTGGCCCGGTAACCAACATGAGTCCGCGGGGTTTCCGAACCAGCTCCGTGACAGCCGGCGGCAGCCCCAATTCTTCAAACGTTAGAATTTTGTACGGTATTACCCGGAAGGCAGCCGCCGGGGCTCCCCGTTGAACAAAAATATTAGCCCGAAAACGGCTCAGACCTTTGACGCCGAAGGAAAGATCGAGTTCACGTTCTTCTTCGTAGCGATGTTTTTGGGCTTCCGTGAGAATGCTGTAACAGAGTTGTTTTGTTTCGTTGGGGTTGAGAGGCGCCCCGTCGAGCGAAACGAGAGCACCGTTTATCCGGATTTTCGGGGGGCTTCCTATGGTAATGTGAAGGTCGGAAGCTCCCCGCTGAACCATTTCCTTTAAAAGATCATGAAGGTTTGCCATGAATCTTTACCTCGCTTTTAGATTCACACGGTTTCTGGTGCACGCGATTAAATAATCGGCAACGTTCAGCCACCTTCGCGTAGGACGGGGAATTCAAATCTACCTGAAAAAACATAAGAAATTTTATTTCTCTCTCGCTCTATTGTCAAGTAAAAATGAAGCGACCAGGGATCCGGAAACATTTCCCCGGGGTCAGGGGCGCAGCATTTTCTTTCCCGGGAAGCATTTTGCTTTTCCTTCCAGTGCCTATATAATAGAGAAAAA
>JAFGRE010000193.1 GCA_016935335.1 Deltaproteobacteria bacterium
AAATATAAACGACAATCCGGCGGACGTGGACAATACGGAGATACCTGGCTTGAAATAGAACCCACGCCTCGCGGCAACGGTTTTGAATTCCTCGATAAAATTGTTGGCGGGGTTATTCCCAAGAATTATATCCCCTCGGTAGAAAAGGGGATTATCGAGGCTATGAACGAGGGGGTTTTGGCGGGCTTTCCGGTGGTGGACGTGAAGGTCGCATTGGTGGACGGATCTCATCATCCGGTTGACTCTTCCGACATGGCCTTTAAGATAGCGGGATCCATGGGCTTCAAGAAAGGTTTTATGCAATCCACACCCATTCTTCTTGAACCAGTCATGAAGGTTGATATCACTGTTCCGGAAGAGTGCCAGGGCGACATTATCGGTGACCTTAACAGCCGGCGGGGCAAAGTCTTGGGCATGGATCCAAAAAACAAGAACCAGGTCATTCACGCGTTAGTCCCCATGGCGGAAATCCTCGATTACGACCATACCCTTAAATCAATAACCAGCGGCCGAGGTTCCTTCACCATGGTCCTGGAATCTTACGAAGAGCTTCCCGCCTTCCTCGGTGAAAAGATTATCGCGGCTGCAAAAGTTGAAGGGGAAGAATGACATCAGTATCGCTCCACCAGGGAGAGGCTTCGATCAAGGTTGGGGTAATTACGGTAAGCGACAAGGGAAGTCGCGGGGAGCGCGTCGACCTTTGCATCGAAGAAATCAGGAAACTGCTCCCACAAATCGGGGGTCGATTGGCAGAATATACAATAATTCCTGACGAAGAGCCGGTAATTATTGATATCTTGCGGTCATACGCAGACCAGAAACACCTGGATCTTATCATCACCTCGGGCGGTACGGGACTCAGTCCCCGCGACGTAACACCGGATGCAACGAAAAAAGTCATCGAGAAAGAGATTCCGGGGATGGCGGAAGCAATGAGATTGGAATCGTTGAAAAAAACTCCCTTCGCGATGCTTTCACGGGGTATCGCGGGCACCCGTGGAGTTTCACTCATTATCAATCTTCCCGGAAGCCCACGGGGAGTTCGGGAGAATCTAACCACCCTCATTCCGGTGATTTCCCACGCGTTGGACAAACTCCACGGAGACCCGGCGGAGTGTGGAAGCCTTTGACACGTTCGACCTTGGTACCGTTTTATGGTCTGCGAGGATCCGCAAGGGTTTGAATCATAGTTTCCATTCTCTTATGATGGGTTCCCTTCCAGTAAACCCGGTTACAATGAAGGCATTCCGAGAATTCCGTGTGGCTGATAAGGACATAAGGAGGAACTTTATGGGCAACTTCTGCGGCGGTGGTCTTGCGTAAACGACGATTACAGCGTAGGCACCGGCAAAAGCAGTCATCCATGTTCACGTGTAAATCCATCTCCTTCAGGACCTGTCGAACCTGATCTATCGGCTTATCATCGATTACAAAGATTGACCGCTGGACGGCGATTCCTTTGATCAATCGCGTATCGCGAGTGAGGATTATCCTGTTTTGCTCCCGAGCTATCCTAAGAAGGAGGGTTATCTCTTTTTCACGAAAATAGAGGGTGTCAAAGCCGACCATGAGAAGATACGTAGCCAATTTTCCCAGCATCCGGTCGGCAACAAACTTAATTTCTTCATTAACCATGTAATGCAAAAATGCAGGAAAGTTTTCCAGGTTAGTATGGTTCTTCCACTTCATGTTATTGTACAACGATCCTGTAAACATATCCATCGCATACTTCTCCCATCAAAACATGCCAAAAGACCCGCTGTCGAATCCGGTCAACCGCGAATGATATTGCTCAAGGAACCTTCCGATGACAAATATTTCGTTTAATCAGGCTTATCAACTTGTCACCAATACTATTGTCCCCCTCCCGGAGGAGGCCGTGCCGGTAGATCAGTCCGTAGGAAGAACAACCTCGCGCGACATTGTTTCATCGATCGACTCTCCTTCGGCAGACGTCTCCCTCAAGGACGGCTACGCCGTTGTCTCAACCGATCTATACCGGGCATCACCCCGGGATCCGGTGATCTTGGACCTTATCGGGACACAGTTCGCCGGCACCCATACCCAGCTCATGGTTGCCGAGGGGAAAACCATCAAAGTGACCAGCGGAGCTATTATTCCCGCCGGTGCCGACGGCGTTCTTTCCAACGAATTTGCGGAGGAGAGCGACAACATCGTCAGCGCCTACGCAACCGTGGGGAACAACATTTTACGCAAAGGAACCGACATAGCCAAGGGCGCTGTCGTGGTGGCGAGAGACACGACCTTGATGCCTACTCACGCCGGCCTGATAGCTGCCGCAGGACATGCAACGGCCCCGGTCTACAAACAGCCCTTTGTAACCATCATCGCCACCGGCGAAGAGATCGTCGCTGTCGGCAAACCAGTGGGTGAGGGTAAAATTGCCGCCAGCAATCTCGTTACCATTGCCGCTTGGTGCAACTATTTCCACCTCAAGAACGGGACGATGGTAGTCCCGGATTCCCATGAGGCACTTGAAACCGCTATCAATCAGACCTTGCCAACATCCGATTGTATCGTTACGAGCGGAGGTGCCTGGTCAAGCGAGCGTGACTTTGCGGTCAGAGTATTTGACAGCCTCGGCTGGGAGAAGAAGTTCCACCGGGTGAAAATCGGACCCGGGAAAGCGGTCGCCTTCGGCCTGCTGCGCGGCAAGCCGATATTCTGTCTTCCGGGAGGCCCCCCCTCGAACCAGATGGCGTTTCTTCAGCTTGCCTTGCCCGGAATCCGCCTTTTGGAGGGCCACCGGCCGAACACCCTGCCAAGAATTCCAGCGGTTTTGGAAGCGGAAGTCCGCGGCCAACGGGATTGGACCCAATTTGAAATGGGTCTCCTCAGGAGAGAGAATGGTGTTTTTGTCTTTTCCCCCCGAAAGCTTCCCAGTCGCCTTCAGTCCCTCTCTAATGCTCACGGCATAATCACCATTCCGGAAGGCACTGATACAATAGAAGCCGGGAGCAAAATAGACGTTCAGATTATTGCGTATCTCCCCGAAATCTTGGATGCTGACGCGCCACTGTGAATCCGTCACGCTACCAGACATACAACCTTTTCCGTAACAAGGAGGATTTACCATGATGGGAAAATTGATTCGCATAGAAAGGATTATTAATCGCAATACCGGCAGAACCGTCATTGTGCCCATGGATCACGGCGTCACGGTAGGGCCCATACTCGGCTTGATCGATATGGGGAAAACCGTCGATTTAGTCGCTGAGGGAGGTGCGAACGCGGTCATCGGCCACAAAGGCCTGGCCTTGCATGGACACCGGGGCACAGGCAAGGATGTCGGCTTAATCCTCCACTTGTCGGCATCCACATCCCTCGGCCCGGATCCCAACCATAAGGTTCTGGTCAATACGGTTCAACAGGCCATTAAGTTAGGGGCTGATGCCGTTTCAGTCCATATCAATATAGGCGCTGACGATGAAGCCGAGATGCTTGAGGACCTTGGAGCCGTTGCCGTCGAATGCATGGAATGGGGGATGCCCCTGTTGGCAATGATGTATCCCCGGGGTCCCCAAATTCACGATGAAACCGACGTCCGGGCCGTCAAACACGCCGCCCGCGTCGGTGCTGAATTAGGGGCGGATATAATAAAATGCCCTTACACCGGCTCGCCTGAAAGCTTCAAAGAGGTTGTCGACGGATGTCCGGTCCCGGTGGTAATTGCGGGGGGATCAAAGTTGACGGATGAAGAGACTCTGAAGATGATCGAAGGGGCCATGGAAGCCGGGGCAACGGGAATTTCAATGGGAAGGAATGCTTTCCAACACAAAAACCCAACCCTCTTAATACGCGCCGCGTGTGCGATTGTTCATGAGGGCGCGTCCTTCGCCCAAGCATTGAAGATTGTTAAGAGCTGCTGACGGTCTCCTTGAACGACCGGCCACCATCACCCGCACTTTTTTTGCCGGAGATGGAGACGCAAACCGAAGATCGCTTGTGTCCCGGATACCATCACCAAGCCCTCTTGGGGAATAAACAGGCGAGGCGTCAAGAGGCGACAACTTTTAACTCGGGAGCCATCGTTACTTTGCGGCTTTGCGATTGAATCGTGGGCTTTCATGCCACTCCTTTCCCAACCCGAACGCCCCAGAATGAGCAAAAACTCGTCAGGCCTTTCCCCGGCCATGGCGAACGGCCTATGAAGACGGCAAACCCCTCCCCTCCTTAGTCTCCCTCGCCAGCAAGGGCAAAAGCGATTTCGCAAGCAATGAAAACTCCTTCAAACCGAGCGTCTCACCCCGCCGGTTTGGGTCAACCCCTATCTCCCGGCATACACCTTCAATAACATCGGCGGTCAGAATGGCCGGGCCTAGTGATTGCAATGCATTTCGTAATTTTTTCCGCCGCTGGGAAAACGCAGATTTCACCACCATGGCAAACCACCCCTCATTCTCAACGCTTTCCCTTGGTTCAGACAATATCCTGAACCGAACGAGAGAGGAATCAACCTTCGGGGGGGGATAAAAACAATTCCTTCCGACCGCCAGAATTCGGCTGACATCGGCATAGAGCCTGGTCATTATCGTGAGAAAGCCGTAATCCTTGGTCCCTGGTTCGGCGGTCAACCTATCAGAGACCTCTTTCTGATACATTAAGACCATTTCATCAATTATCCGCCTTACCTTGAGGAGTTCAATCGTAAGGGGAGACGCTATTCCATACGGGAGGTTGCCGATTATCTTCAATCGTCCTCCTTCGACATCAGCAGCCAATTCGTAATCGAATCGAAGCGCATCCCGCGCAATAATCCTGACATTCTTCTCCTTCACGATCCGTGTTGTGAGAAGGTGAACCAGGTGCCTGTCTTTCTCCAGTGCCAATACCTTGCGTGCGCGAACGGCCAGCCTTCTGGTAAGCCCCCCCAATCCCGCCCCGATTTCGACTACCGTGTCCCCGCTGTCAAGGCAACACAAGGCGACAATCTTATCAAGGATTCCTTCTTCAACGATAAAGTGCTGCCCCAGCCCTTTCCGAGGCCGGATTGACAATTCCTTGATTAATTGTCTCTGTGATGGCTGCGGTGTGAGCATTCCTCCCTTTCCATTTTTCCCGGTTTCATCGAAGGCAATCTTTGTTTCGGTCCAGCCGGCACCTATCAAAAGCTCTCTCGCCTCATAACCGGCATCGTACTAACCGGCACGATCGAAATTATGATCGAAACGCTTCTCTTTAGTACAGCATGATGTAAAGGGATAACAAGGAGAATCGCCTGACGTACCATTACCGATACGTCAATCGGTAGGTTCCGTCGTCCTGAAGGGTATAACCAAAGTCGGCGCCCAAAGGGAACTCGATCTCTCCGGGACGCACCAAGTTTGACTTCACCAGATCTTCCAATGAGACCGGGAAACTGCCGGATTTCAGGTAATATAGGTTTAAGGCATTCTCTAGTTTCAGAATTCTGGTTTTTGCAACGGCGATTTGAGGAGCGAAAGCAGCCGTATCGTCTGAAGCCGGCGGACTCGGGATAAAAAATTTCAACCCCACCAGGAGAAGAATTATTATCGGAAGCCCCCCATATGAAATATAGGGAAGGATCCTTTGCCCGGGAGCCGCTTCCTTGCGGATACCTCGCTCCCCGGCCACCTTCTTAACAAGACCGTCATTAATCAAATTTCCAAGTGCCTTCAGAGCATTAAAACGTCCCAACAGGCTCTGATCAACTATATCTTGAACCGTATTCGCGCCATTAATCAATCTGTATACTGTCTTTTCGTCGTAAGCCAACTCAGACGCCCCCTGCCCGGCATCCTTTCCTTCGGCTCTTTCCAATACGATGTGATGATCCGGTATCCTCCCCCTCAGTTCCGGCTCCTCGTCAATCATACGCAGGACATCAAGAAGAATATGTTCAATGCTCAACAAGTCCCCAAACCGCTCATCATGAGACTCCTCTTTCACCGTGAATTCATATTCACCTGTCTTCCATTGCAAAACATCATACATGGTCTCGAATATTAAATTCTCATTTATCTTTACTATCTGATCAGCGCTAAGCAGTTTTTCCTCCAAACAAATCTCTTCCAACGTCTTCAGAGACTCTCCCTGCTTCACCAATGCTCTGCGCAGGGCATCTTCCCTTATCAGCCGAGCCTTTGATAAACAACCTGCAAAGGGATCTGCTTTCGATGACGTAGAGGCAGGGAAGGCTTTGGAAATCATTCCATTCACAAGAATGACTTTAGCCATTTTCTTACCACTTTCCATGGTAAGAGTTCCGGAACGCTGCTGCTGTCCGATCAACTGAAAAATATCAGCCAGGCCGAAATCGCCAATCTTCCCCGTTAACGACATAGTCTATACCTGCTTCCCCCACAGTGTCGAAACCTTATCCCGAGAATACTTCTCCTTGTCACCGATCCCCCCCCCGTCCCGTCCTATTCCCTTCCTGCTCTCGTTCGCGCTGACGGATAATTCGAAACGCATCACTAAAACCACTCCGGCGCATCTTTTGATGGTAACTGCTCATGACAGAAAGCCCGTAAAATCCAAGGAAGCTTATAATGAAGGCGCCGATCGTAAACCCCCCACTTCCCCCGGACAACCACAACGGATCCGACAACAACCCGTTCCACAAGAGAGCCTTGGTCACAAAACAAAAAAAGGTGAATAAAATCGCTACGGCCAGCCACGGGCATCCTAACCGCAGGTGCCCCCCTCCAGGGATGCCGAAGGTCAGGCATTTCCAGATCAGATCCTGACGTTTTTCGTATTCCTTGATTTGCGCCATCTTCTTCTCTTTACTCTGCTGGCTTACTTTTTTATCACCAACAATAACGCTTATGCAATTAGAGCAAATATCCGGCAAACTACCCGACCCCCCTCCGCCAAATCGTTTGATCGGCTTTCCGCATTTTATACACAGTGCCGTAAGTCTCCGCTGGGAAGATTGCAGAAACAGAAACGAGATAACCAGGCAAACAATGATAAATACAAAAGTTCCGTATTTAAGGGGAATCCCTCTTAACACAATTCGCCACAGTGACGATCCAAGGGCCTCCCTCCTTTCGGATTCAGCGAAAACTTTATGCCATAACTCTTTTTGGGACAGGATGTCGTCAATGACCACTCGATTGCTGTTGCTATGGCTGAACCTTTTTTCTTGATACTCAATAAGCTGCGGGTCAATTTTTCTGGCAACTACAAGCTCCTCCTCCTGTTGCGC
>JAFGRE010000024.1 GCA_016935335.1 Deltaproteobacteria bacterium
CCTGGTGCCTATTCGGACCACGGAGACTGGTAAAATCTCATTGTTAATGAAGAGTGATAATCGTAAGGACCTGATACGATAGTACAATGACTAAAATTTTTCCCTTCCAGAAATATACGGATCGCTATGAACAATGGTTTGATGACAACCCCTTAGTTTATCAATCTGAATTGAAAGCCGTCAAAAGTCTCCTGCCCGAAGAACGACGTGGCGTGGAGGTCGGCGTCGGTACGGGGCGGTTCGCAGCGCCTTTGGGGGTGACTCTCGGGGTTGAACCGTCCGGCAACATGAGGGCCGTTGCCCAAAAAAGAGGAATCACCGTGGTGGGTGGGGTAGCCGAAGGACTCCCTTTTAAGGATTCGCTTTTTCAATTTGTCCTCATGGTCACCACTATCTGTTTTGTTGATGATATCAGCACGTCTTTTGAGGAAGTATTGAGAGTTTTGGCTCCGGGGGGATATTTCGTTATCGGTCTCATTGATCGTAATAGTCCTCTTGGACGGAAGTATCTGAGAAGTCAGGACGCAAACGTGTTTTATAAAGAGGCAACTTTCTATGGGGTTGAAGACGTGCTTACGGTCATGAAACAGGCTGGCTTTGATGATTTCAGCTTTCGCCAGACCGTCTTCAGCAATCTCTCGGGAATCACTGAAGAGGAACCGGTTGTATCCGGTTACGGAAAAGGGTCATTTGTGGTAATCCGTGCCAAAAAGAGATAGAAACGAGGATGGAAAATGAATACCTATCAAAAAATTACCGAGGCTCGCAAGCTCTTGGAACTCCCGGAACGGACAACGATGAAGGAGATCAAGTCGCATTACCGGGCCCTGATCAGACGGTGGCACCCGGACAGGTGTGGGGAGAATAGAGAAGAGTGCACTGAGATGACAAGGAAAATAATCGCCGCTTACACGATCATCATGACCTACTGCAAGCACTATAGATATTCATTCTCCAGGGATGAGATACGGAACTATCTGCCGGGAGATGAATGGTGGGTGGAACGGTTTGGCGGTGATCCCTTATGGAGTCCCACCGGAAAGCCGAAGTAGCCGGTCCGTCGTTTACGGGAATGACGGAGGTCACGGTGCGGACCATCAGGAGGGACAACTTATCGGTCGTGAAATGGCTGTCTTGGGAATCTGCTGATGGAGATGGTGATAGTGACGAACGCGCGTGCTTTTTTGAAGTGAAACATTCCATCCCGGTGATGCGTGAAGCGGAGGTTTCCGGAGGTGTGGAGGGTTAGATGTGGATAAATAACTTTCCATCGTTTATACTGAGTGCACAACTCAAGGAGATTGGCAGAGGAGGCCTATTCCATGCTTCAGGGTAATGCGCTTATTGAAATCGCCGCCATTTTGAGCTTGGCAACAATACTCGGGATCGCCGGGCAGAAGTTGCGTCAGCCTTTGCTGATTATGTTCCTGGCGACGGGGATTCTGGTCGGTCCCTCATGTTTCGGTATTATCGCTGATTACCACCAGATCGAGTTGCTGGCGCACATGGGCATTGCGCTCCTGTTGTTCATCGTTGGACTCAAGCTCGACGTGAATCTTATCCGCACTACCGGTCCCGTTGCTTTGGCAACAGGGTTGGGACAAATTATCTTTACATCGGCGATCGGATTCGCCATCGCCGTGTTCCTGGACATGTCCCTTATCAGCGCAGCTTATGTATCAGTTGCGCTCACGTTTTCCAGTACCATCATCATCGTCAAGCTCTTGTCGGATAAGAAAGAGATCGATTCTCTCCACGGCCAGATAGCCGTGGGTTTTCTGATTGTTCAGGACATTGCCGCCATACTGGCATTGGTGGGACTGACCACCTTCGGCTCAACGGTCCCGGGGAAAGAGTCGGTACTCGGATCATCATTGCTTGTTGCCGCTAAGGGATTGGGCTTGCTGGGCACGGTAGCCCTCTTGATGCGGTATGCCCTTCCCCGGTTGACACGGCGGTTGGCTTCCTCGCAGGAAATGTTGACCCTGTTCGCCATAGCCTGGGCGGTTTTTCTCAGTGTTGTTGGTGAACTCCTGGGATTCAGCAAAGAAGTGGGCGCCTTTCTTGCCGGGATTTCTTTGGCGTCCACCGATTACCGTGATGCCATCGGAGCCCGTCTTACCACCCTTCGGGATTTCCTTCTCCTGTTTTTCTTTATCGATCTCGGAGCGCGTTTGGAGTGGTCGACGGTGAATTCGCAGGTAGGTGTATCGGTTCTCTTTTCTCTTTTTGTCTTGGTTGGGAACCCTCTGATTGTTTTGGCGATCATGGGGGCCATGGGCTATCGCAGGCGGACGGGATTCCTCGCGGGGCTGACGGTAGCCCAGATCAGCGAGTTTTCTCTCATCGTGGCGGCGGTGGGTCTCAGTATGGGACATATCACTCAGGAAACCATGGGTCTAATTACCTTGGTGGGGGTGGTGACCATTTTTGTATCCACTTACATGATCCTCTATTCCGGAAACCTGTACCGTCTCCTTGCCGGTCCTTTGAAGCTGTTCGAACGTCGTACTCCGTACCGGGAAGCCGCTGCCGATTCCCTCCAGGAAGGTTCATCGGTGGATGTGATACTGGTGGGGTTGGGTAACTATGGAAGCGCCCTTGCGGAGTACCTTCTACGGCGTCAAAAGGTCGTCATCGGGGTGGATTTCGATCCCGGCGTTCTGGGAAGGTGGCGTTCCCGGGGAATATCCGTTCTCTACGGTGACATGGGTGACCCGGAGATACACGAACAGTTGCCCCTCAGCAAGGCTCGGTGGGTGGTAAGCACTGTTCGTTCCAAAGAGTTGAACCTGGCCCTTGTGCAGCATCTCAAGAACCGCGGCTACGGCGGCAACGTGGCGGTGACAGCGGCGAGCCAGAAGGAAGCCGATCTGTTCCAGGCGGTGGGGGTCCGGGTCGTTTTCCGACCATTTATCGACGCGGCGGAGCAGGCCGCCGATGCGTTAACCCATTCGATGGAATTTCTGCCGGAGACAGTCAACTGGCCGATTGCTTTTCGCGAGGTTCGCATTCAGTCGGAGGCGGCCGTGGCCGGGCAGACAATCAGAAATATACCGTTACGATCGATGACGGGTGTCTCCATCCTGGCAATAAGCCGAGCGGGGCGGGTTTATTACGACCCCTTACCGGATTTTCAGGTGTACCCGGGAGACCGATTAGTGATCATGGGGCTTCCGGAGGAACTGAAGGAGGCCGAAACCATGCTCAATCAGCTTAAAATCAACGGGGATGTGGTGAGCGCCGACCGCTTTGAGCTTGCCGACCTCAACGTTTCCGATGATTCGGAACTCTTGGGCCGGACCTTGGCGGATCTCCGCTTTCGCCAAAAGTATGGAGTCACTATCGTCGGAATTCAGCGGGGAAACGATCAGATCACCACGGTGAGTCCGTTAGAGCGGTTACTGTCCGGAGATCGGTTACTGGTGATCGGAACCACGGGGCCGATTGAAAGGCTGAAGCGAGAGGAACCGCTTTAGGAATCCCCGGAAGAAAGTTGTTTGCGGACAGAACGAATTTTGGTCTTATCGTGGGGATGGTCTTGACGTTGGTTTGGTAAATTATCCTGTAAGCGATAACAAAATATTTATCATGTTTTTGGGAAACAAGTAAACAAGTTTTGCCGATTAAGGGAGGGTACAAGATGGTTCGATCCTCTACCGAAGCCCAAGGGGCATTATTTGAGAAAGAGGACTTTTACAGAGAGATTGTGGAGAATGCAAACAGTATAATTTTGAGGATGGATATAAAAGGCAGTTTGAAGTTCATGAACAGATATGGGCAGAGTTTTTTTGGGTATCAGGAAGATGAACTGATTGGCAGAAATGTGATGGATACTATTGTTCCTAATAAGATTCTGTTAAAGAGAGATCTGACCGCCTTGTTGGTCGACTTTGAAAAAGATCACGAAAAATATATTTATAATGAATTTGAAAATATGCGAAAGGGAGGGCAAAGAGTTTCGATCGCCTGGACAAATAAAGCTGTTTTTAATACCAAAAATAAACTTAAAGAAATTATCAGTATAGGGAACGACATTACCCAACGGGTCCAGGCTGAGAGAGCGCTAAAAGTCTCGGAAGCCAATTACAGATCAATCTACAACGCAGTGAGTGATGCAATTTTAGTTCAAGCTAGTATGACCGGTGAGATACTCGATGCGAATCAGGGTGCCTGTGAAATGTTTAAATGTGAAATAAAGGATCTTTTGGGAGCACATATTTATAAG
>JAFGRE010000025.1 GCA_016935335.1 Deltaproteobacteria bacterium
TCTTGGTCATATGCTTGTCTGGAGACGCGTTCTCCGTTCTCGTAGGCATCAACGCAATGGAGGGTTCCGCTGCTATAATAGAGTTTAGATACGCCGTTGAGGAGGCCGTTGTTGTAGTTTGATTCGGCTCGCAGGGTGCCGACCTCATAATAGGCCTTGGAGATTCCTTGCTTAAGACCATTTTCATAGTTCCACTCATACATGATAGCGCCGTTTTCATGAAAATCCGTCTTGATGCCGTGAAGTTTTCCGGCCTTCAGGTGCGAAAGGACCTTCAGCTTGCCGCTTTCATAATATTGCTTGCAGACGCCATCAGGGGTGCCACTGAGGTAAAAACCCTCGGCGCTGATCTTTCCGCCTTCGAAAAAGGATCTGGAGATACCGTCCGGATTGCCGTCCTTGTACTGTCGCTGCAACTTGATATCGCCGCTTTCGTAATATGTTGAGCTGAGTCCGTCTTGTTTGCCATTCCGGTAGGCGCACTGCTCCATAACTTGACCGCCTTGATAGTAAAAAGTACCGACGCCGTCGATGTTTCCGTTCTTATAGGTTCGCTCATACCGGACAGTTCCGCTTTCATAGAATTCCTTGCTTGTTCCATGCAACAGCCCGTCTTGGTAGGAGTGTTCCCCCATGAGGTTGCCGTTCTCGTAGTAATATCTGGTTATTCCGTGGGGGACTCCATTGCTGAGGCAGCGTTCCGATTTTAAGGACCCGTTGGAGAAATATTCTCTCTCAACCTCTGACGCATGAAGCGGAGTAAAAAACAGAGTAATAAGGAAGATCAGCGTGAAAGAAAAGATTTTCGCGGTTATAGGTGCCGTATATGGTCCCATGAGATTGATGCCTGCCGAGCGTCGCCTATGATTTTGTACACCGCCGGGAATGGAATCACTCATCGGCGGCAAAGTTATCAACTTATCCCTGGTGGGGATACCGATGAATGACAGTGGCGCCCCGGGTTATAAGCCCGACGCTCTGATAGAAACCTTCAAGCACCTGAACCGGAGCGAGGGCGGCTACTTCATCAATTGCCGACTCAAAAAACTTCAATTCCGCGTCACCCCGCCAAATATCAGCGATGGTGAGTTCCGAAACGGAATTGACGAGTTCATGAACAAGGGGTTGCGACGGATTCGCAAGGTCGGGATAATGCCGCAGGAGATAAAATTTCAATTTCGGCAATTCCGACTGGTCAGCCTGGCCGGTAAAGATGAGCGATCCTTCCACCAGGCGTTCGGCGTTTGCTTCGCAGATTCCCTTTACTTTCGCGCCGACCCGTCTGCCGCCCACCAACGGGTTCATTGCACTTAACTTTGTCATGTGAATCCGGGCCAACTTCTTCGGAAATCCCTGAATAAATCCCCGCAACAGGGTGAAGTCATTATTTACCCAGATATAGGGCACAAAATAACCGATTTCCTCCTTAAATCTACACTGCAACATGACGATGCATTCGGGGTAGACGGATCGCTCGGGGTTGATAAAGGCGAGGTCCGGGTTTGATTCGCTGACCGATACCCATTCAAC
The DNA here is from genome assembly GCA_016935335.1 of Deltaproteobacteria bacterium. GTDB lineage: Bacteria > Desulfobacterota > WTBG01 > JAGOGO01 > JAGOGO01 > JAFGRE01. The sequence goes on from JAFGRE010000025.1 coordinate 1,531, forward strand.
AAACCAGACTATTCCCAGTCCAGGATCCGGGCCCAGTTCCAGCGGACGGGGAATAAAGCGTTGTGCCTGTTCGGGCCTGGTTCGAAAGACTATCTGAATTACCTCGCCGCCGTAGTACCATGGGGGCGGTTCTACGAGTGATGATCGCCCGTGAGGTGTAAAGGGCAAGGAAAAGCCTTTTAAATTAAATTTGTCGGATTCCATCGGTTTCTCCCATCAGCTGATGTTGGTGGTGATGCTAGAGGACGAGACCATAACAAGCCGGAGCGGTCAAATAATATTGAACCGGAATTCCGCAAAAGTTTTATTATAGTGAGGAAGCCCTCTGCGTGTCAAGGGTTAAGGAGGGTCTTCTGGCAGAGAACTCAGAGAGAAACCGGGTGAAGCGACGGACTGAATGACTTTCTAGTGGGTGGCCGAAAGATAATTTTTTAAGTACCGGGCCGTATAGGATGTTTTTGTGTGTTTCAGAAGGTCATAGGGAGACCCGGCTGCAATCAGGTATCCTCCTTGATCGCCCCCCTCGGGGCCAAGATCAATGATATAATCGGCTGCCCGAATAATTTCCAGATTGTGCTCGATAATGGCCACGGTATTGCCCTTGTCCACAAGCCCTTGGAGTATGTCGAGGAGCTTCTGAATGTCGGCGTAATGAAGTCCGATCGTCGGCTCATCAAGGACATAGAAGGTTCTTCCGTGGGAGGAACGGCAAAATTCGGAGGCGAGCTTGACTCTTTGGGCCTCGCCCCCGGAAAGTGTCGGGCTCGGCTGGCCCAGTGTCATATATCCGAGGCCCATGTCGTCGAGGGTTTTTAAAGGACCAAGAATGGAGGGAACAGAGGCGAAAAAATCCGTCGCTTCCCGGATGGTGAGTGCGAGGACGTCGGAAATGGACTTTCCTTTATAGGAAACCGCGATGGTGTCATCATTAAACCGTCGTCCCTGACAGACATCGCAGGTAATATAGACGTCGGGAAGGAAATTCATTTCCACCTTAACCCTGCCTTGGCCGCTGCATGCTTCGCAGCGACCGCGCGGTACGTTGAAGGAGAAACGGCCGGGCATATACCCCCGAACCCGGGCGTCAGGGACCATGGAAAAGAGACGTCTGATATGATCGAAAAACCCGATGTAAGTTGCAGGCGTAGAACGGGGTGTGCGACCGATCGGAGAATGATCCACTTCAAGAACGCGGTCAAGATGTTCACACCCGCGCATTGCATCATGGGCTCCGACCCGACAGCGTGATGGGCCGTGGCGGTTCCGAAGGGCTTTGTAAATAACATCTCTGAGGAGAGTGGATTTGCCGGATCCTGACACACCGGTTACGCAGATGAGGGTCCCCAACGGAAGCATAACATCGATATTTTTCAGATTGTGTTCCCGGACGCCGTGAACGGACAAGCACCGTTCGGATCGGCGGCCTCGCGAGACAATCCGACGACAAGACGAATCTCTGAGGTACCGGCCAGTTGCTGAGGAAGGAGATAGCATGAGGTCCTGGAGCGAGCCCGCAGCGATCACCTGCCCGCCTTCTGTTCCTCCGCCGGGCCCCAGGTCAATGATGAAGTCACCCTCGCGGATAGTCGCTTCATCATGTTCAACAACGATGAGCGTGTTCCCGGCGTCGCGCAGTTTTCGCATGGTTTCCATGAGCATTTGATTATCGCGGGCATGGAGACCAATGGTCGGTTCGTCCAGAACATAGCAAACCCCGCGCAAATTAGATCCCAGTTGCGCTGCGAGCCTGATTCTCTGAGATTCGCCCCCCGAAAGGGTGTCCGCACGGCGGTTAAGAGAGAGGTAAGAGAGGCCGACATCCATAAGAAAACGAAGTCGAACGCAGATCTCCTCCGCAATCGGTTTGCCGATCAACTCTTGATTCGAATCGAAGGACATGTCGCGAAACATCCTTTTGGCATCGGCGATGGTGAGGGAGACGATGTCCCAGATGCCCAGGCCGTTAATTCTAACGGAGAGCGCGGTTGGTTTGAGGCGCTTCCCGTTGCAACGGGAACATTCGATCTCGCTGATGAACGCTTCCAGGCTGTTGGTTATAGCATCGCTCTCGGTGACTGCCCGGATTCGGCGGAGGGAAGGAATGATCCCGATAAAATCGTGATCGTTTTCTTTTCGGGGGCCGTAAAAAAGCTTATGTACCTCGGCCGTTGATAATTCGCCAAGGCTTTTCCTAAGAGGAATCATTGAGTCGTTTTCGATTGCCCTGAGAATTGCCGCCTTGTATTTCCGGAGCAGGGAGTTTTGTTCGAAGGGCACGATGCCTCCTGCGTTGAATGGCCTTGAGGGGTCAGGAATAATGAGGTTGGGATCAAAGTCAAAGAGAAAACCGAGGCCCTCGCAATGAGGGCACGCACCGTGGCGGGAATTGAAGGAAAAGAGGAGGGGATCGAGCGGCTCAAGACTATGGTTGCAGTGCGGACAATAAAGGGCGGTGCTGTATCTCTTTTCGGAGCCGGTTGGGCCAAGGACGAAGATGGATCCGTTGCCCTCGGAAAGACACTCTGGAATGATTTTGCCAAGTGAGGTATCGCCACCAGGGGACGAGAGGTCCGTTCGGGCGATGAGAAGATCGATTGAATGCTCTTGGTACCGGTTTAAAACGGGGGTGACGTGCAGATCTATTATCACGCCGTCAACACGGGCTTGGCGATAACCGGATTTAAGTGCCTTATTAAATAGATCCTTGTGCGCTCCCTTCCGACCCATGATCTTTGGGGCAAAAAGAGATACCCGTTGGCGGGAAAACGACCGTCGGATATCCTCGGTAATTTGCTCCAAAGTCTGGGCGGTAACAGCCCTTTGACATACGGGACAGTGGGGGACCCCGACTTTGCTGTAAAGGAGACGCAGGAAGTGGTATATCTCGGTCATGGTCGCCACAATCGACGACTTCCGATCGTGGCTTGTGCGCTGTTCGATGGCCACGGTCGGCGGGAGACCCGTAAGCAGGTCTACGTTTGGTTTATCCATGATCTTGATGTACTGCCGCGCATAAGGGGAAAGACTATCAAGGTAGCGACGCTGACCTTCCGCAAAGAGGATGTCGAACGCGAGGGTTGATTTTCCCGAGCCGCTCAATCCGGTAATAACAACCAGTTTGTCACGGGGGATGATAAGATTGAAATTTTTAAGGTTATGTTCACGAGCACCAATCATGGTTATCTCATTGGGGGAGTCATTGCCGGTGTCTCCGCGGGCCGTGAGGATCAACGCTTCTTGGCTTTGAGGCTTTCGGCGTCCCTGGTAAAAAGACTTTAGAAACTTCCCGGTCCACGATTTTGAACAGGCGGAGACCTCCTCCGGAGTGCCGGCGGCAACCACGGACCCGCCCGCCTCTCCGCCTTCAGGACCCAGATCGATGAGATAGTCGGCGCACTTGATGACCTCAAGGTTGTGCTCGATGACGACCACTGAATTCCCGTTCTTAATGAGCGCATGAAGGACCCGGATAAGGGTTGCGGTATCATCGTAATGCAAACCGATCGTTGGTTCGTCGAAGAGAAATAAGGTGTTTCGAAATCGGGCGGATGCGATGTGTTTCGCCAACCTTAGTCGCTGGGATTCGCCGGAAGACAAATTGTTGAGTGTCTGCCCCAATTTGAGATACCCTAAGCCCACATCGCGGAGAGGCCGGAGGAGTGCGGTTACCTTCCTAAGACTTTTGAAAAATGGCAGCGCCTGTTCGACGGTTAGGTCAAAGACCTCTGCGATATTTTTTCCGTCGAGGGTGACGTCGAGAATCTCCGGGCGATATCGTTTGCCGGAACAGGCGGGACACGTGATCCGGATATCAGCGAGGAATTGCATTTCGATCTTTTCGCTTCCATCCCCCTTGCAGGTTTCACACCTCCCTCCATCAATGTTGAATGAGAAGGTTCCCGGTGAGTAACCTCGCGCCGTGGCGAGGGGTGTTTCCGAGAAAGCCTTTCGGATCGGATCCAGAGCGTGGACGTAAGTAAGGCACGTGGAGCGCGGGGTACCTCCGATCGGCACTTGGTTCATATAGACCACGTCGTTAATACGATCGGCACCCACCAGAACTGTATAATGGCCGGGCTTCTCCTCGGGAGATCCTTTTTCACGCTTGAGCCCCCGATAGAGTATGTCGTCGAGAAGGGTGGTCTTGCCGGAACCGGAAACGCCGGTGACGCATACCATCATTCCAAGAGGTAATGTAATATTGATGTTCTTAAGGTTGTGATGCCGCGCACCCTTTATAAATATCGTCCTGGACGGTTCCACTTGTTTTCGGGTTGCCGGAATCGGGATGGTTTTTCTGCCCGAGAGATAGGCGCCAGTGAGGGAATCGGGGGATTTTGTTATGTTCGATGTCGGACCCGCGTAAATGACTCTTCCCCCGCGGTCGCCGGCGCCGGGTCCCAGATCGATGGTGTAATGGCTTGTCTTGATAATCGCCGGATCATGGTCTATGACCAGGACGGTATTCCCGTTTTGGTTTAGCCCGTGGATGATTTTCATGAGGCGGTGATTGTCGCGGGGATGAAGGCCGATGCTCGGTTCATCGAGGATATGCAAGGTATTGGCAAGGGAGGCTCCCAGGGCGCGGGTGAGGTTTACGCGCGCCAGTTCACCGCCCGAGAGGGTTCGGCTTTCCCTGTCCAAGGCAAGGTACCCCAAACCGACATCAATAAGATATTTAAGTCGAGACCTTATGGCGACGAGAATTATCTTTTCAATCCTGGCGGATTGGGTTGTGCTGCTCACATTGGAAAAGAACTCATGAGCTTCAAGGACGGTCATGGCGTATATCTGGGCGATGGTCTTGTCGCCGAGCTTCCAGTGGAGGGTCGCTGCCCTGAATCTGGTGCCGTTGCACGAGGGGCAGAGCGTGTAAGCACGGTAGCGGGAAAGAAAGACGCGGATATGCATTTTATATTTCTTTTTTTCCAGACGGCGGAAAAATCCCCGGATGCCGTGGTATTGTGGGGTGCCATTTATAATCATACGCTGATGATCTTCAAGAAGACGGCCGAATGGTACGTTAGTGGGTATTCCCTGGGAACGACAAAATGACAGCAGCCGGCCGAATTCGTCACGACCGGTCCGAGGCTTCCACGGTTTGACGGCGCCCTGTTCCAGCGTCTTACCTTTGTCAGGGATAACGAGGTCTGGATCTATCTCGATTGTTCGTCCGAATCCATTGCAGACTTCACATGCTCCGAGGGGGCTGTTGAAGGAGAAAAAATTCGGAGCGGGATAGTGATAGGAGAGATCACAATAGGGACAATGAAGGTGTGAACTGAATTTGAATGTTTCGCCGTTAGGAAGAATTAATGATAGGTTGCCGCCGCCAAAACGAAGGGCGGTTTCAAGGGAATCAATAATTCTCTTTTTACTCTTTTGCTTGAGTACAAAGCGGTCCATAACGATGTTGATTTCCCCGCTGGGTATCTCGGTGGCCTCGTTTATGGTAATAACCTGACCGTTCCTGTAAGTTCGAAGGAAGCCGGCGCCGGTCAAATACCGGTTAACCTCTTGGCGGGTTAGCCCATCGCATTTTAGCGGGAAAGTGCAAATAACCTGTTTGCCTTCTCCACGATGACTGAGATCGGACCAGATAGTGAGGGGGGAGTCTTGTCTCACAATTCTTCCACAGGTTGGACAATAGAGGTGGGCGAGCTTTGCAAAAAGAAGCTTTCCGTAGTCGGTAATTTCGGTCATGGTTCCGACGGTGGAACGGGAAGTCCTAATCTGTGAAATACCGTCGATGAAAACTGTCGGAGGAATCCCTTCAATGCGCTCGACCAGGGGTTTATCCATCCTCTCCATGAAGAGCCGCGTATAAGGCGAAAATGTTTCCACATACCTTCTTTGTCCCTCGGCGTAAAGGATATCATGGGCAAGCGTGGACTTTCCCGATCCGCTGACGCCGGTTACGGCGATGATCTGATTGAGTGGTATATCAAGACTGATGTTTTTAAGGTTGTGTTGAGTAGCTCCGATGATGCGGATGCGGTCGTCATCTCTCATTTTTCATTTTTGCGGGCTAAGGGATAAACCGATTGGTCACATAATTCCATTGACAGTATAAATCATATAATAATAACATACTCAAGAAATGCGTGCCGGCAAGGTTTATGGCACTATTTTACGTCGGGAAGAATAGCGATCTATCCGGGCGCCGGATGCTGCGGGGTGTTTTGGCTGAAGCAATCGTGGCCCTCGGCCACAATAAGGAGGTCGATTATGGAGATAAAAGTTGAGAAAGTTGATTTTCCGGAGGGCTGCAATATTATTTTCGGACAGACACATTTTATCAAATCGGTGGAAGACTTATATGAAATCATGATGGGGTCGACACCCAATCCATCCTTCGGCGTCGCCTTTAGTGAGGCTTCCGGGCCCTGTCTGGTCCGCTCCTCGGGCACCGATGATCTGCTGAGGAGGTCGGCGATTGATAACATTGAAAGGATCGGGGCCGGCCACACGTTTATGATTGTGATGAAAGATGTCTTCCCAATCAATGTCCTTAATGCAATCAAATCATGCCAAGAGGTATGCAGACTATTCTGCGCCACCGCGAATCCGCTGGAGGTGATCGTTGCTGAAACAGAACAGGGCAGAGGGGTTTTGGGGGTGATCGACGGGTATTCGCCGAAGGGGGTGGAATCGGAGAAGGATATTAAGGAGAGAACGGAAATGTTGCGAAAATTCGGCTATAAACTTGGATAGTGTGGTACAGACACCCGAGAGTCTGGCCGCAGAAAGAGGTCCGAGTTTCGCGGGAGACGGCGCTGGTGATACTCAAAAGGTTGTCCGCAAAACAAAATTTGATTGGATGAATTGAAAAATCTCTCTCGCCCCAGAAGGAAAGCGACAGGATCGCTGCCCTCTACTGTCGCTTTTTGGTGTCAGGGGGTGAAGGCGCTTCGCGGGATGTGCGTTGGCCAGCAAAAAGACTTATATTGATCGGGCGTTCTCGGATTTGAGAACCTTGATGTTGTTTTCGGTCAGCACATCAATAGCCTTCTGCAAGTTTTCAAAGCGAAAGACCAACAGCGCCTTGTCGGCTGATTTTTCCACGAAGGCATACATGTATTCCACATTTATGTCATGAGCATTGAGGAGCTGCAGGACTGTGGACAAGCCGCCGGGTTGGTCGTCGACTTCGACGGCGACCACCTTGGTCAGAGTGGCGGTGAAACCGTGGGTCCGAAGCGTTGCCAGGGCCTTATCGACGTCGTTAACGATGATTCGCAGGATACCGAAATCGGCCGTGTCCGCCAAAGAGAGAGCCCTGATATTAATGCCCGCATTTCCAAGGACAGCGGTAACCTCGGCCAGGCGTCCGGCTCGGTTTTCCAAAAAAACGGAAAGTTGTTCTAATTCCATGCGCTTCTCCTTCACGATGGGCATCGGTATTTGATGCCTTAATTAA
>JAFGRE010000194.1 GCA_016935335.1 Deltaproteobacteria bacterium
TAAAATTAGTGAAGTTTCGAGGTGACGCCTTTGCCGGGGACGAAATAACGTTTTTAATCGTGCAGCGCGAAACAACCGGGAATGGTCCCTCTATCCATTATCTGAGAGGAAATACTTTTCACATTTTTTTTGTGGGCCTTATCCTCGTCGTGACGACTGTGGTCTAATGGGATACCGCCCTAACCACCGCCTTTCTCGCGGCACTACCAGCGATGCTTTTCCGGAGTCGGATGCGATTTCCGGAAGGACTTATTGTGATAGTCATATTATGGAGTGTCTCGGTGATGCCTTAGACGTAACCGCGAAGGGGTCCGGCACAACCGAAGTGGCGGTGAAATATGCTGGAGGAAATTGTAGCATGTGAAAAAAAGTTTAGTAACCGGCAGAGGCTTACCACGAAGATATGCAGAACGCCTGGGTGGTTCGTGCCGAAGCAATTCGCCCCCCTATGGCCGTCTGAACGCCGACGTCATAGTGTGAATACAATACTCGATTGTGAACGAGAACATTTGGGAGATATGAGAGAGACTGAAGAAGAATCCTTTTGCCTTTTTAACGGAGGGAGACACGTAATGCATAATGGAAGACGACAGTATTTCATAATTGCCTTTATCGTGCTTACCGGGTCATTGTTTTTTAACATGCTTGCCGGAATCGGCTTCGCCTGGGAGACGAAGGATCCGCAGTTGGCGGAAGATTTTGCTGCTATGCTGGGCTATAAAGTGAAGGAGAAGGTGGGCATTGTTGCGCCGGAGATCACGCCGGGAATGGTAATCGATGGAGAAAATTATCTTAGCAGTCCGGGACTGAAGGAACTTCTTCCGGGGAGCCTTTATAGACGGCTTGATCCCGGTTCCTATGCGCCCCTGGCTCCTTTGAAGATTGTAAAGACTGATCACTACCATCTCGGGCGGGGGTGGCTTGAGAAAAGTGTGCTCTCCGCAAAAACCGCTCATATTGCCGATGATGGTTTGACGCTGGAAGGCTATGTGGGTGGACATCCGTTTATCCATCCGGCAAGCGGAGTTGAACTCATTCAGTGGGCGGAAAACGCTTACTTGGGGGATACCATCGCGTTGCGGCCCATGCGAATGCTTTTGTACGGGCATGGTAACAAGCCTGAGAGGGAAATGCGACAACAAGTTAATTTCCTTCGCTATATGAATTGTACCGATTGGCGGGAGGACATCCGGCCAAATCCGGAAAACCTTCACTACGTGGTTTCGGGTACGTTTATTTATCCCCGGGATATTTCCGGAACGGCTTATGTGCGTCGGCGGTACCTGCCGTCAGACAAACCTGATGAGTTTCTCCTTTACGTCTGTTCCATGAGGCGAGTCAGGAGAATGTCATCGCGGGATACGCAGGATCCATTGTTCGGTTCGGACATTATTTGGGACGACTACAACGGATTCTGGCAAAAAATCTCTCCCACTGACTTTCCCAACAAGTACCTAATGCTTCCTTCCAAGGAGATGCTCCTTCCATCGTTTGTTGATTATGACTGGCCGCAGGATCGTGCCTTGGCCGGTTTTACGGATTGGAGGGTTGACGAAAGTGATGGTGGGGTATATCTCCGTTTCGGAAGCTGGCAGAGACGGTGGGTGCACGTTTGTGAAGTCATCAGCAAAGATTCGGCCTATTGCTATAGTCGGCGGGTCATTGTCAATGAGCCCGAAACCTGCGTGCAACTCCAAGGGGATACCTACGATCAGGCAGGGCGTCTGTGGCGAAGCGGTATACGGGATTACAATCTTTCACGGGATGGGGTCGGCATCATGGAGGATCTGGGAGAAATCGTAGATTTTGTCAACAATCATCGAACGATTGTCGACTTCAAAGGGTATAGGAATCCGCAATGGATGGGAACCGACTATGCGGATGTCCGCTTTCTGTCGAGAAAAGCGCGATAGAAGACCGCTCCCGGCGGCGGCATCGGGTGGAAAGATAGTTCTTGCATCAATCAAATATAATTTTATAATTACAGACAGATCACTGTTACAGGATGCCGTGATTTCCACCGTCTCTCGATGCGAGGGATTTTTCGTGTCGTAATATGTCATTGATATATATCCTCGATATTTTTGGAACATTGGCCTTCGCCGTGTCCGGAGCATTTCGGGCTGTTAAATACGAGTTGGACATATTCGGTGTATTGGTTCTGTCGGCGGCAACCGGCGTCGGCGGCGGTATCATGAGGGATACCATAATCGGATCCATTCCTCCCGCAGCTTTCCATGATGAGACATATCTTTTAATCTGTATCGGCGGCGGGCTGGTCGTTTTTGTCGCCGCTCCTTACCTTGCCCAACGGTGGGACTTGGTCATGATAGCAGACGCCGTCGGCCTGGGTGTTTTTTCCGCTATCGGTGCCGCCAAAGGAGCTGCCCATGGATTGGGCCCCATAGGTGCCATATTTATGGGGACGCTGACCGCGACGGGAGGTGGTGTGATTCGTGATATCTTAGTAACTGAAATACCGGCAATTATTAGAAAGGACTTTTATGCTACTGCCGCGATAGCAGGGGCGGTAAGCTTGGTTATTTTTCGTTTCCTGGGATTCGGCGAATCAGTCCAAGTGATCTCCGCAATAATAGTGGCAACCGGCCTCCGTATTTTTGCCATGACCGTTAATTTAAACCTCCCGAAAATCAAGAGCCTGCCCGATTCCCCCTCGAACATAACAAGGACGCGGAAGGAAAAACACAAAAGCAAAAGGTGATAGACCTCGAGCATCTTTCTCAGCTTCAGTGGAATCTTTCTTTTCTCATGGTGCTCACGAAGCTGATGCGAGCGAAATACAAAAAATTACGATAGACGCCCTCACCATGATTTCCGTCTCCCTCCGTTTTTATGAAGAACTCAATGATTTTCTTGCCCCTCGGCGTCGCAAGACTCGCTTTCTCAAGCAGCTCAAGGAGGCGCCATCGGTAAAGGACCTGATCGAATCCTGCGGTGTTCCTCATACCGAGGTTGACCTGATCCTGGTAAACGGCATCTCAGTGAGTTTTGATTATCGAGTTTCTCATGGTGATGACGTCAGCGTCTATCCGGTATTTGAATCGCTTGATATCGGCGGGCTGACAAGGTTGCAGGCACGACCCCTTCGGAACCTTCGGTTTGTAGCCGACAGTCATCTTGGAACCTTGACAAGGAGAATGCGTCTCCTGGGGTTTGATGTCGTCTTTGATCGGACGGCCACTCAAAACGCAGTCGTTGAGATGATGCTAGGTGAAAACCGGGTAATCTTGACAAGGAATCGTGGATTACTGAAACAGAAAATCATTCAACGCGGATACTGCCTGCATTCCGACGATCCTAAACACCAAACGCTGGAAGTGATTCATCGGTTTGATTTGGTAGAGGCTCTTGCCCCGTTTACTCGCTGTGTCCGGTGCAATGCCTTCGTGGAGCCGGTTGTAAAGGTTGATGTGTTAGGAAGTCTGAAGGCAAAAACCAGGGAATTCTACGACACCTTCACGCACTGTTCTCACTGTGGACAAGTGTACTGGAGGGGGGCCCACACAAAGAGCCTTGAGGAGTTTATCACGTGGATTAAAAAGGAGACGAAGTCTTGGTAATTCGGAGGGGCAGTCCATGTGGGCGGCGCTCGTTTCCGATTCGCACAGTCGGAGATGCCACCTCCTTAACGACAGACCAACATCGCTCTCATTAATAATGAGATGTCTCATGGGTTTTTCTAAGAATTATTCTCGCGTCGACGACAGTAACGCCGTCTTTGTGGGCAATGACCGGATTAAGGTCCATTTCCTGGATCTGGGGATATGCTTCGACAATCTCCGAGACTGTTAAAAGCAGTTTGGCTAAAGCCTTCTTATCAACCGGTGCCGTCCCTCGAATCCCGTTAAGCAGGGGATATGATTTAATCTCAGCTATCATTTTTGAAGGGGCAGTGCGAGAGATGGGCAGTACTCGAAAGGATACGTCGTTCAGGACTTCAACAAAAACACCCCCCATGCCAAACATAATTACCGGGCCGAACTGTCCGTCGATCTTGGTACCAACGATAACCTCAACACCTTCCCCGGCCATTGGGGAAACGGTGCATCCCTCTATGACTGCCTTCTTGTTATAACGCTTGGCATTTTCGACTATTTCGTAGAAGGCGGCTCGAACGCGTTCCTCGGTTTTCAGACTCAGCCTTACTCCCCGGGCATCGCTTTTATGCAAGATATCCGGAGACGCGATTTTGAGCGCTACCGCTCCCCCGAGGTCTTTGGCAGTCTCCACAGCCTCCTCGGCGGTTTTGGACAGACGATCGACCAACGCAGGAACCCCATGGTATCGTAAGAGTTTCTTGGCCTCATGATCGAAGAGGGAAGATCTTCCAGCTTGAAGGGCGCTGGCAATAATCGATTCACCTCCCTCCTTTGCATTTTCCCCCCAGTGCAAAACGAAATTCGCTTTTCTATCAGGCCTCGCGATTTTGTGTCCGTGCTGCGACAAAACAGCAATGCACCGACAGGCAATATCAAGCGATTCGTACACGGGAATGCCATAATATCTCAGCAACGCCAAGGGATGGGGTTGGGCAAAGTTGTAGAGACTGTGAAGGATAATAGGCTTCCCCGTCTTCTTTATAAGCTTACCCATCCGATGGGCGGCGTCTTCTTCGATAAACTTGAGCTGTTCAGCGAAGCGTATTCCGTAGCCCCCAAAGAGACCAACGATAAGCAGCCCGCCGATGTTGCTGTCTTCCAGGAGTATCTGCGCACAGTCAGCGAAGATGCCGGGATCGCCATCAGCACCACCCGCGATATCCACAGGATTACGTACCGAGGCATTCCGTGGCAACAACTCTCTTAAACGATTTTGAGTTTTTTTGCCGAGGTGCGGTATCTGGACGCCGTGGTCGGTAAGAAGGTCGGAAGCAATTGTGGCGTGGCCGCCACCATCGGCGAGGATTGCGATTTTTTTGTTATAAATGGATGGGAGACTTGAAAGCGTTTCTGCCGCCGGGAAAAGTGCGTCAAGATTTTCGATAGTAATGATCCCAGCTCGGCCAAAAGCAGTCCTCGCAACCTCTGATATTCCTGCGAGAGCACCAGTATGGGACCCGGCTGACTGGCTTCCGGTGTATGAACGGCCGCTTTTGAGGAGAATAATGGGCTTATGGGTTGTTGTCTTGTATGCCTGTTGAAGGAACTTCCTTCCGTTTCGCAGACCCTCCACATAGATTAAGATCGCGTTAGTATGGGGGTCGTTTTCGAAAAACTCCAGATACTCATGGAACTGGATGTCGGCCTCGTTACCAACACCGACGTAATAGGAGAATCCTTTTTGACTCTTGAGCTTTGCTTCGGTTATCAAGTGCAAAGCGATATTTCCGCTTTGGGTCAGAAGTGCAATGTCTCCTTTAGGAACGTCCCGTATGCCGACGAGATTCAGATTATGCCTTGTTGCTATTATGCCGGAGGTGTTGGGGCCGACGACGCGAATTTTGTATTGACGAGCCTTCCTGACAAGTTCACTTTCCAGCTTTTTACCTTCTCCTCCCAATTCGCCAAAACCACCCGCAACGACAACAGCTCCGGCCACCCCCTTCTTTCCACAATCGTCAAGAATGGCCGGCACCGTTTGTGCGGGAGTCGTAATCAAGGCGATGTCCACCGTCATTTCGATATCAAGGACAGAAGGATAACATTTTAATCCGAGTATCTTCTCCTCGTGGGGATTAACAGGGAGTATTAATCCGTCATACTTCTCATCAAGGAGCGTCTTTATTGCCTGAAAGCCGCGTTTTCTCTCATCGAGTGATGCTCCTATAACCGCTACGGAACGAGCGCAAAAAATTCTTTGCAGATCCATGTTAGCGTCCTCTGTATACTGGTTTTCGCTTTTCTTTAAAAGATCTAATTCCTTCATGCCAGTCACTGGTTTCCATACATGAGAGAATCGCTTCCGCTTCTAACCGCACCACCGGGTCGATATCAAGGTGTAGTCCGCCTTGTAGGATCATTTTCGCGTGTTGCATCGAAATCGGTGCTTTTTCCGTGAGCATTTGTGCAAAGGCTATTGATTCATCCAACAGTCTCTCCACCGGAAAGCTGTTCAGGGCAAGCCCAAACTCTACGGCAGCTTTACCGTAAAGGACCTTTCCTGAATAGATGATCTCCTTGGCTTTGGCTAACCCGACGAGGCGGGGTAAATGATACGTGGCGCCGCCCCCCACGAACGTGCCCAATCCCGTCTCGGGGAAAGCAATACTCGCGGTATCAGCCATAAAGATAAAGTCGCAGTTCAGTGCCATCTCAGAACCGGCTCCTCGCGCCGGACCGTTAACGGCAGCGATAACAGGTTTCGGGAAATCATATATTCGTCGTGTTGTCTCCTGAGCGAGCAGAATATAGTCTCGCCTCTGCGCAGGGGTACGTTTTCCAGCGGCGTGATCTTTAAGATCAGCGCCGGCACAGAACGCCTGTATTTCACCGCTGCTTTTTTTGAGAACCGAGCCAGTGAGGATAATCGCCCGCACGTCGGGATCGAGAGACGTACTATCTAGAATCTCCTGGATTTCTTTATACATTTTTTCGGTCACGGCATTCATCCGTTCGGGGCGGTTCAGCTCGATGATTCCGATGGCATCTATCGGAGAATAGCGGATCGTCTCATATTTCATGGCGCATTTCCTCTCGTGGCAGAAGATTTTGTCTGGTGGGAAGAGTGCACTATCGAGATAATTACTTACTCAGTTAATGCTATCAATAACGCATTTGATCGTCAAATAAGATGAAGCTCTCAAAATTTCCGCGGAAATGGCATTTATTTCTTCTCTGTGCTATTATATCTCCATTTTGGAGGAAATCACTCTGCGCTCTTCTGTCATGAGGAAAAATATGCCGATACGCAACCGGTTTAGAAGGCTGTCCATAAAGAATCGGGGCTTGCACTACAAGCTGTATCTGGCCTTTGGTTCCTTTTTTCTCTTCCCCATTTTCGGATTCCTAATCTTTGCTGTCAAATATGACATGTTAACCGACGAAAATATAGCCGTCTTTTTTTTGGGGGTGCTTGCTTTTTCCTTATTGGGCTTTGTTTTGATCCGCGGCATTGTTGACCAGGTAACCACAATATCAAAGTCATTTTCAGCATCGGTACAAGAGAGTGGGGCCAGGGAAGACATAGCCGTCGTTGGGTCTACCGATGAACTGCGCGATATTGTGAGTTCCTTCGAGACGCTTAATACGCTCTTAAAGGAAAACGTAACCAAGCTTGACCGAGAATCCGCTAAGTTGTCAACGCTTAAGGAACTTTCTAATCTTTGTTACATCACCCTCGACATGGATGAGCTTTTTTACATAACCCTGGAGCGAGCATTAGCGATGGTTCAAGCCGAAGCCGGGTCTGTTTTGATCTTGGAACGGCCTCGGAGAGACAAATTTATTGTTCAGACCACCATCGGCAGAGAAGGAAAGGTAAGACAAGGAGATCGGGTCAATTTTGAGACCAGTATAGCCAAGTTTGCAGTTATCAATAAGTCGCCCCTTCTTGTTGAGGACATTGAAAGGGATAAGCGGTTCGGGAAAAAGACACGGTCCAATTACGATACCAAATCCTTTATTTGTATGCCGTTGAAGACTATCAATGATATCGTCGGCGTGCTGACTGTTACCAATAAGACTGATGGCGAAATTTTTACCCAGGAAGATGTCGATGCGTTAACCCCCCTCATCAGTAATGCAACTCTCAGTTACAACAATCTGTCTCTACTGAAAAAGAACGAACGTCTCGAAAAGCTCAGGAGGTCGTTTGACAGGGCTTCCAGGATGATTAATTCGACCCTTAGGGGGGATGAACTTTTTCACTCCCTCTTGATGGAGATAAAGGAAAATGTTTCCTTTACTATAGCACTCACGTTGATGAAAAACGATTTCCCCAAGGATGATGTGGTAGTATTTGATGTTCTGACCACTGTACCCTGCAGTATAACAATCGGTACCCACCTTGCTTGCGCTGGTTCTATCGTTGATAGCCTGTTTAGGCAGGAGACACGAATCATAATTTCTGACACAGAACCCCTTTCTCACGAATTGGAGACGCGACTCTTCAAAGAGCAAGGAATTCGGTCTGTTCTTCTTAGCCCGTTGAAAATACACGGCATAATTGCGGGTGTTCTTGCTTTAGGGTCTTCAGAACCCCATGCCTTTACTTACCGGGAAGGCGAGATGATAAGTTGTATGGTAGAACAATACAGCGCCGGTATTGAAAAAGACAAATTAAATGCATCGGTAGTGAAAAGAAACCGGGAAATGGACACCCTGAACCAGATCGGCAACTTTCTTGCTGCCTCAACTTTTGACATCACGAGGGTACTGGAATACACCATGGATATGATCGGAGTGATGATGAAAGTTGAGGCGGGCTCTCTTTCTCTGCTGGAGAAAAATGAGATAGTATTTCAAGTGGCCTTGAACCGGGACATCACCGTTCTTAAGAAGCACAGACTGAAGATGGGGCAGGGGATTATTGGGTATGCTGCAGCACGAGGCGAGCCTGTCGTGGTCAGGGATGTGAAGCATTCTCCGCACTTCTTTTCGGACATTGATAATGAAACCGGTTTTGAAACCAAGTCGTCACTGTGCGTTCCGATGATTTCTCAGGGACGGGTTATCGGGGTCATTGAGGTAGTGAATAAGATAGGCGGTGAATTCGATGAGAGTGACGTACATCTGCTTCAGTCTATTGCATCCTCGGTGAGTATTGCTTTTGAAAATGCTCGGCTTTACAAGAAAACTCTTGCCATGGCGAAACAGGAACGCGATATCCGTAAAATGTTTCAAAAATTTGTTCCCAAAGAAGTTATTGAGAGAATAGTTCAGGAGGAGCAGGGGGCAAAGATGTGGCAGGGAGAGCTTAAGACGCTTACAATCCTCAATATCGATATTCGCGGGTTCTCATCATTCTCGAAGGCCATCGGGCCCCAAAAAACGGTTTCCATACTAAATTACTTCTTTTCCACTACCGGGAACATCATTTTTCAGCATAGTGGGATTGTGGATAAGTACCTGGGAGACGGATTCTTGGCTCTTTTTGGCGCCGCCAGATCAAGCATTGCCGACGCTGATAATGCCATTGCGGCAGCGCTTGATATAAAGCAGTCCATGGAAGTAATAAACGAATATCTGGAACGGGAAATGGGAAAATCCCTTGCCATGGGGATCAGCATCAATACCGGAGAAACGGTTATCGGAAACATTGGCTTTGAACAGAAAATGGACTACACTGTTATCGGCGATGCAGTCAATACCGTCTTTAGAATTCAGGAGGTTGCCAAAACGGTGCCGAACAGTATCATGGTCAGCGAAAACACATTACGGGCTACACAGTCACAGCCGTTAGTCCGGGAAGTTGGGGATTTTGAGGTGGATTCCTCCACGGAACGGATCAGAATTTATGAAATTGTGGGAAAAAGGACCGAGAGTTCTCCCACCGACTGCCGCAAAATGGAAACGTCGTAACCCCTGCCAATATCGCTTCTAGCCGTACCGGCCTACTCACTCCCCTTGCTTCCCGTGATTCGAAATGATGATTGCTCTACCCTTACAGGTGGGATGTCAAGGAGAGTCGTGAGTTTCGGAAGGACGGTCGCTGTTCGCGTAGAAATCCCCCTGACCCCACGGGCGACCTCGCCGCGGCTTCCGGTGCGAAAGTTTCTCGGAACAGCATTTAAACAGAATAATCATGCGAATCACGGAATTTAAGACGGTTACCCCCTGAATTAATCCGCCGTGGTTATTTCCCTTAAAATTCGCGTCCGGCAACTGTGCCGAGTCGGTCCGGAGGACCGATATAAATAAAAGCACGTCGTCAGGATCGAGGAGGGGATCTCCCGCCGGATGAGGGATGAATTGAGAGCCGCGACAGATGCCTTGCGCTGTGATTCCGTGTTTCTTTCGCGCGCCGTTATCCGCCGCCAGTGTTTTCCCGTCCAGTGATTTTGGGAGTGATAACTGCATCTTTAAGGTACTCCTGTGAAAGATGCTAAAGGGGAATCGTTTGTCGGTGTGCTTGCAGGTCTTTGTTAGTTTGGCCCGCAGTTTCGATGGCATCCTGATTGGAGAGAACCGCAGCATATCCTTGTTTATATTCGGAAAGGAGTTGCTCCGCCGCAGAAGTAAGAGACTTTTTGTTGGCCGACAAAACAGTTTCTCTTCGCTGCTGTCTGAGGCCGTCGGTAATACCCCACAAATGCCGTTGCAGACTAACGAATCCTTTGTCTCTAGGATCAAGCGGTTTTTCTTCCCGCCCAACAACCCCGATGACAGCTTTCGCAATTTGATCTCTATCAACCGCACCGCTTACTACCTGTTTCAGGGAATCTTCGAACGCATTGAGCGTTTCGATAATATTGGGGTCGCGGTAGGAGGAAAAAATAAAGACGCCTTCGGTCCCATAAGGAACGGCAAAGGCACCATACGCACCGCCGCGCATTCTTACTTTTTCCCAAAGATAGCCCGTCCTCAGGAGATGGGAAAGAACGGTTTCATAGGCGTTTCGTTGTGTTCCAAGACGGGCTCCTCTGACGGCCTTTGCCACATAGCCGACATGTGAAGGGATGATGAACGCCTCGGCCGTTCCTTGCAGAGGAGATTCGGTTGCCGTTTGTCCGGACTTTGCGGCGCCATCATCATCCCTCTCCGGGATGCCTTCCGGCAAAAAGGTCAGCGCGTCGGAAAGTGGCCCACGCACTTCCTTAAAGATATCTCGTTCGGTCGTCACATTGACAGTCAAATATTTCCTTGAGAGAAGCGGTGTCCTTATCCTCTGGAGGGATGAAGAAATCTCCGGTAAGCTGGTCGGCAAACCGGACGAAACCCGTGAAAGCCAGAGCACCTGTGAAATTCCTTTCCAGGTTTCTTCACGGAGCAAGGCATTGGAGAGGCGGCTTCCCGCCCGCAATGATACGAACTGATGCCCGTTTGGAATAACAGAAGCATTACACCCATTTTTTAGTTCCAGGAATAGATCTTTGAGCCGGAGCTGATCATTAAAATTTGCTTCAAGCAAGAGCCTGGTGATAAGTTTCAGAGCTGGTTCCGCATGCTCTTTGAGTAGTTTTAGACGGAAAAAAAGGTGCTCATGCGTATTTGGGGAATTATCAAGAGCGCTACTCGCGGATAATGACGAGGCAAAGCCCCCTGTATATTGTGAGAGCATCTTCGCCACTTCATCGTACGGTTTATCGGGAAGGCCTAATCCACAAATGCCTTTGCCGAATAGCGGAAGCAACATTGATGCATCCTCGGGTATGTTACTCGTATCGAAAGCAAAATCGATGTAGATAACACCGTTGGTAAAAATATCATGAAACAATAAAGGAACTCCCGACTCAAGATCAATCTCCTCGGAAGGTATACATTCCACCGTGCCAGGCAGGTCGCGAATCGTAAGACAAGGAATCCGCTTCAGCAGTTCGGGAGGATCCGGCTTCTCCTGGAATGTTCTGAGGCGTTCAATCGACTTAACGATTTTTTGCCGGTCCTTCGCCGCCGGTTCTCTTCCGAATTCACTGAACGATTGGTTCGTAATCATTTTGGTTTTTTTGGTGAGTTCAGAATCCGGTCGGACAATCAGGGTGCTTCGATGCGGATTATTGAGGAGGTTTTCCTCAATAAGAGCAGAAAGACCTATTGTTCCCTTTTTTATTTTATTTTCGAATTCTTTTATCCAGTGATTGAATTCCAGCGTTGTCTCCGGATCGGTACCGTGAAGCCAGCCTCGCAAGATTCTCCTCATTAATTTGAGGGAATATGGCCCCCCATTGCCTTTAATCTCCCGATTTCGAAATTCCACTCTCTGCAGTGATGCGTTAAGAAGATCTTCCCCGACTCCCTCTGTAACCAGACTCCGAAGGGTTTCCAAGACGGTAGTCTCGATAGAGTCAACACGGTGGTGGTCGGTGCCTCTAAGTCCGACAGTAAAACAAACTTCATTAATTTCGGTTTCCAATCCGGAAGCAGGGGTGAGATCCTCCCCCAGGTGCGAATCTATGAGAGCTTTTCTCAGGGGAGATCCGGCGTTCCCCAGCAAGACTTCCGACAGCACCTCCAAACAAATTACCTTGAAGGGGTCGGCAATCGGAACCGTGAGCCAGTTCATCGTGACGGCGGATTTTTTATTAACCGGATCTGATTCGTTAACAGGATAGCCTATTTCCGTTCTCGTCGGGGCGTTCCATCGTGGTTGGCGGGGAATTTCGGAGTGGACCGGAGCTTTCGAAAATTTCGAAAGGAATTTTTCCTGAAGAAACGCCAAGTGGTGTACAGTAGGTATGTTTCCGTACAAGAAGAGTTTGCAGTTTGAAGGGTGGTAAAATTTTCGATGAAAGTGGAGGAAATTATTATAGGTTAACGCGGGAATGTCGGTCGGATTCCCCCCGGAATCAAATCCATAAGGGCTGTCGGGAAAGAGTGAACGGAAAGAGTAATCCGCGACAATGTATTCGGGGCTGGAATAATTCCCCTTCATTTCGTTGTAGACAACTCCCACAAGTTTTAACCCGCTCGCTGTATCTCCCTCGTTCATAAACTCAACATGATGTCCTTCCTGGTGAAATACCTCCTCTTTGAGCAAAGGGAAGAAGACTGCATCCCCGTAGACCAGCATGAGATTATAAAAATCTTTTTCTATCATGCTGCTTGCAGGATAAACGGTTTTATCCGGAAACGTCATGGCGTTGAGAAATGTCTGCATACTTCCCTTAAGAAGGGAAACAAAGGGATCTTTAAGCGGGAAGTGCTTTGATCCGCAAAGAACCGAGTGTTCGATGATATGAGCAACGCCTGTGTTGTCGTCGGGGGGGGTCCTGAAAATAAAGGAAAAAAGGTTTTCCTTGTCGTCATTGTACAAGTGGTACACTTCGGCGCCAGTGACCTCGTGGACAAGTCTGATACCGGCTGACCGATACTCAGGCAAATCCTTATGGGACAGAACGCTGAATCCGAGAAGAGACTCTCCCTCTTTGGGAATGTGATTGGCCATTCGCTGCTCCCTTGCTGATGATCAGAGATAAATTGTCGTGATTGAAAAATGGAAAAATATTTTTACTTTTGGAAATAATAGCACAAAGCGCTCTGGATTTTAACGGCAGAATTTACTAAATGCTTTTTGGCAATGGAATGGACGGTAACGGATTCGGCGGGGATTCTTCTGATCAGGTGACTCCACGCCACATTAGCTTTGACTGAAGAATTTGGAATGGATATAATAAAAATTTTACCTATAATGGATGCTTATTCAGATGGAAGTATAAAGAATATGTCGATTATTATCAAAGGGGCGCGAGAACACAACCTCAAAAACGTTGATGTTGAGATTCCACGAGACAAGCTGGTCGTGATCACCGGCCTCAGCGGATCGGGAAAATCATCCCTGGCTTTCGATACGATTTACGCGGAGGGACAGCGCCGTTATGTGGAGTCACTTTCTGCTTATGCTCGTCAATTTTTAGAGCAAATGAATAAACCGGATATAGATTTTATCGAGGGTCTCTCGCCGGCGATTTCGATTGAACAAAAAGGGATCAGCAAAAATCCTCGCTCAACCGTTGCCACGGTAACTGAAGTCTATGATTACCTTCGACTCCTTTTTTCTCGCATCGGTCGCCCCCATTGCTATCAGTGCGGAAAAGAAATAAGTGCCCAGACGGTTCAACAAATGGTTGATCATGTTATGTCTCTTGACCCTCAGACACACATCATGATCCTCTCACCGGTTGTTAACGCGCGAAAGGGTGAATTTCGAAAAGAGCTTTCCGACTTGCGGAGGGAAGGGTTCGTGAGAGCGAGAATTGACGGATACTTGCAAGAATTGGATGGGGAGATCATTTTAGAGAAAAACAGAAAGCACACCATTGAAGTAGTGGTGGATAGGCTGGTGGTAAAAGAAAAGATCGAGAGGAGGCTTGCCGATTCCCTGGAATTAGCCCTTACCCGTGGGGGCGGAATCGCCAAAATCGAGGATCAAAGCGGAAAAGAGACGCTTTTCAATGAACGATTTGCCTGTAATGACTGCGGCATCAGTTATCCGGAAATAACCCCTCGAATGTTTTCATTTAATAGCCCTGTAGGAGCCTGTCCGTCCTGCGGCGGTTTAGGAACCACGTTATGTTTTGATCCTGATCTCATTGTTCCTGATTCGGAATTGTCCATTCGGGAAGGAGCGATCAATCCGTGGGCCAGACGAAATTCAGTCTATTTTTATCAGATCCTCGACGCGTTAAGTGAACATTATTGCTTTGATATCTATACTCCTTTCGGGAAACTCCCCCCTCGCATTCAACATATTCTTCTTTACGGATCTGGGGAGGAGGAAATTAAGTTTTATTACGAAGATGACTCTCGACGTCATTTCTACTGCCGGCCCTTTGAAGGCGTCATCCCGAATCTTGAGAGGCGATACAAGGAGACGAATTCCGACTTCACCAGGGAAGAAATAGAAAAGTATATGAACGTGCATCCCTGTCCTGATTGTAATGGAAGTCGTCTGAGGCGTGAGTGCTTGTTTGTAAAAATCGACGGTCGATCCATCTTTGATGTAGCCAGTTTTTCAATAACCGACGCTCTCACGTTTTTTCATAATTTTGATATTAATCCACGAGAACAGGTGATTGCCCGGCCAATCGTAAAGGAAATCATTGCGCGATTACGTTTTATGACCGACATGGGACTTGACTATCTCACATTGAACAGGCCCTCGGCAACCCTCTCCGGTGGGGAGGGACAGAGGATTCGACTTGCGACCCAGATTGGTTCAGGTTTGATGGGTGTGCTTTACGTTCTGGATGAACCCAGTATCGGACTCCACTGCCGCGATAACCATAAACTCATCAGGAACCTTATAAAAATGAGAGATCTTGGCAACACGGTGCTCGTTGTGGAACACGATGAAAATACGATCCTCTCCGCCGATCATGTGATCGACATGGGACCGGGGGCTGGGGTCCACGGGGGCGAGGTAGTCTTCAGCGGCTCCCCCCAACAATTGCTTCTTGCCGAAGGGTCGGTCACGGGAAGATATCTTTCCGGTGAGCTTGCGATCCCGGTTCCGAGTGAACGACGCCCTCCAGGTCATCGTGTTCTGCGGATAACCGGAGCCAGTGAAAACAATCTCAAGAACTTGGAAGTTAGTTTTCCTTTAGGCCTTTTGATCTGCGTTACCGGAGTTTCAGGATCAGGGAAAAGCAGTCTCGTCATTGATACCCTTTACCGAGCACTGGCCCAGAAATTTCATCGAAGCAAAGAAAAGCCGGGAAGGTTTGATATCCTCGAAGGAACTGAGTATATCGACAAGGTTATTGACATTGACCAAAGCCCCATCGGCCGAACACCTCGTTCCAATCCCGCCACCTATACCGGCGTGTTTACATTTATCAGAGATCTTTTTTCCTCCACTCCGGAAGCGAAGATACGCGGCTACAAGCCGGGACGCTTCAGTTTCAATGTAAAAGGAGGCCGTTGCGAAGCTTGCAGGGGCGATGGAATCATAAAGATAGAAATGCATTTTTTGCCGGATGTTTATGTCACCTGTGACGAGTGCAAAGGGAAGCGATATAACCGCGATACCTTGGAAATATTGTATAAAGGGAATAATATCGCTGAGATTCTGGAAATGACCGTGGAACAAGGTCTCGATTTTTTTGCCAACATTCCGGAAATCAGAACAAAACTTCAAACCCTGTGTGACGTGGGACTGGGATATATCACGCTAGGGCAGTCCGCAACAACCCTTTCAGGCGGTGAAGCTCAGCGGATCAAACTCTCCCGCGAACTAAGCCGAAAAAGCACCGGGCGAACCTTTTATTTATTGGATGAGCCCACTACCGGTCTTCATTTTGCAGATGTCCATAAACTTCTTGAAGTGTTGAATCGACTCGTTGCCACGGGGAATAGCGTTGTGGTCATCGAACACAACTTGGAAGTGATTAAGACAGCTGACTATATCATTGACCTGGGGCCGGAAGGGGGTGAAAAGGGTGGATACGTGGTAGCCTCGGGTACACCTGAAGAAATCGTCAACGTTGCGCATTCCTACACCGGTCAGTACCTTGAGCCGATTCTGGAACGGTCTTCCGAAAAGAAAAAGCTGGCTTCCTAAGATCATGGTAACCAAGAGTACTCTCTACGTGGATTATGAAAATGCACAAAAGGGAAAAGAAGTTCTGCGTCACATCTGACGATGGTCTGGTGAAGACCGTTGTTGCTGAGATGGAAGACGAATACCATCACATTGTTCTTACTATGGGGATTGAGAGTGATCAACTCCGGATCGCCAGGATTGACCTTGACATGATTCGTCATCCTGAGCCCACATGTAAGGCGTGTGAAGAAAATCTCCGGGGGCTCACCGGCATTTCAGTGCAACACCCTCGATTTCGGCAGAAGCTGCTCAAGGTAATTGGTGGCGAACGAGGGTGCTTTCATGTGCTCGAACTCCTCTATGAGATTCAAGACTATACAAGATCGATATTCTGGGATCAGCGCCCTGATAACAAGGGGCACTACGAAATATCAAAAGCAGGGCATAAAGGGACAGTTCGGTGTATTGCCTTCTGCAAACGATAAGGGTGTGGTTCGGGGGCGATTCCTACACCTCTTTAAACGCTTCTTCCACGGCTTCCACAGTCTTAGTAACGTCTTCCTCAGAATGGGCCGACGAAATAAATCCGGCTTCAAACTGGGAAGGCGCCAGATAGACACCCCTCTTAAGCATAGCATGAAAGTATCGGCTGAATTTCACGGTATCGCTTCGCAGAGCGGTTTTGTAATCAATCACCCTTTCATTGGTGAAGAAAATGGAAAACATCGATCCCACCCGGTTAGAACAGATGGCCTGACCGGCCTGGCGCGCACGTTGATCCACTTCCCTTGTCAAATCGTTACCGAGTTTCTCAAGGCGTTCGTAAGTTCCCGGCTGAGCGAGCAGCTTCAAGGTCGCTAGTCCGGCTGTTGTGGCCAGAGGATTCCCCGATAATGTCCCTGCCTGATAGACTGGTCCTGATGGAGCGAGATTCTCCATGATTTCCCTCTTCCCACCAAAAGCTCCTATGGGCAGACCCCCACCAATAATCTTCCCCAAACACGTCAGATCAGGGATGACGCCAAACAACGATTGCGCCCCCCCCCACGCGACTCGGAATCCGCTCATGACTTCATCGAAAATCAGTACTATCCCATAGTGATCGCAAAGCTCCCGGATCCCCGCAAGAAATTCTATCCGGGGAATAACGACACCCATATTGCCGGGAATCGGTTCAACAATAATCGCTGCAATCGCCTTCCCATTGGCGTCCACTGTTTTTCCCACTGCGTCCAGATCATTAAAGGGGAGCGTGATGGTATGACGAGCTGTATCGTCCGGTACTCCTTTACTGTCGGGTATACCAAGAGTCGTAGCTCCTGAGCCGGCTTTGACCAAAAGATCGTCGGCGTGACCGTGGTAACAGCCGCTGAATTTTATGATTTCGGTTCGCTCGGTATAGCCACGGGCGAGGCGGATTGCGCTCATTGTCGCTTCGGTTCCGGAGTTTGCCAATCGAACCATTTCAAGAGAAGGAACCGCTTCCACAAGCATCCGAGCGAATTCTACCTCTGCCTCAGTGGGCGCACCAAAGCTGGTCCCACGCTCTAAAGCGTGCTGCAAGGCCTCAATAACTGTCGGATGTCGATGGCCCAGGATCATCGGGCCCCACGAGCCAACGTAGTCAATGAAAGCATTTCCATCGACATCATACACTTTAGATCCCTGAGCCCATGCGATAAATAAGGGATCTCCTCCTACCGAACGGAAGGCTCTTACCGGGCTATTGACTCCACCGGGAATATAATGTTTGGCTTTTTCGAAAAGCTGTTTGGATGTTTCATACATAAATTTCTCCGCCAATCGCTTTAGAAGGACAGTTTCTGAAAAAGAGGCTTGTCATTTGCTTTCCTACTATACCGCATTGCCCTTTCGGGTGTCAAAAGTGATACTCTTTTTAAAACGCTTCTTGGGGGATTTATCGCATAAGAGGAGACCTTGGCATAAAAAAAGCCGGCAGTGTCTCTGACGGCTTTTTTTATGCCTTTCAATACCCGGCGGTCTTGTTTATTTGGCGGAGACCGTGATGCCGATGTTCGCCAAAAACTGACCGTTGGTAAGCTCGTTGATAAGGAGGGCGATCACTTCTCCCAATTCAGGGTTGGCCCGAGCCGCGATCCTTCCCAACAGGGCGTTGAATGATTCTATTTGAGCAGGAGAGACTGTCATGCTTCCCCCCTCAACAAGCGCTTGGATTCCCGGTAGAATTTCGGTGAGGAGTCCGGCGGCGTCTTGTGCCAACTGATCATCACCGATGAAAATGGAAACCAGTTCGAGGGCATGATCATAATAAATGTCGATCATTGAATGACCAAGCAACGTCTGATTGAGGACTTGATCCCGAAAGGTTCTCACGAGAGAGAGCTTCTCTTCGTCATTCTGCAGAAGCAATGCTAACGGAAATCCTTGCTCGCCGACAGAAGGGAAGATATTGACATAGTCCTTTTTGGAGACCTCTTCCCCATTCACAGTGAGCTTCACGGTGTAGAGTCCGGGGTCCTGGTAGATATGGATAGGGTTGAGGTCTTCGCTGACGGTGCCGTCTCCGAAATCCCAAAGGACGCTATCGGCGATTCCTCCGGCAAGACGGCTGAATCGGATTGTCTGCGGGGGCGTGCCGGTAGAAGGATCTGCAATGAATTCAGCGCTGATCATCGACGGCGTCGGGGTAGGATATATATTAATATAGTTTACCTTGGTTTGGGTATACACTGATCCATTGCTATCCATCAGCGTGAGGCCCACGGTGTAAACCCCGGCACTCGTATAAACATGTTCGGGATCCTCCTCGGTTGAGCTGGAATTATCCCCGAAATCCCAGAGATATTTGTCAAATTCTCCGGGGGTGGTATTGATAAAGATTACCTCCGTTCCCACTGCGCCACTACGGGGAGCCGCCACAAACTCGGCGCTCAAAGAAATCCCCGGATCGAGGACGGTTACATACTTAACACAAACATCTGTTCCCAGACCGTTCGTAGCCTCAAGAACAACGGGGTAGGTTCCCGGAAATGCATAATAGTAAAACATGTTATGCGATGAATCATCCCACCACGGCTGTTCACTGGGATCGACCGCATCGTAGACAATCCATTGGATCTCATTAGCGAACTTAGAGGTGTCGATGATTTGGACAAAAAGCGGTGCGTATCCGCTTTGCGGTTTGATGACAAAATTTGCCTCCGGGCGCCGTTGAAAAGATATGTCACCGTTTGCCGGGCCGATTAAACCCGTCATCATAACGATGAGAGCCAGAAAAACGACAACGACTGACTGTTTGTTTTTCATAAGCCTGCTCCTCTCACAATAATGCTAAATAGTGATTTTCTTTTATCTTGCTAGAAACTATTTCTATCAGAAAAAAATGGAAAGTCAAGAAAAAATTTCCTTTAAATTTATAAAGTTAGAAAGGAAAGTTCAATTTTACTTTAACTTCAATCGCAACCTTCCTCTCGCTTTGAATTATCTTGTTGAAAACATTGGTGAAAACTACTACATTGAGGCGAAAAAGTCTTAAAGCTTCTCATCCCGCGAAGGAGATGTCCGCGGCATACGCCGATTTTTTCCTCTCTGTCTGGAGAGTCCCAGGGCTATCCTTCTGAATGCTTATATCGGTCTTTTTTTGTTCATCTGGAGCCTTAAAGGGAAGATTTTATTAAGGCGGGCATCACTAAGGTAGCACCGGCGATGCACTGCGTATCGAGGCGCTGTGCCGTTTTCAGGAGGGAATTGGCGACCCCAGGGGTTACGCCCCACACGAACTTCGATGCCGACCAGCTAAACACTGACCCGATTTCTTCCGGATCGTTTGGCGCGATAGAGCGCTTTGTCGGCGGCTTTGATCACCGCATCCGGGGCGGCCTTGCCGTTCTCCCGACCGGCAACACCGATACTGATGGTTACCGACGCTGTTTTTCTCTTCTTTATTCCTTTTGATTCGATCTTCTGAGGCTTTGTGCGCGGCCGGAGGCGCCGTCGAAGCATGAATTGCGAAGTTTCAATCACTTTTCTGGTACCCTCAAGATGGGGAATCGCTTCATCCACTGACTTGTTCGGAAATACAGCCGTAAATTCTTCTCCGCCATACCGAAACACCTTTACACCGCCGGACATGCGTGCGAGATGCGATGCGACCATCCGCAGCACCTGGTCGCCAACATCATGGCCGTATCGGTCGTTAAACTTCTTAAAATAATCAATATCGATCATTGCAACCGCATAGCGACTGCCTAATCTCAAAAAGTATTCTTTCAATGCCCGACGAGCCGGTAGTCCGGTGAGTTCGTCGCGATACGCCATAAAATATGACATCTCCACTACCGAAACAATAAGCGTAAGGCCTGCAGTGGCAAGATAAGCCGTGGTTGCATGTTCCACTCGAAAATGGTGCAAGGCCAAAAATGAAGTTATAAGTGCCCAAAAGAATCCGCTCTCAGTGACTTTGCGGGAATAGATGAACCGGAACAGCATGAGGAGAAGGATTGTCAGAAAAAGCGCGATCGACGATTGCGGAAGAGAAGACCAGCTAACGAAACGTTCATTGACCAAAGGATGAAAAATAAGGGCCTCGGTAACCTGTTTGTTATACTGTAGGAGAAATGCAAGGAGGGGTACTTGCGCTCCGATCAGGACTATACGGAGGATCCCCCGCCAGGTAAACACACCTCGCTCTTTGAGCATTGAGAATATCCCTAGATTGATGGGAATGAGGAGGGATGTCGCACCGAGAACCAATCTCCCCAACACCGGGTCCGGTCCGCTTTCCCATGAGAAATAAAGGAGCATTCTGTCGGCAAGCGTTAGAACAAACAAAGCGGAGACGAGCTGGCTGCGATTAAAGCGCCATGCCAGTAAAAATCCCACAACCAGTACCGCCGAGGGATAAATGGGAACGATTCTTGATAAGGCTTCCGGACCGGAAGCCGTTTTTAGATATAGAAGGAGGCCGACAAGAGGGAGGCTTCCGGGAACACATAATGAAAAGAGTACTCTGGCAATCGCACTAAGCACGGATGTGAACTCCTTTCTTATTCGATTGTCTGGTCAAGACGGTCGACATGATGGCTGTCATCACCAGTGATTTTGCGAGGCATGCCTGATGTTCCCTTTCTTGCATCCCGCCGAGTGATGGTTTTTATCAATTATTTTAAAAATCCAAGCCGGAACGGAGGCGGTTTTCCTATTTTTCTTGACCTCTGGCTACTTCTTTCTATATGCTGCAGAGGCAAACCCAGTCTTCCGTGGAGCGTTGGACCGAAGCTTACCATAACTCTCCCCATTATTACAGGATCATTATAGCATCCAAGATAAAGGAGCAAAGTTGCCATGCCAATTCTATTTTTGAGTTATACAAAAAAAGATCGAATCCTCGCGAATCGAATAGCCATCGATCTCCGCCATGCGGGAAGATCAGTGTGGCACGATGAGAGTGAGAATCTTCTTGGCCATGATGTCCTTGACCCTCGGTACGACGGTATACGGAACTCACACTTCTTAGCCTTTCTCATTACTACTGATTTTGTAGAATCAACGTGGGTGCGGGAACAATTGAATGAAACCGTGGTTCAGCAAATCGAGAAGAATGGTGCCTGTATCATCCCTTTGCTTTTCCAGAACTGCCCCACTCCCGATGCACTTAAGGGGGAGCAGCACCCTGTTGATTTCCGTGCAAGCTACGAGAAAGGATTGGATCAGCTCTTGCGAGTTGTAACGATGACTGCGTTTCCCAAAGAACTGGCGGAAAAGAAAACTGAACTGGAAGGATTGTTTATCAGTAAGAAGGATGATGTGGAATCCCTGGCTCGGTTAATGCTTACCCCTGAAAAAGGAAAGAATGAAGAGATTAAGCTGTCGGAACATTTTGCCGACAAAAATATAGCAACTTTGGAAGCAACCATACATGATTGTATCAGCATCCTGGATCACCTCATCAGTATCGAAGATTCAGAATCCATTCTGCTTGATTATTATAGTGAAGCGCGCGAACTCTCCGCCATGATTTTGGACTATAACAAGGAATCGTTGTATTTTGCATACCTACTTGAGAACAGTCCAGTTACTATCCACAACCTGATAATGCAGGGAATCGCCAGCGCCAATGCAGGGCTGAAAGAGCGGGCAATCAACAGTTTTAGAAGCGCCATTCGCCTTTTTTGCGAAGCTCAAAACTTGTCCCCCGATGATCCGGAGACGTGGGAGGCGTCCTTGATCAAGCTTGTATACACTATAACCCGGCATATACGGGTTGAACTAACCTATGCGAAGTTATATCGAAACTTGATTATGTTTCGGGATAAGGTCAAACTGATTGAACGGCTTGGAACAGTGATGGATTGTTTTGATGAGGCGTTGGAGCGTGAGTCGGTTTTTACCTTTGAGAAGGAGAGTTCCTGCTTCAACTATGGTAAACTGCTTGCAGTGATTGGGCTCACAAAACGGGCATTGGTATATTTGCGTAAGGCGCAACAGTTGGGGTCGACCGAGGCGGAATTTGTCGAAGCAGGGATTGATATCACTGCGCTTGAGGAGGGAATAGAGACCATGGAGAGAAGTAAGCGGCAAGGAGGAGAACAGACGCTGCATATCACTCCCATACAATTGCCCAACTTCTTTCTTCAATTTGGCCAGCCCCCCCAAGAATTTGAAGAAGTGATCAAAAAGGCAGCGCCAGAATTTTTTAAGGAAGTCATCGAAGACTACGAAGTGTTCGAAAAACCCCGGTCCTGAAACCGTGTTGCCGATGACGGGTCGAATCACGTTTTCTTGTGACCAGGGGCCTTCGATTCGTTTTTCACTTACAGCAGAAGAACGATGGGCATAACTATAAAAAAGTACGCCCACTTTCTATTACAGAATCGAAAAATCACTCCTTCTTTTCTCACCGATTAGAAGCAGGCACTCCTCATTGCCCCGTCACCGGTTACCGCTCTTCCATAACGTCAAGTCTGCGCCGAAGCCCCTCAAGTTGAGCCCACATTTCGGTAGGCAGACGATCTCCGAACTGTTTAAAAAACTCTTCAATTCCATTTGCCTCTTCAAGCCAATCTTGATGGTTCACCTGGAAAAGGTCTTTAACGACTGTTTCGGACATGTCGAGTCCGTCCAAGTCCAAGTCCTCAGGACGAGGAACGTACCCAATAGGAGTGGAAGTAGCCTCCACCTCACCGCGGCAGCGGGCCAAAATCCATTCCAAAACTCGCAAATTCTCTCCAAACCCGGGCCAGAGGTAATCTCCGTTTTCGTCGGTGCGGAACCAATTCACATGAAAAATCCGGGGCCGCATTTTTCGTTTCATGCGCACTCCCATGCGGAGCCAATGTTCGAAGTAATCCGCCATATTGTAGCCGCAGAAGGGCAGCATTGCCATAGGATCTCGGCGGACCTCCCCAATAGCTCCATACTGAGCTGCTGTACGCTCGGAGGCCATAATACCACCCATGAAGACCCCGTGTTGCCAATTGAATGCTTCATAAACGAGCGGAGCCAACCGGGCCCGACGCCCGCCGAACAAAATAGCTGTCACCTGTACACCGTGGTGGTGTTCACGACGAAATGAAGAACTCGGGTTTTGCGATATGGGCGCCGTGAATCTGCTATTGGGATGGGCACCGACAATCGGCACGCCGCTTTCGTCCTTCATGTCCGGTTTCCAGGGACGCCCCTTCCAATCCCATGCCGGTTGGGGTGGCTCCCAGTCACAACCTTCCCACCAAATATCTGAATCTTCACCGAGGACAACGTTGGTGAAGATAGAGTTTTTACGCATAGTGGCCATGGCATTGGGGTTGGTCTTTTCATTGGTCCCTGGTAAGACGCCAAAAAAACCTGATTCCGGGTTGATAGCCCATAAACCGCCGTCAGTATCAATCCGCATCCAGCCAATATCATCGCCGACAGTCCAGATGCGATAGCCCTTGCTTTGCATGCTCCGTGGTGGAACGAGCATTGCCAAATTAGTTTTTCCGCAGGCGCTCGGAAACGCTCCGGCAAGGTACTGGATGCGGCCGTTTGGCTCTTCAATACCCATTATCAGCATATGTTCAGCAAGCCATCCCTCATTGCGGGCCTGATGGGTCGCGATGCGAAGAGCGAGGCACTTTTTACCGAGCAAAACATTGCCTCCATATCCGGAGTTTACACTGATGATGGCGTTGTCTTCAGGGAAGTGTAGAATAAGCCGTTTTTTTGGATCAAGGCCGGCCTTACTGTGGATGCATTTTGTGTAAATACCGTTGGTGCCGAGTTCAGTTACCACCTCTTCTCCCACGATAGTCATGATGATCATATTAAGCACGACATAGATGCTGTCGGTGATTTCTATGCCGATTTTACTAAACGGCGAGCCCACCGGCCCCATGGAGAAGGGAATTACGTACATGCTTCGTCCCCGCATACTGCCTTTGAGAACTTCATCTGCTTTGCGATACGCCGTAAGGGGGGACATCCAATTATTCGTGGGACCGGCGTCTTCCTTGAGCGTCGTACAGATAAAGGTTGATTCCTCCGTTCGAGCAACATCCCGGGGATCGGTCCGGTGATAAACGCCTCTAGGCCATTTCCCCTGATCAAGCTTAACAAGTTCGCCGGTGGCGAAAGCCTCTTCCTCGAGCTGCTCCTTTTGCTCCTCGCTGCCGTCTATCCACACAACCTCATCGGGTTGACATTTTTGAGTCAGTTCCTCTACCCACTCGACTGCTTCCTGATGTATGACTTTCATGGTGCCTCCTGAATACCTTGGAAAATAGATGGGGTCTCGAAAAAAAATCTCAACAAAAGCTTGGTTTTTACTATATTAAGTATATCCTGTCAATGTTTTGGGATAAGAAGAACGGCGGTGATTCCTGAGAATCAAGCAGGGCTTAAGGAATACAAGAATATCCGGGGAATCCATGATCCTGGAAAAACAGCGTAGGACCAGATACAGTTTAAAAACGCTGTTCGTTATTTCACTATTTTAAGGGGCGGAGTGCTTTTCCTGCTTTTGTCTTCGTGGCCCTTTTCTCCATCAGGAGGGAAGTTAACCACCGCCCTTCTTGAAACCATAGCCTTTACCGCCGCCCAGGGAAAATAACATACGAATTTTGTATCTCCGAACCGCATCGGCGCAGAAATTCCTTGTTCGTCAGTTTTGAGGTTCGGAGAAGGGCTGTTACCGACAATGAAATTAGCCATTCTTCCGTAAAGATACGGGGGAATATCAACTCCCTCAATAGCTGTATCAACGACTAAGTTGACGTCTCCTTCTTGACACAACAGATTGAAAATTGCTAATTTTATCATGCCGCCGACACCTCAGCCACTACTATACCAGAAAAATCATTCATTGCTAATAAAATTCCCTGGTTATTGCCACCGTGCTCCATGGGGTTGTCAAAGAATTCCGTCTATGGTATACAGATCCCTCTATGCGTTGGCCATATACGTCATTCAAGAGGAAAGGAAGCCATGCCGATCGCAAGAAAGATTAGTGACTTTATGGAGCGATCCTCCTGGATCAGGCGGATGTTTGAGGAGGGGCGCCATTTAAAAGCAGAATACGGTGACGAAAATGTTTTCGATTTCAGCCTCGGCAATCCCTCTGCTGAACCTCCTCCTGAATTTACCGAAGCCCTCATCGAAGTGGCTCATGATACGAGCCCCTGTCGTCACGTTTACATGCCCAATCCCGGATTTCCGGAAACCCGTCATGCTATCGCTGACTATGTCTCCCGAGAACAAGGCGTCACTCTATCAGGCGATAATGTGATGATGACCTGCGGAGCAGCGGGAGCGCTCAATATCATCTTCAAAACGTTGCTCAATCCTGGTGAAGAAGTAATTTTGTTGACCCCCTATTTTGCCGAGTATTACTTTTATGTTGATAACAGCGGGGGCGTGCCGGTTCTTGTTCCCACCGCTGAGGACTTCTCCCTCGATGTTGCCGCTATTGAGGAGGCGTTGAATCAGAAGACCAGGGCAATTCTCGTTAATTCACCTAATAATCCGTCCGGCCGGGTCTATTCGGAATCAAACCTGAAAGAACTGGTTATGCTTCTAGACCGCAAAAGCCGTGAATATGGGAGACCGATTTATTTGATCGCAGACGAGCCCTATAGAAAGATCGTCTATGATGACGTCAGTGTTCCTGCCATCTTCCCCCTTTATCAGAATAGCCTGATTGCGACCTCATTCTCGAAGTCCCTTTCCCTGGCGGGAGAACGCATCGGCTACATCGCCGCCCACCCCGGTCTTGAAGGGATGAACTGCATTATGGACGGCTTTATTCTTTGCATTCGAATCCTTGGATTTGTCAACGCCCCCGCCATAATGCAGAGGGTTATTGCCAGAGTTACTGATGCCGTGTCCAACGTTGAAGAGTACAAACGAAAACGGGATCTTCTCTGCGATGGTTTGGGAGCCAGGGGGTATCAATTTCACAAGCCCGAAGGAGCTTTTTATCTCTTCCCCCGGACGTTCATTGACGATGATATCGCATTCGTGAGGGAACTTCAGGGGCAGAATATCCTTACCGTCCCCGGATCCGGCTTTGGGACCCCCGGCTATTTTCGCATTTCATACTGTGTTGCGGACGAGACGATCACCCGCGCCATGGAAGGATTTGGGAGGGTAGCGGAAAAGTATCTCTAAAACTCTGCCGGGTGCAATGATATTGCACGGGGTATTATTTTTCAGCTGTGAAGAGGACCGCAATTCCTAACGTCAGCTTGCGTATCCTGACTCCCCGAAACCCCGCTTCCTCCATCATTTTTACGAATACTTTCTCTTTGGGGAAAGCATGAACAGAGTCAGCGAGATACGTATACGCATAGCCGGTACGGGAAATGGTGTCTCCGACTCTGGGGAGGATTCGGTTAAAATAAAATTGGTACAGACGGCCTACTAACGGGGCGCGAGGAAAACCGAATTCCATAATAATGATCTGTCCACCCGGCTTTAAAACCGTATAGAATTCCTTTAGCGTTTTTTCTCTCTCCTTGATATTCCGGATCCCAAAAGCGATGGTAACAGCATCGAACTGCGCTTCCCGAAAAGGAAGCCTCCGGGCATCAGCAATAAACATTTTGATCCGGTTTGCCAAGCCCCTTTTTTGTACCTTTCTCATGCCGATTCGCAGCATGTTTGGTGAGAAATCGCCGCCGAAGACTTTCGTCCGGGGTCGTCGTTGGGCGATTTTCATTGCGATCTCGGCCGTACCGGTTGCCATATCAAGTATCAACCCGGCATTATTTTGTTCAAGACTATTCACCATCCGTTTTCTCCACCACATGTCAATCCACAGTGAAAGAAAGCGGTTTTGGAAGTCATAGCCGCCGGCGATCGTGTCGAACATGCTTTTTATATCCGGGTTTTTCATGGAGGGCTTCGTGATTTTTATTGCTAAACCGGTTTTATGCAAAACCAGTTTTACTAAGAGAGTACGGCCCTTGTCAAAGTAAATCGCATAATGTGCTGGTGATGATTGTGGAGTTGATCTTAGGGGAGAGTGCATCAGCGTGCGCTTCGTTGCTTTCCCTGGTGATGGTGCGAAGAGGGTTCCCGTTGAGGAACAAATTAGGCATTAAGCCGCCATATGGCGAAATTGAGAACCCCAGCGAATAAAACCCACACCAGATAGGGTATAAGGAGAATGCCGGCGATTTTGGACTCGCGCCAAAAGAGAAAGAGGGTTACGGCAATTGCCGACCAGAGGAGAATGATCTCGATCCCGGCGAGGCCGATCCGGTGGAGCCCGAAAAAAATGAACGACCATAATCCGTTCAAAAAGAGCTGAAACGCAAATGACGCAAGAGGCAGTGTTCCCTCCCTCAACCCCTTTCTTCGCCATACAAGCCACGCTGAAACACCCATGAGAAAATAAAGCAGTGTCCATACCGGACCAAAGACTGCGGGAGGCGGCGTCCAAAGGGGTTTTTGTAGCTGCTGATACCATTCACCCGGTGTGAAATATCCTCCCACCGCGGCAACACCAAAGCAGACAGCAATTGATCCTACCAATCCCAGTCCCGAGCGTATCGACATCAGATCTTCTTCCTTACCACCGTTCATTATTTGCTTGGCCCAATGAGGGGTAATTCCTTCTCCACCCTGAAGATTACCACAAATTCCGGTTCTACATTTTGATCATTCTCGGAAGGATGTGGGCGTCGGCGGAGTGATTGGATGCGGTCGGAGTTCCTCTCTTCCTCGGTTTTATACAAAAAGAGCCGCTTGCCGTGATACCCGGTTGTTTCTTCCACGAACAAGTATACTGCCCGAGGATTAGATTGCAGGTTATGATGGGTGAGTCTATCATGCATGATAAATGCCGCCGTGCCATCCTCCAAGATCTGAGGCCTTGCATAGAGTGCCGCATCCACATTTCCATCGCGGTCTGCGGTTGCCAGCACACCGACGCCTTTGGTTTGTTTAAAGTATTCTTTAAGCCTCATGGGAATTCCCTCCCGTATCCGTGCTTGTTTATGCGTTAATGACTTTTTAAGCCTTTGATTCCTTCCATGTCGGTTAATTGCCACACGATGCTTCTCTCCTCTTTTTCAAGTGCAGTAAGAGCGTCTTCAGGTGAGTGGCCTAATGCCGTCATGATGTTCCGAGAAAGGCTTTTCTCCTGGATCAGTTGTATGAATTTTTTTCGGATCGTTCTCCTTTCTTCTTCTCCTTCAACTTCGCGGAGACGACCAAAAAGGATAACAAACCTGAAATCAGAAAGGTCCCTACTCACTTGTTCAATTTCCACCGCCACATGGGGATTTTTATGGAAGTATTTAATTTTTTCGCCGTACTTGGTGGAAAGCATATAGAGATGCTTTCCGTCATACACATAGAGTAAGGGGGCGATATAAGGATATTTTTCTCCCGTGAATACAACCCGGCAGATATGCCCTTCCTCGATCACCCGATTATATTCTTCTTCACTCATGGGAGGAATCTTGAGTAATTCCATAGAATCTCCTTCATTCAGTTAATCGTCTCAGCGAAAACTGATTTGGTGGCATGGAAAGAGGGGCTCAGCTCAGGAGCTGGTGCTATTGTAAAATATCGTGTAACGCCTCCCGTATGGTAGGGTATTTGAAGGTAAAACCATGATCTAAAAGCTTCCTGGGAAAGACTCTTTGTCCCTTAACCAGCACACCAGCAAACTCACCCAAAAATATTCGCAGAACGAAACGGGGCACGGGAGGGAAAACAGTAGGCTTGTGCAGTACTTCACCCAAGATTTTCGTTAATTCTTTATTGCGCAAAGGATTGGGAGCAGTACAATTAATGGGCCCATCGACCTCCTTATGGTGGAGAAGGAAAAGAAATATGTTTGCCAGGTCTTCTTCGTGTATCCAGGAGAACCACTGTTTTCCATTACCCAGCGGGGCTCCTAAATACTTGTTGAAAATCGGGACCAACTGAGAAAGTGCACCACCGCGCCGTCCCATTACGACGCCGAATCGACACAGCACAACCCTTACGCCATATTCTTTTGCCTTCAATGCGGCGGCTTCCCAATCACGGGCTAGGTGAGCAAGAAAATCATCACCTGGTTCATTATCTTCGTAGAGATCTTCGTCGCCGTGGAAGCCGTAATAGCCTATCGCCGAGGTACTGAGTAAATGGGTCTCTTTCCCTTTCCGGGCGGCAAGTGCGTGTACGATATTGGTGGTGGTATGGATTCGACTATCATAGAGTTCTTTTTTGCGTTTTTCGGTCCACCGCTGAAAAATTGACGCACCGGCAAGATTGATGATTGCATCATGCTGCGCGAGACTTTCCTGCCAGATGCCGGGCTTTGTGGGATCTCCTTCAGTAAAAGAGGCGCCTTCAGGCAGAGGAGCGCCCGGTTTTATCTTGCGCGTGAGGATGGTCACGCTCTGTCCTTCCTGGATGAGTTTTTGCGTCAAGTAGCTGCCGACAAAACCGGACCCTCCCGTAATAAAAACTTTCATGGCGCATCCCCCCTCTGCTGAGATTAGTTGGCTGATTCCAATAATTAG
The DNA here is from genome assembly GCA_016935335.1 of Deltaproteobacteria bacterium. GTDB lineage: Bacteria > Desulfobacterota > WTBG01 > JAGOGO01 > JAGOGO01 > JAFGRE01. The sequence continues at coordinate 30,078 of JAFGRE010000194.1, forward strand.
TTTATACGAAAAGGCTCTTGATTTCAAAAAAAAATGGTGCGTTTTCCAGGCTCTAAAATATATGCTCAGGATTATTCCA
>JAFGRE010000026.1 GCA_016935335.1 Deltaproteobacteria bacterium
CATTAGTATTTCGGCATTGTTGGGAGTTTCGATATTCGCACTTCGTTTATTTTATTATTATACTCTCCCCGGATCGGTAGAACTTATCCGGATTCACCACCAGAGGTGGTGGGTTTCGCGATAACTAAACTCCACCCCGGTTCTATCGCGTCAGATGTCGGTATTTGATCCGGTGCGGTTGATCGGCGGCCTTTCCGAGCCTTTTTTTCCGGTCGGCTTCGTAATCGGAATAATTGCCTTCAAACCACACGACCGTGCTGTCTCCCTCAAAGGCAAGGATGTGGGTGGCAATGCGATCGAGAAACCAGCGATCGTGACTGATGATCACGGCGCATCCTCCGAAATGCTCTAATGCTTCTTCAAGGGCCCGCATGGTGTTCACATCCAGATCGTTGGTCGGTTCGTCAAGCAGCAACACGTTGGCGCCCTCCTTGAGGATGCAGGCAAGATGAGCGCGATTGCGCTCGCCTCCGGAAATCATGTTCACCTTTTTCTGCTGGTCCGCCCCCGAGAAATTGAACCGTGCGACGTAGGCCCGTGAGTTCACTTCGCGCTTCCCCAGCTCAATCAGGTCCCTGCCTCCGGAAATCACTTCCCATATGGTCTTGTTCGGGTCGAGGGTATCCCGTTCCTGGTCGACGTAGGCAAGCGAGACCGTTTCGCCGACGTTTATCGTGCCGGAGCCGGGTGTCTCCCTCCCGGTTATCATCTTAAAGAGCGTTGTTTTGCCCGCGCCGTTCGGTCCGATAACGCCGACGATGCCGCCCGCGGGCAGCGCGAAGTTCATCCCTTCGAATAAAATCCGGTCGCCATATGCTTTGCTCACATTATCCGCTTCAATAACGACCTTTCCGAGACGGGGTCCCGGCGGAATGTAGATTTCCAGATCTTTCTCCTCTTTTTCATAGTTCTGGCTCAGGAGTGATTCATAGGCACTGATACGGGCTTTCGCCTTTGTCTGGCGCCCCTTCGGCGACATGCTGATCCATTCCAGCTCCCGCTGCAGAGTCTTTTGCCGTTCCGTTTCCCGTTTTTCTTCATGTTGCAGTCGCTGCTGTTTCTGGGCAAGCCAGGAAGAATAGTTTCCCTTCCAGGGGATGCCCTGTCCCCGGTCGAGCTCCAGAATCCACCCGGCAACATTATCTAAAAAATACCGATCGTGCGTCACGGCAATTACCGTTCCTTCATACTGCTGGAGATGATGTTCAAGCCAAGCCACCGTTTCGGCATCCAGATGATTCGTCGGTTCGTCCAGGAGCAGGATATCCGGTTTCTTAAGTAACAGCCGGCAGAGAGCCACCCGCCGCTTCTCCCCGCCGGAAAGAATCCTGATGGGAGTATCTCCCGGAGGACAGCGCAGGGCATCCATGGCCATCTCCAGACGGGCATCGATATCCCAGAGGTCACGGTGATCGATTTTTTCCTGCAATTCACCCTGACGCTCGATCAGATGATTCATTTCATCGTCAGACAGGGGTTCGGCAAACTTTTCGCTGATTTCATTGTATTCCCTCACCAGGCCCACCGATTCTTGCATGCCTTCTTCGACAACGGCCTGCACTGTTTTATCGGGATCGAGCATTGGTTCCTGTTCGAGAAACCCCAGCGTATATCCCGGCGAGAGGACGGCCTTTCCGTTGTATTCCTGATCAACCCCGGCCATAATGCGCAGGAGTGAACTTTTCCCGGAGCCGTTCAATCCCAGAACGCCGATTTTGGCGCCGTAAAAATAGGAAAGGGATATGTCTTTTAATACCGGCTTGTCCTGGTAGAATTTACCGACCCTCATCATGGTATAAATAATCTTTTCCGAATCATTACTCATTAAGTACCCCTCTTGATTTCTACAGGATGTCGGGATGACGTTGTGCAGATCGTCTCTTTATCGGTTTGCCCCGTGGACGACAATAAATAAAGAATCAGGACCGCACCCACGAACATCATAATATGATGATATGCCGTTTTTGTGAAAGGAAAAAATATAAAACATACCGGCCCCGACGGTTGTCAACACCGGTTAAGGAGTTACCTGCACCACTTTAATCGTTTGGCCTTCATACTCAACCGTCTGGCCGTTTCTGATTTTGCAGCGTTTTCTGTTTTCGACGGTTCCGTCAACGCTGACCAGTCCGTTTTCGATTTCTATTTTTGCTCTACCGCCCGTTTCACACAACCCCGATGCCTTTAACAGCTTGTTCAGCTCAATATAGTCACCCGAGAATTCGAATGTTTCCATGCTATTTCCCCTAAGACCCTTTAAGTGATTCAAAGAGATATTCGAGCCCGTTCGTTTTTATTTCATAGACCGTGCGAAGCATATCCCCCATTTCGCCTTGGGGAACTCCCTTCCGGGAAAACCAGACGAAATATGATTCGGGAAGCCCCACAAAATATCGACCGGCATATTTGCCGTAGGACATTTTTGCCTGAGCCAGCTTCAGCAGGTAGTGATAATCGGGATAAACGGGTGTCCCCGATTCATTGTTTCCGGAATTCATGGAAGGGTGTAGTAATCGTATGAATACAAAAGTTCAAAGGTGCCGTAGTTTACCGCCTCAAGTATCTTTCGGTAATTTACGTCATAATCGTACGAGCCGGTGGTGGTCCCGTCATCGCAGCTCTCCAGATTCCCCACCTTGCCAAAACCAAAGTCGACGGTTTTGACTGGCGTTGTATGATCTGTTGCAGAGTAGTATTTCACCAGTTTCAAGTTTCCAGTTTCACTGTATTCATATTCCGTCTTCTGATTCCCCGATGTTTACCGACAGGTGTCTCTCGAAAGACGACCTTGACAGTTGAAAATTTTTATGTTAGTTTGCAAAAAGATAAAAGGGATTATGTATTCTACCTCTGTTGGGTCTGAGAAGCAAAAAATGTTTCAGCGCCTCAACAATATTGGCATCTACGATTTGTCCCTCGTTAACCAGCAACCTTTTATCGCGCAGAATTACACCAAACCGCTTAAAGGCCACAATCACCGCCGTCCCACTCAAATCCTCTCGGAACAGCCGAATATTATTAGCATCCGAAATCCGTTCACCCGGAGAACTACCAAGAAAGCAAATAACCGATATATGATAACGAATCCGACATCCGGTTTGATCGTCCTTCGAGAAATCATCCAGCGATTACAGAAACGGAAGCTTGTCCATTACAATCCCATCGAATGGCTATCGTCCGGTCAAAGGCGTGCGGGTATTATGCCGGATCTTCCCAGGTGGCTCTTAAAACATTCTCCACGTATCACCCCATTCATTTTACCCAAAGAATCGCCACGTATATACCCGTCAGAAAGCAGGATCTGTTCTATCATTATGAACATAAACGGGAAGTATAATCATGGTAATTTTGACTTTCAACCGTGGCGTAACAGATATGCCTAACTTCACCGTCTCCGTCGTTACTTTTAAAAAGTATTCACAATTATCAAAATAATATAGTGAATACACCCGTAGTTTAAAGAGAGAGTGCCTGACGATAGGTCCCCGGTATGGAAAACGTGATCACCCGTGTTGTAGAGACCGAGAAACAATGCTCCGGCGAGGTTGAAAAGGCGGAGCAGGAGTACAGGGAAAAGATCGAAGCGCACAAGAATGCCATCGAAAAAAGGAAGGAGAAAAAGTTTGCCCTGATTATCAGCGCAGGCAATGAGAAACTGGAGCAGGCCCTCCAAGAGGGAACAAAGCAAACAGAAGCCGCATCCTTAGCTGCACGCAAGGTTCATGAAGGGCTTTATCGTAATACGGAGTTCAAAGAGGCGATCAAGGAAAAGGTCGTTTCCATCCTTCTTGGACGTGAAGGATAATGAGATACTACGCAGATCAAGACAATCTCCACACCAGGATATATGCCATGAGAAGCCGTCTCCTCTCACTCATGGATTATAGCTCGATTATCAGAGATCGTGAGAATTTTTACGATAAGATCTCTGCCGCACATGATTACATCGAGGCCAAGGAGGTGATTTTCAGAGACCAGATCGCCATGGTTATCCATCTATCCGAGGCCACAAGGGAATATGCTCCCCTTTTCGTAGCGTTTCTCCGCCAGTACGAGGTAAACAACGCGAAACTGCTTCTATCAAAGGCCTTCGGCAGACAGAGCCTGGAATTATGGTACGATATTAGTCCCTATGCCGTCTTGGATAAAAGCCTGCTTCAGCAAAAGCTTTCCCTGGATGACATAACGACAATCATGGCCAACACATACCTTGATGGCATGTACAAAGATATCTCGAGCTATGAACGTCTTGAAATCCAGACAGCCATCAACTCCGCCAGGCACCTGTATGCCTCCTCAGCTCTATTTTCTTCTGAATCTCGACAGATTTTCCAAGCCTTTATGCTCCGAAGAATCGCCGTCATTGCTATGATCTGGTCCTGGAGACTCAAACAGAATTATCACTGGAGTGACGAAGAAACAAGACTCTTCATGGAGAGGTTTTATAACCTCAATCTTTTCGGCAGGCAGGCATGGACTCAGGTAAAAATAGTGGAGAAGGACTTGAACCGGTGTCTCGAACAACTGATGAAAACCAGTGGAGAAAAGCCGACCTCGGTAAATATAGAATACTATCTGGAAAAATATTATTACAACTGGGTCTCATCAATGTTCCACAGGGATTTTCACTCCATACACTGTGTTGTCGCTTACCTGCTCCTGCTCTACTACCAAATAAGAAATCTTTTTTGCGTCGTCGAGGGACTGAGGTTCGGTTTGTCATCCGAGATGATACTCGAAAGGATTGTAACTGAAGGGTAATAGTCAACATGTTCGTAAAGTCGGATATCAGGAAGGTTACTATAGCACTTGAGAGAACATTCTACCATGAGGTTTACCTCGAACTGGGAAAGGCGGGATTTATTCATCTGTCCCCTTCGCAGGAAAGTGCACCCGATACTGTGATGGATGCCGAGCTTAAGGATGAGGAAGCCAAGCAAAAACACCTCGTATCAGGAATCCAGTCTGCGCTCAATGCCCTGAATATCATCCCTGCAGAAGTTGGTCCGCTTGAGAAGATGCGGGATATAGATCGAGATATGAAATTCATCTCCAAGACCACAAGAACCATTGAGCGTGTCCAGCGACTTCGATCGAGGATTCGGGAGGCATTGGAACTCATAACAAAACGTATTGCATACCTCGAGGCATTGCACCAGATGGGCATTGATCCCGGATCGATCAAAACACCGCGAATGGTAAAGACGTTCTTCGGAATTGTGGAAAACACCGATTGGGAAGCTCCGGTTCAAGAAAATTATGCAGTAGGTAAAGCCGGCAGATATGTTTTCGGCATCGCCCTTCCCGACGGTGTGTCCCAGATGTTACAATTCCTAAAAGAATACAGCTTCTCCGACCAGTCCGATGATCTAATCAAGAATTCCCCTGAAAATCTGATGCACCGCAAGAACACATTAAGCCGCCGGCTTGAAATTCTCGATGACTATTACAGCCGTGTAAAGGCTGAAACAGCTCAATCACTACTGAAGCTGTCCAGCATATACAGAGGATATGATGAGGTCTTCAAGGCCTTGAAAATGTCACTATTCTCTGCCAAGGCCATGTTCATAACGGGATGGATGGAGATAACGGACAGAAAAAAGCTTTTCAGTCTGCTTCAAGGAATGTGCGGCGACAGATTCATTCTCATCATATCCGAGCAGAGGGATCCTGATGCCCCTGTCCGTTTGAGAAACAGCAAGTTCTTGAAGCCTTTCGAATTACTCGTGAAGACAATGGGTATGCCGGCCAACAGTGAGATAGATCCCACCCCACTCACAGCGGTCACCTTTGTTCTTATGTTCGGCCTCATGTTCGGTGATATCGGCCAAGGGATCATGCTTGCACTGGGAGGTATTATTCTCAAGCGAACAGCCAAGAAAAAGCGACCTATCCGGACGGCCCTTATACAGGCCGGAGACATCCTGATTGTATGCGGAATTTTTGCCGCCGTCTGCGGGATATTCTATGGCAGCATCTTTTCGAGTGAACATATCATACCCGCCCTTTGGTTCCACCCCATTGAGCACCCCATGGACCTCTTTTCCGTTACTATACTGATGGGAGCCCTTTTCATTACCTTAGGACTTTGTGTCAACATATTAAACAACCTCATGAACTCGAAATATACCGAAGCCCTCCTGGATAAGAAGGGGCTCTCCATACTCGTTCTCTATGCTGCGATCGTGCTCCTTATCGTGAGGTACACACGCACCGGACAGGCACCTGCTTTATGGGAAGCCGCTGTGTACATCGTCTTGCCCCTTGTCCTCTTTTCCCTGCGGGGCGTACTTGGACCCATTCTCTTCAAGGAGCACAAACCGCCCAGCGTACCCGAATACATAATCGAAACGCTTGTGGAGATTCTGGAAATAGGGCTAAGCATGCTTGCAAACACCATATCTTTTATCCGCGTGGGTGCGTTTGCGCTCTCGCATGCTGGTTTAAGCATCGTGACCTACACTCTTGCCGGCATAGTTGATCCCACAATGAAATCTGCGGGTGCTATTGCCGTCATCACCATAGGAAACATCTTTATCATCGGTTTTGAAGGGCTTATCTGCGGGATTCAATCGTTGAGGCTTGAGTATTATGAGTTTTTCAGCAAGTTTTTCAGAGGGGACGGGGTTGCCTTTACCCCCTTCACGCTAAGGATAAAAACATCGGAGGTGTAGGATGGCCAAGGATAACTTGTCTATGGTTCTTTTCAGCGGTTCTTTCGTCGTTGCGGTTCTATTACTTTTTCCCGATCTAATGTTTGCAGTCGCAGCAGACGCGGTCCAAACTGACACCGAAAAAGGGTGGACTGGTCTGGCGTACATTTCCGCAGCATTAGCCGTGGGGTTAAGCTGTATCGGGAGCGCATACGCCGTCGCCAGGATTGGTTCCGCCGGCTTGGGTGCCGTGAGCGAGAAGCCGGAGCTTACCGGAAGGGTCCTGGTCTTTCTCGGCTTGGCCGAAGGTATTGCCATATACGGCCTTATTATTGCAATTATGATCCTGAACAAGCTGTAGCATGAAGAAGATCTACATTATAGGTGACATGCATACGGTGAGCGCTTTTCGTCTCTCCGGAATAACAGGTTTCGTCTGCAACAGGATCGATGCGCCGTCAAAGTTTGAAGAGGTCATCGAAAAAGGGGATGCCGCTATAGTGGTTATTACGAATGAACTCGCCGAGGATCTCCAGGTGAGAATTGCAGAAATAAGCCTAAGCATTCCGGGTCCCGCGGTCATTGAAATACCCGGCATTGACGATGCGCAGGGTTTTCGAAGATCAGTAGTTGATTACATAGCCGAGGCTCTCGGTATAGCCGTTTGACCATGGGTGAGGGTTCTTCATGGAAAAATCGCCATTGGAAGACTCTATCAGAAAAGAATCTCAACGTCTGATAGTTGCTATCAGGGAAAAGGAAGCTGCAGAGATCAAGAAACAGGAGGAAGCCTGTACCGATGAAATAGAGCGCTTTAGAATAAAATGCGAGGCTGAAACCGAAACAAAGATAGCACAGGGACTGGCCAGGTTGGAAAACAGGAGCATCCTCGAACGCAAAAAGGTCAATCTCCACATCATCGAGGACTTTATCAACCAGATTGTGGAAGAAGCCGTAAAGGAGCTGCGGAATGATCCTCGTTACAAACATTTTTTATTACATACGGTATGCGATGCGGCAAGACGGATCCAGAAGAAAGCTGACGTTTATCTTAAAAAAGAAGATCTTGTCTTTGAAAATGAAATCATGGAAGCCGTAAAGGCTGAGAGCAGAAACCATAAAATCGTTATACAAGAAGATAATACTATAAAGTGGGGGGGATGTATTGTCAATGACGAACTGGGAGGCCGCAGATTCAACAACACGATTGAGAGAGTCTATTTTAGGAAATCTTTTGTGATCCGCCGAGAGGCCATGCGGATTTTAAAGCAAAAGGGCCTCGCCTTATAATGACAGGTGATCGGATATGAACGGTACGGTAACCGGAAAGATAATATCGGTGAATGGCCCCATCGTCAAGGCTACCGGTCTGAATGGAATAAGGATGTTCGACATCGCCGAGGTTGGACCTGACGGTCTCATTGGCGAGGTTATACGGCTCATTAAGGATGTAACCATTATACAGGTATATGAGGACAACACCGGTTTGATGCCGGGCGATGAGGTAATTTCTCATCGCAGGCCCCTTTCCGTCCTTTTGGGACCGGGACTCATTGCAAATATATATGACGGTATACAGCGCCCTCTGGTCGGCATCTCCAAGGCGTGTGGGAGTTATATAAAAAAGGGGATAAAGCTGTCTCCGCTTGATGTTAAAAAAAAATGGGAATTTACACCGTTGATAAAGGCCGGAACCAACGTTCAGGAAGGAGGAACCATCGGAGAGATTCAGGAGAGTCCCCTCGTTATGCACAGGGTGCTCGTTCCCCCCGGAGTCTCCGGAAAATTGACCTCGATTGTCGATACCGGGGCATACACGATAGAGGATAATCTCTACACCGTCGATACTGCCTCAGGCACATACCAGGGCAAGCTAGCCGAATACTGGCCGGTAAGGAGGCCGCGACCGAGCAGAATGAAAAAGAAACCCTTTCTTCCCCTGTTGACGGGCCAGAGGATAATAGACACATTCTTCCCGATAGCTCGGGGAGGCACCGCCGCCATACCCGGAGGGTTCGGAACGGGAAAGACCATGACCCAGCACGCTCTGGCGAAGTGGTGCAATGCGGATATCATTGTTTACATAGGCTGCGGTGAACGTGGCAACGAGATGACAGATGTGCTTACGGATTTCCCGAAGCTCATAGACGAGAGAAACGGCCGGCCTCTTATCGAACGAACGGTCATGATCGCGAACACATCCAATATGCCCGTACCTGCCAGAGAGGTAAGCATATACACCGGGGTGACCATTGCGGAGTACTACCGCGACATGGGGTACAGCGTTGCGGTGATGGCTGACTCCACGTCCAGATGGGCCGAAGCCCTCAGGGAACTGTCCAGCCGGCTCGGTGATATGCCTGCGGAGGAAGGATTTCCCTCCTACCTGGCTACCAAGCTTGCCGAGTTCTACGAGAGGGCTGGCCTGGTAGAAACGCTGTCGGGAAACGACGGCGACATCACCATTATCGGCGCGGTCTCCCCTCCGGGCGGCGACTTCTCGGAGCCTGTCACCCAACACACGACAAGGTTCGTAAGATGCTTCTGGGCGCTGGACAAGGTTTTGGCCGACGCCAGACACTATCCTTCCATCAGCTGGATAGACAGCTACACCGAATACCTTCACGACATTGAGAACTGGTGGAATAATCTTGACAGTCAATGGCTTTCGGTAAGGAACGAGGTTATTAACATCCTGCTTGAGGACCACCGGCTCCAGCAGGTGGTAAAGCTTGTCGGAACCGACGCCCTGCCCCCGACCCAACAATTTACCCTTTTTGTAGCCGAGACGATCAAGAACGCATTCCTCCAGCAAAACTCTTTTGATCCGATTGACAAGTTCTGCAGCCCGGAAAAACAGCTCAAGCTATTGAAGACTATCTTGAATCTTTATAAAAGGGGACTGGAACTTGTCCATGCGGAAATTTTCGTCAAGGATATAGCTGCGTTGGATGTAGTCGCGGAAATAGTACGTCTCAAATCAGAAGTTACTGACGAGGAAATCGATAAAATCGATCAGTATGAAAAGAGGCTTACCTCGGGATTCGATTCGCTTAAAGAAAAGATAACAGAGGTATAACTATGCCGTCCGAGATTGAGTACACAACCCTTTCCGGTATCTCCGGTCCACTGATCTTCGTTACGGGGGTCAAGGGTGTCGGCTACGGAGAGATCGTAGAGATTCGGGATGGGTCTTCCGAGATACGGATAGGACAGACTCTCGAAGTGGACGAACAGGTGGCCGTGGTCCAGGTCTTTGAGGGCACGAGCGGACTTTCAATGAAGGGCATGAGAATCACCTTCGTGGGAAAATCGCTTGAGATCCCTGCAGATCGCGATATGCTCGGCAGGGTCTTTGATGGCCTGGGAAGACCCATCGATGGTGCTCCTCAGGTGATCACTGACAACATGATGAACGTTAACGGTTTGCCGATAAACCCCTGGAGCAGGGAGTACCCACGGGACTTCATCCAAACCGGCATATCCGCTATTGACGGGATGAACACGCTAATCCGTGGCCAAAAGCTCCCGATTTTTTCGGGTAGCGGCATGCCCCACAACCTGATTGCAGCCCAGATAGCAAAGCAAGCCAGAATCCTGACTGCCGAGGAAGAGTTTACCGTTATATTTGCCGCCATGGGCGTGAAATTCGACGTCGCAAAGTTCTTTATCGACTCTCTCGAAGAGTCGGGGGTCCTTACACACTCAGCCATTTTTCTGAGCCTTGCTGACGCACCATCGATTGAACGCCTCGTTACCCCGCGAGTGGCCCTGACCCTGGCTGAGCACCTTGCATTCGATGAAGGAATGCACGTGCTTGTAATCCTGACAGACATGACGAACTACTGCGAATCCCTCAGGGAGCTTTCCAGCTCGCGGGGCGAGATTCCCTCCAGAAAGGGTTACCCCGGTTATCTTTACAGCGACCTTGCGTCCATTCACGAACGTGCCGGCAGGCTAAAAGATCACAAGGGTTCGATTACCCAGGTACCCATACTCACCATGCCAAGCGATGATATTTCCCACCCCGTCCCAGACCTTACGGGTTACATCACCGAGGGCCAGATCGTACTGGAGAGAGAACTCTTCAACAAGGGAATATACCCACCGATTGCAGGCCTACCTTCTCTTTCAAGGCTGATGAAGGATGGCATCGGGGAACAGCGAACGCGCAGGGACCATGCCGAGGTTGCCGCCCAGCTCTTCGCCACCTATGCCAAGGTCAAGCGCATAAGAGCACTCGCCGCTATTGTGGGAGAGGAGGAGCTTTCCGAACTCGACAAAGTCTATCTGAAATTCGGAACCAGGTTTGAAGAGCAGTTCTTATGCCAGGGCTATGAGGAAAACAGATCGATTGAGCAGACCCTCGATATCGGCTGGCAGGTACTCTCCCTGCTTCCGAAGACCGAGCTTTACCGTATCTGCATGGAAGACATTCAGAGATACTACTTATCTCCCGAAGAGGGGATATCATGCCAAATGTAGAGCTTCCTCCCACCAAATCATCACTGCGAAAGCTCAAGGAAGACCTTGCTTTCGCATACGAAGGATACGACCTCCTCAACCAGAAAAGGGAAATCCTGGCCATCGAGATCGTCAGGCACATTGCTGAGATCAGAAGAGTGGAAGCCGAGTTTTCAGGCGCCTTGGAAGAACTGTACGCGGCTTACCGTATAGCCTCCGTCGACATGGGATCCGAGGCTATAACCTTAAAGAGTTGCTCCGAAAAGCGAGGCTATTTCCCCCACATGACATTTACAAAACTTATGGGATTAAGTCTCCCGAAGATAAGGCTTTCTTTCAAAAAACCCGCACCCCCGGATTCCCTGACAGGCACGACCGCCACCTATGACACGGCAAAGAAGCGATCGCTAAAGATGACCGAAGTGCTTGCCGAACTTGCTGCCATCACCAAGTCGATTATTATGCTTTCCAGGGAGCTTAAAAAGGTTCAGAGACGGGTGAACGCCCTTGAGAAAATATTTATCCCCCAGCATGAAGAAGCAAAGAAATACATATCGGACAGAATTGAGGAAATGGAGAGGGATGAGATTTTTGTAAAAAAACTGATACGGCAACGCGCATCACTGGATTAAGATAGCACCTTTTCGCGCCGGCTTGCTTTATTCGGATTTACTGAATTGCCTTTTTACTGTATGAAGATTATACTTATTATAAGTAGTTATTTTTACCAGTGAAAATAAGAAATCCCTATTCCTACTTTCCTGCCGGAGTCTTAAAAATCTATGCATAATTAATGAGTTAGTGCATAAGGGTTTGTTTTATATATTGAGAGGTAACTACTATCGAGACCACGGTGGAAAGAGGACGGAAAAGATGGCTTTGCAAGAGTCTCAATTCATGTAAAGGGGGGCTATGCAATGACGGTAAAATTCAATCAATATTGGACCATTATTCCCGAACGCACTGAAGAATATAATAAA
>JAFGRE010000195.1 GCA_016935335.1 Deltaproteobacteria bacterium
AAAGCCCTCATCGGCACCTTCATTGCAGCCCAAGTTCTCATCGTCGCCCTTATTATCTGGCGACTCCAGCCGGGGGAACTATCCCTCCCGAAGACCCCGGTTGAAAAAGCCTATGCACTCCTCAGGGCCGGTGACCTGGGAGCGGCGGAACGACAATTTGAAATGCTGTCACAAACATCCGGTCCCGACAGTCTCCGTGGCTACGAAGGACTGGCGAGCGTATCGTTTCACCGGGGCGATTATCAAACCGCCGACGGACTTTGCCGGAAGGTGGTCGATGCGGATCCCGAGACGATTTACGCCCGGGTCATTCTCGGCAACATCGCCTTTAATCAAGGAGACCTCGACGCGGCCCTGAAGGCCTACGAGACGGCAAGTCAGGGCAAACATGGCTCCCCCTGGCAGAAGGCGGAGGCGTACAATCGCCTGGGGAGGATTTATATGGAGCGGCAAAAACCGGAGAGCGCTTTTTCCTCTTTTGATGAGGCGCTGACTCTGGATCCACAGAATGCCACCGTATTGAGCAACAAGGGAACTCTCCTCGCCACCCTCGGCAAACGGGATGACGCAGCGTCTTTATATCGCAAGGCCCTCGCCCTCTCCCCCTCTGACTCTCTCACAATGACCTTGCTTAACCAGCTACTCGCGGAGGAAAAATCTGACGCCGATAAAGCACAAAAGGAACGTATAGACAGACTCGTGGTTGAGCTTTCAGAACGCTTCAGGAATCAGAGTCAGGAATCCAAACCAGCCTATGCAACCGACACCTGGACCTCCCGTCCCTTAAGCGTATCCTTTCTCGCCTTGGAAAACCGCGGGGCGATCTCCTTACGAGCCGCCGAAAATGACTATTTGGTTTATACGATCATAAAATCTTTACAAAACAAGGAAAGAATATCGATCATCGAACGTGAACTGATCGATAAGCTTCTTCAGGAACTCAACCTCAGTTCCTCGGATCTCGCCGATCCGACCACTTCCATCAAATTAGGTAAAATTGTGGGGGCTCGCTTTATTGCCACGGGGAAGGTGACCCGACTCGGGACCGAGCTTCAGGTGACTCTGCGAGTAATCGAAACCGAGACCACGTCGGTCATGGGTGCCTTTAGCGAAATCGTTGCCCAAACCGTCGACCTGGAGACAGCCGCGACGATGCTTGCCGACAAAATCTCCGAGACGCTCGTCACGCGATTTCCTCTCCACGCTAAGATAGCCGCAGTGGACGGCGACCGGGTCATTCTCAACATCGGGGCGCGCGCCGGGGCGGCCGTCGGGGTACGCATGACGGTATTTCAGAACGGTGAACCTATTATCATTGACGGCCGGCAAATCGGCAACCAGAAAGAAGAGATCGGAGAGATTGAAATAATCTCCGTGGAGGAGGAAATGTCAACGGCATCGGCAGTAACCAAGAACAAAGACTTTACCAAGGACCAACGGGCTGTGGAGATACAGCCGCCGTCGGAAGGCATTTTAGAAACCGCCGTATAAAGACCGTTCCAATGGACCGAGCAAAGATCGTATCCTTTTTGCTGATACTGTTTATTGCTATTTCGGATAGCCCCGCCCCTGGGCAGCAGGTTTTTTCTTCGGTTAGAATCTCGTCCACCTTCAATCCCGTCGGGTCAGGGGCCCGGGCAATGGGTATGGGAGGGGCGTTCATTGCTGTTGCCGACGACGCCACAGCCGCTTCATGGAACCCCGGGGGCCTGATCCAACTTGAAACGCCGGAGGTCTCGGTGGTTTATTCCTGCTTCCACTGGCGCGATGATTACTCATCCCGGTTTCATTCGGAAGCAGCGGGGATGAACGAAACGACCGGCGACGATCTCAACTATCTGAGCGCTGCTCTTCCGTTCCAACTGTTTCGAAAAAATTTCGTCGCCTCCGTCAATTTCCAGCGCCTCTACGACATGTATAAGGACCTCGGTTTCGATTACAACTTCGCCGGCCGTTTTACCGACGGCACCCCATGGAACTTGCTGCTTTCCGAAAACTTCCGGCAACAAGGGGGCATCAAAGCCTTTTCACCGGCTATCGCCTACCAGGTGACTCCTCGACTCTCGATAGGAGCAACCTTCAATATCTGGACCGATAATCTCTTCTGGGATAATGAGTGGACCGAGACCACCCGTGCTACCGGACATGGCACGCTGGGATCCCTGCCCATTGAAACAAACACTCTAACGTACGAAAAGTTTTCCAACTTCGAGGGCTTCAATATGAACCTCGGCTTCCTCTGGGACATGACCCGGGTCATCACCATCGGCGGTGTCTTCAAAACTCCCTTCACCGCTCACATAGATCATTCTTATTCATTTTTTTCCGGTGAGTTCTATCCAACGCTGAGCAGAAGCGTTTCCAACAGTTTTTCCTATACGGATTCGATGCGGATAAAGATGCCGGCATCCTACGGACTGGGCATCGCCTTCCGGTTCAGCGATGCCCTCACGTGTTCTTTTGACATATACCGCACGCAATGGTCTGACTTCTTTCGCGTCATCAGAGGCTATAAGCAACTCTTTGGTGACGATGAATACAGTGATATAGACAATCGGGCACGCTATCAATCCATTGTCCACGACACCACGCAAATAAGAACCGGCATTGAATACCTGGTCATTCTGGACGAGACCATCATCCCGCTGCGCTTCGGTCTGTTTTACGACCCCCGGCCCTCTCACCAGCATCCCCACGACTTTTACGGGTTCAGCGTGGGGTCCGGATTCATGTACGCAAATTTAGTAATTGATTATGCCTACCAGTTTCGCACCGGAAAGAACGTCGAAGGTGGTGTCCTCGGCATCCCGAACACAAAGGCCGATATCGATCAACACACCTTCCTGATTTCCATGATCTATCACTTTGATTAGCGGTTATGGTCAACGGAGTATTCAACAAATGAAACACCTTGTCCCGAAGCACTTTTGGACCTTGCTCTTTCTCACCCTTTTCCCTCTTCTCTGTTTCACCCATTGCCAGACACCCCCCGATCCCGCTTACATGCGGGATGGGAAACCCTACGGGGTGGTAAAAGGACTTTTCCGGGAGCGCTGGTGGAACTTTTACGAGCGGGGAGTCTCCTTCGCTCACGGAGAGTTCTGGCAGGAAGCAATCGCCGACCTTCAGGAGGCGATCAAACAACGGGAACAAGACCAGCGCCGGGCTCGCACGTATGGAATGCACTTCATTGACTATTTTCCCCATCGGGAACTTGGCGTGGCCTATTATCACACCATGGAATACCGGAAAGCCCTTGATGAGCTGCAATATTCCCTCTCAACGGTGGAAACCGCAAAAGCCAAGTTCTACCTCAACAAGGTACGTCACGCCATTATTGAAGAATCATCGATTGACAACCAGCCGCCGGTTATTGCCATTACCACCCCCTCAGCCGGTACGATCACCAATAGATTCTCCCTCTCCGTCTCCGGCATTGCGACTGATAATACCTATGCCGCGGCAATCGCCATCAACGACGAGCCTCTTTTTATCGAGCTTTCGGCCAAGGAAATTTCCTTCTCAAGAGATGTCGGCCTCCGTCAGGGTATGAACGAGATAAACGTTACCGCCTCCGACCTCGGCGGCAACACCTCAACCACCCTTATCCCTGTCATGGCAGACTATCTCAGCCCGGCAATCAGCATTACCAACTACAGAAACGGCCAGGAAGTCACTGAAGAAAATATTCTTTTGGAGGGAGTCCTCTCCGACGACACGGGCATTGCATCCTTCACCGTAGGCCAGTCCTCATTCTCTTATGAAGGTGAAAAAGATGCGCGCTTCAGCATTCCCGCCACCTTGAAGCCAGGCCGGAACTCCCTCTCATTCTCCGCCGCCGATATAGCCGGTAATGCAACGAGGGGAACCTTTGTGCTCGCCTGCACACCGGAAAAGACAGCCGCCGGCCTGAGTGCGCCGCCGCCCCGCCTCATCGTTGATGTAAACCTCGGCCTTCTTGACGTCGGAGGGAATCCCCTCTTTGCCAAAGCCGTCTCCCCGGCAGACGGTGAGAATCCTCTTGTTGTTACCCTAAACGATCTCACGGACTCGCAAACCGTTTATTATGACACTATTTTTATCGACGGCACGGCCACCTCCCCTGCCGACATTGTCCGTATCGACGTAAACGGGCACCCCCTTCCGGTCGCACCCGGCAAGAACATCTTTTTCAGCTACCTCACCCCCCTCGGTGAAGGTGAAAATCATTTTACCATCAGAGCCGTTGACCGGACCGGCAACACGTACACGCAGCGAATAACTATCGTCAGGGAGACCCCGCAGATCATGGATATCGGATCGCGCATGTCCCTGGCTATTCTTCCGTTTGATCACCGGGGAGAAGTATCTCATGCGGGCACTGCGGTCTACGATGGGCTGATTGATGCTTTCACCACTCTGAACCGCTTCAACATCGTCTCACGAGGAGCTGATCTTGAGGCGGTGCTTCAGGAACTCGCCTTAAGCCAAAGTGAGCTCGCGGATAAAACAAAAGCTTTGCAGGTCGGCAGGCTGGTGGCGGCGGAAACCGTTCTTGCCGGTTCAATTATTGAGACTCCCCGGGATATTGAAATTGTAACGCGCCTCATTAATACTGAAACCTCTGCCGTAATGGCCACCAAGGACGTATACGGTCAGGATAAAAGCCTGGCCCACACCCGCTTCTTACTCCAGGGATTGGCCCTCAAGTACAAGCATGCCTTCCCCCTCATAGACGGCTTGGTCGTCAGGGTCAACGGGAAGGAACTCTTCACTGATTTAGGGGCCAACCGACACCTTAAAAAGGATATGAAGTTCATCGTTTTCCGGGAGGGAGAGAAGATCTGCCATCCCGTCACCGGCAAGGTCCTGGGGTGCGACAACCAGGTGCTCGGTGAGGCAACCGTGGTCCAGGTCTTCGAGGATCTTTCAAAAGGAAAACTTGTCCTCATTGAAGAGTCCCCGGGAATCCGGGAAATGGATAAGGTGATTACCAAGTAACAACGGGGCCCACAGATGAAACCACCATGAGAACGACACAGGACCCGGCCCTTCGTCTTTCGAGGTGCTCCGAGTACTTTAACAACCACGATAAAACAAAACCCCATTAAGCTCTTCATCGCTTAATGGGGTTCCTATTTCAAAACAGAATCCC
>JAFGRE010000196.1 GCA_016935335.1 Deltaproteobacteria bacterium
CCAAGATATTTCCCGAAATGTCTATAACGACCCTGAAAAGGACTTCCTCATTGCTTACTTCGCCGCGTCCGAGAAGGAGAGCCCACCCCTGCCGGGAACCATCCTGAATCTTCCGGTTCTGGACGCGACACTCCTGATGCAATTTGTTGATATCCAATCAGACCTCAGGGAGGCAAAAACCTTCTTCCAAGAGAGGCGGTACGACGAGGCTGTTGCTGCCGCCCGTAAGATACTCGTCCATGATCCTACCAACAGTGCTGCTCGTGAATTGACAAGAGACTCGTACTGCAAAAAAGCTTCGGCGCTCTTCAGGAAGCGGAAGTATGAGGAAGCAATAACCGTTGCCGAGACCCTTCTCGCGTTCGAGCCCACGGACCTGAAAGCCTCGGATTTAATAAATGCTTCCTATTACAAAATGGGGACCCTTTTGACATACAAACAAAAGTACTCTGAAGCGCTCAACATGTACAACAAGGTTGCCCCTGATTATCATGATGTGCAAAAGACTATAGCTGATCTTCAAGAAATCATGGTGCAAGAGGCGGAAGAACACTACCGAATGGGGGTCAAGTTTTTTGTCAACGATAAGTTCGCTGAGGCCATTGAAGAGTGGGAAAAAGCGCTGGCCCTCAATCCCGACCATAAAAAAGCCAAAAGCGACGTGGAAAGCACCCGCAGCTTGCTCGAGAGACTTGAAAATCTCAAGTAATCCGCCTTACCGATAATGCCGTTGTCGCGATAAGGATGGAGAACAGCTCTCCTGTCTTCGCAAAGCTCATTGCACCATTCCATACTTGCTCTCGCATTTCTTCGTAAGAGTACTTACCATGCAAAATACCGCAAAGACGAAAAAGCAGCTTCAGGAGGAACTGGAGAAAGTGCGTCGACGGCTGTCTGCGTGCGAGGCATTGGAAACCGAACGCATTAGCGTGGGAAAAGCCCTGCGGGAGACTGAGGAACGCTACAGAAGCATTTTTGATTCCGCCACCGACGGATTCATCATTTATACGCTGGATGAGCATATTGTGGAGGCTAACCCGCAAGCCTGTCTCCTGCTTGGATATACGTATGACGAATTAATAACATTAACGGGCAAGGACATCGTTCATCCCGACTACTACCACCTCTTTGAACAGTTTAAACGCGATATCATGACGATGGGCTGCTTCCAAGCAGAGGCACAGAGTATCCGCAAAGACGGAACACCTATTGACATCGAAGTAAAGGGAACGGAATTTGATTACCAAGGAAAAAAACATCTGCTGGGGGTCATTAGAGATATTAGCGAGCGCAGGCGCACGGAAAAGGCCTTGCGGGAAAGCGAGAGCCGATACCGGGCAATTTTCCATTCAGCTACCGACGCCTTCCTCATCTTCGATCTCAACGGCACGATTGTCGAAGCAAACCCCCAAGCCTGCCTGATGCAGGGCTACACACATGACGAACTAATCGGCTTACCCGGCACAAAGACAGTCCACCCTAAGAATCATCAACTTTTCGAGCAATTTCTCCGGGATGTAGAAACAAAGGGGTATTTTCAAGCAGAAGCGGTTGACCTCCGTAAGGATGGATCTCCTGTTCACATTGAAGTTAGGGGAACCACCTTTGACTACCAAGGCAAAAAACATCTTTTGGCTATAAAGCGAGACATTACCGAGCGCAAACAGGCGGAGCGAGCACTCAAGAAATCGGAAAAGGCGCTTCGGATTCTCTCTTCCAAGCTCATATCGGTTCAAGAGGACGAAAAAAAACGTATCGCCCGCGAACTCCATGACAGCATCGGTCAAACCCTCACGGCAATCAAATTCGGGATAGAGAACACCATCGAGGAGATAGGCGACGTTGATACCGAATCAACCGCAGCGTCACTTGCAGAACTCATTGTCATAATTCAAAATGCTATTGACGACATCAGAAAAGTTACCATGGATCTCCATCCTACCATCCTTGACAATCTCGGTATTGTTTCAACCATTGATTGGTTCTGCCGGGAATACCACAAGTTTTATCCCCACATCCGCATCTCACAACAGATAACCATCCAGGAACGCGAGGTGCCGATGACTCTCAAGACGACGATTTACCGCATTGTGCAGGAAGCGTTTAATAACATTGCCAAGCACAGCGCCACAAACTTCGTCGATATACTTCTCGTCCAAAAAAAGAAGAAAATAGAATTGGTTATTAAGGACTACGGCAAAGGATTCAATCCGGAGAAGGTTTTTTCCAAGGAAAGCTCCGGGCAAGGATTCGGTCTTACCAGCATGAGTGAACGAACAAAGCTTTCGGGGGGAACATTTTCTGTTGAATCGGTTCCAGGAGAAGGTACCACGTTACGGGCCCGTTGGCCGGCAGTACTCTAAGCACACATCTTCTTATTCCTTGACTAACCCCTTTTCTATGGCATATTTCGTTAGGGCCGAGGTGTTGTGGAGGTCGAGTTTCTCCCGTAGGTTGGCCCGGTGTTTTTCAACCGTCTTGACACTCACAAAGAGTTGCTCGGCGATCTCCTTATTGCTATATGCTTCGGCAATAAGCTTCAAGACTTCCTTCTCTCTTTGGGTGAGGCTATCCCAGGGGGAAATCCCTTTTGTTTTCTTCTTGCCTTCCAAATAGCCTTTGACCACCTTCCCGGAAATCGCCGGGCTCAGATAAAACTTGCCCTTGAGGACGCTGTCGATAGCGATGAGCAATTCACCATGGGTGTCATCCTTGAGAAGATAGCCGTCGGCTCCAGCCTCCAACGCTGCCAAAACCGTATCTTCGGTATTGTGCATCGTGAGAACCAGGACTTTGGTGTGAGGGGATCGCCTTTTAATTTCTTGAATGGCCAGGGTTCCATCCATCTTGGGCATGGTAAGATCAATAAGGATAAGATCGGGCTTGAGTTCATCCACAGAGCGAATCGCTTCCCTCCCGTCGGCCGCTTCTCCCACAATAGCAAATCCGGCATGTTTGGAAAGAAGCGTTCGCAAGCCTTTCCTTACAATCGTATGGTCTTCGGCGAGAACAATCCTTTCCGGTTTATTCATATCCCCACCCATTGCTTTTGTTGAACGCGGAAAAAAGGATACCATATTATTCAACTTTTTTCTACTGCCGGTATATTATTTTGCGACTTGCACGACGAGACCGCGGCCTGATCCTTGTCTTTTGGATCACCGCTTCGCGTTCAGCAAAATACGCCTCCCCCTTGCAGCACCAGCATCCCCGTCTTCCCGGCGCGGACAGCCGCTTCACGCTGCAATCCGTTTAGTTCTCGCAGCCACGTGCCCCTTTTACACTTATTTGGTTTCACCCACGTATCTTATGTGCGCTTATTTCTCATGTCTCCATTCGGTATAGGAAATCCACGCCATAACCGCCGTCGCTCCGCTCATAATAACAATAAGCATTAGTCCGTAGTCCATGGTAGATACCTCCTAAAATAGTTTTACAGAAGATTTTCTCTATTTTAAATTTACTCCTTTAGATTTCTGCGACAATGGGTCGGAAAGTGTATTTTCCCGTTACCAAGAGAGTAATTTGTCAGGGTAAGGGCGAGGAGGATCAATCCGCGCATGACTCATTCCGTCTCCGGAAAGCGGGCGGAACAACGCGGCGGCTTCGCGGTGCGTAAAGGGACATCCCAAACGATCTTGGCAAGGCAGTTTTTGCACGCTATAATGGCAATGCTGAACGCAGGCGTTCGTTGCCGCAGCAGGACCTAAAACCGCCGTTTCACACAAAAGCAGACTATGATCATCAGCGCAAGCCGGAGAACCGACATTCCTGCCTTCTATTCCTCCTGGTTTATGGAGTGCATTCGAGAGGGACGGGTTGTAGTAAAAAACCCATTTCGTCCCTCCCAAGCCAAGACCGTGAGCCTCCTCCCGGAAGACGTGGATGCGATTGTCTTCTGGACCAGAAATGCAAATCCCCTCTTACCCGCGTTACGTGAACTGGATCAGCGGGGATTTCACTATATTTTCCTCTATACCATAACCGGGTACGGCCCCCCCCTTGAACCACAAGCGCCTTCTTCGGAAGCTGCGGTGCACGTCTTTAAGCGGTTAAGCCGCACGATCGGGCCGCATAGGGTAATGTGGCGTTTTGACCCTATCATTTTTGTTGAGGGTAAGGGAGAGAAATGGATTCTCACCCGTTTTGAGTCTATTGCGCGATCTCTCAAAAACCAAACTTCAACCGTTATTGTCAGTTTCTTGGACTATTACAGAAAGGTAGAGAGGAGGCTCAAACGCCTGGAAGAAACCGAAGCGGTAAAGACCATTGATATCAGTACCCGGAAAGAAGTTGTCGCCAGGATTTCGCATCGGCTGGTTGAAACAGCTCATGAGAATGGAATGGAGATTTGCAGCTGTGCTGAAACAATAGACCTCGAACCATACGGTATTAGGCCGGGAAGCTGCATTAACGGCAATTACTTGAACAATCTCTTCGGACTAACCATCCGGGCCGACAAGGATAAAAGTCAGAGGCCCGAATGCAGATGTACAACAAGTCAGGATATCGGGGAATATAACACCTGCCGGTATGGATGCCTTTACTGCTATGCTATCCGATAAGTCGACAGGGTGCCGTGGTGGGAATCATATGATACGGGCTGATCATTGTCTCGCTCCTCACGTGTTCTTTCTGGCGGAATCGAGACGGTTGATCAAGGTGTGCAGAAACTGCTTATAGAACCGGATTTGGAGATCTTTGGAAAGGTGGTCGATAATAAGAGCATCGATCTTAATAAGAACACAGTCTTCGGTCGCAACAATAGAAGCGGTCCGCCGCCTCTCCTTGCCGAAAGCCGCCATTTCTCCAAAGCAACTGCCCCGGTCAATGACCGCCAGCACCTTTCCCTCCCTCTCTACTTGAACCCGGCCCAAGATGACGACAAAAAAGGTGGTGTCGGTCTCATCCTCTTTTACAATGACAGATCCCTTCTTATAATGGAACCATGTGCCGATCCTCAAAACTTCCGCAAGTTCATCCTCCCGAAACTCATTAAAGAATATGATTGATTTCATATAGTTAATACGATCATCGACTCTATCACCCTCGGCCCGGTACCGTGTTTCCCGTAACGCAGTCTTGAGGTGGAACAAAAACTCCATGGTCCCTTGATACCGATTGATCGGGTCTTTCGCAATCGATTTCATCACTACGCTGCTGATAATCTCGGGAACACCAGGATTGAGGGTGCTTATCAGCTCCGGTTCCTTGTAAAGCACCTTATGAATCATCTCCACCATGGTTTCGGAGGCAAAGGGGTTTTCGCCTGTCAAAAGCTCGTATACCGTGACGCCTAAAGAGAAGAGATCGGACTGTTGGGTTGCCTGACCGTGCTGGAGGGCTTCCGGCGCCATGTACCCCGGAGAGCCGATAATACCCATAGTATGACAATCTTCGGTTTTCGGCAGCTTGGCAACGCCAAAGTCCGTAACTTTCACCGTCCCCGCACGGGTAAGCATGATATTCGCGGGTTTGATATCCCGGTGGATGATACCCTGCTGATGAGCAAAATCGAGGGCTTCACAAATCTTACCCGTGATGCCTATCACCTTTTCAAAAGGGAGCAACTTGTTTTTGGCGCAGTAGTTCGTTAAATTGTTTCCGTCAACAAACTCCATTGCAATATAACAAATACTGTTCTCGAGACCGGCGTCATAAACGGCCACAATATTCGGATGAACGAGCGCTCCGGCGGCCTGGGCCTCCGTAAAAAATTGCTCCCGATATATCTGAGCCTGGCTCTCGGAAAGAGACTCCTCCGGAACGGCGGTTTTGATGGCCACCGTTCGCTTTATGTAAGGATCCCTTCCTTTAAAAATAATTCCCATACTCCCTTTTCCGACCACCCCGGAAACAACGTACCGCCCGATCATCCGTTCAGAACCCGATTCGTTTTCCATCTCTTTTCTACCATCAATCATTGTTTTTTTCTTATACCGAGATAGTCTCTCATAGCCTTCACCGTACCATCTGTTGCGGAGGGGGTCAATCGTAAACAGGCGCACTCCCTTCCGGAGGCCCCGGCGGAACTCACCGGGAAACGCCCAAATCTTTCTTGACATTCCGAGACTTTCCTTATAAATATTAGCCTTTCTACTATCACTGAATGAAAACCGACGGGTACAAGGACCATGATGAGAATTGAAAAATCAGGCCGCATCAGGGAACTTCCCCCCTACCTTTTTGCTCAGATTGACAAGATAAAGGAGGAGCAGGTAGCAAAGGGGGTTGATGTCATCGACCTTACTATCGGCGATCCTGACCTGCCGACCTTTCCCGGGATCGTTGCTCATATGGAGAAGGCCATCCATAATCCCAAGAATCATCGCTATCCCTCTTACGCCGGCATGCGGGAACTGCGACTCGCTGTCGCACAATGGTATCGAGACCGGTTTACGGTGGCCCTTGATCCGGAAACAGAGGTGATTATTCTCATCGGCTCCAAAGAAGGCATCGCCCACCTGCCGCTGGCGTTCATTGATCCCGGCGACATCGGCCTGGTTCCCGACCCCGGGTATCCCGTGTATAAAACATCCATTCTCTTTGCCGGGGGGACACCGCATCTCTTACCCCTGATAAAGGAGAATCAGTATCTCCCGGACCTGGAACTGGTACCGAATGACGTCCTTCAAAAGTCAAAGCTTTTGTTTCTCAATTACCCCAACAATCCCACCGCAGCAATAGCGAATAGGGATTTCCTCGAAAGAGCAATCTCCTTTTGTCGCCGCCATGACATCATCCTTTGCCACGACGCCGCGTATTCGGAAATTTATTTTAAGGAAAAGCCTGTAGGACTTTTTGAGCTAGGGGGAGCAAAAGAAGTGGGCATAGAATTCCACTCTCTGTCGAAAACATTCAACATGACCGGATGGCGACTGGGATTTGCCGTGGGGAATTCAGAGGTAATAGCCGGTCTGGGTCAGGTAAAGACCAACATTGACTCCGGCGTGTTCCAGGCAGTGCAAGAGGCGGGGATTTTCGCTCTGCGTACAGAGTCGCGCACCACTCAAGAACTGCGTGATATTTACAAAGAGCGCCGGGACATTATCATTGCCGGCCTTGCCAAAATGGGCTTGGATGTCGATCCGCCGCGGGCAAGTTTTTATGTGTGGGCGCCGGTTCCCCCCGGCTACACGTCATTAGATTTTACTACCTTTCTCTTGAATAAGACGGCGGTTCTCACTACCCCGGGCAACGGCTTCGGCCCGTCGGGAGAAGGCTATATTCGCATATCGTTAACCGATTCAACTGATCGTATCAAGGAAGCGGCCAATCGCCTTTCAAACGTCTCGATCTGATGCACCATGCGCTGTTCTTAGGGTTGGGGTCGAACCAGGGCAACAAGATCCAAAATTGCGAGCGTGCAATTATTGAAATTCTCAAACGCGATTCGCATCAACTGGTCAGCCGTTCATCATGGTACCAAACCCAGCCCTGGGGCAAAGAAAACCAAGCATGGTTTATTAACGGCGTGGTTCAGATAATGACGGTATTACCGCCCGAAGAAGTTCTTGAGGAATGCAAGCGCATCGAGTTTCGATTGGGAAGAACGGATCCCGGCCACTGGCAGCCGCGGATGATTGATATCGACATCCTTTTTTATGACGACCTGGTGATACAAACGCCTGATTGTGAAATTCCCCATCCCCGCATCCATCTTCGCAACTTTGTTTTGGTTCCTCTGGCGGAAATCGCTCCTCAGTTTTTCCACCCTGTTTTCAATAAATCTATCGAAGGGCTTTTAAAGGAATCTCCAGACAAAAAACTGGTCCGGAAGCTTGAGGATAACCGCTTATGATCATACGTTTACTCATTTTTGGAATCGTCATCTTTCTGGTGTTCAGGCTCCTTAGAACTCTCATTTCGCCTTCTTCGCCGTCTCGCTCCCCCTTTCAACCCCATGGCCGAAAAATGGTCGTGGACGATATGGTAAGAGATCCTTATTGCGGTGTGTATATCTCTAAAAAAGACGCATACTCCGTTCGGATAGGAGATAAGGTCATTCCCTTTTGCAGTGAAGAATGCTATCGGAAGTATCTCCAGGGAGATACCCCCCCTCAGGATCAATGAGGGCATGGCGTACGGTGCGGGCGGATTCTGAGGAAATGCGGCTCCCACCGAAAATACGGGGGTGAGAGCAGGTGCCGCCTTGTCTCGCGGTCGGAAGAGGGATTTTTGCCGCCTTAGCGGATAACCGCCACCGAACAGTGAGCGTGTCGAATCACCGTATCAGCTACTGATCCCAGAAGCATCCGCTTCAATCCGCCCTTCCCTCGACTGCCCAGGAAAATAACGTCAAATCCCCCTTCCTCGGCAATCCGGACGATTTCCTCTTCAATTGGACCAATGGCCAGCCGTGTTTGGCACTCAATCCCGTACTGATCGAAAACCTTTTTCACCCTTTTTAGCAGTTCGTCGGCCTTCTCCTGCCGTTTCTGATACAACTCCGTGTGTGGAAACTCCGGATAGTGCACGATATCCTCCACCACAGTCAATACGGTTATTTCGCAACCGGTTGCCTTCGCAAACTGGCCGCTTCGTTTTATAACCAACTCGCTGATTTCGGATTCCTCGATCGGGACCAAAACCTTGAGTCTTCGCTTGGGGGTTTTCCCCTCCTCTCTCTCTTCTTCCATGGCCACCTCTCTCTTTCCGATATCGTTTTTATTTTTGGCGGCGAC
The DNA here is from genome assembly GCA_016935335.1 of Deltaproteobacteria bacterium. Classification (GTDB taxonomy): domain Bacteria; phylum Desulfobacterota; class WTBG01; order JAGOGO01; family JAGOGO01; genus JAFGRE01. The sequence goes on from JAFGRE010000196.1 coordinate 8,685, forward strand.
CCTATAGGATTACCGTCGAAAAGCCTTCTCGATCTCTTCCGCTCTCGCACTGCAAATACTCCGGAGTGCACAGGCCTCACATGCTTCAAATCCGTTCACATCATATCCGATCCTCCCCCCCACAGGACACGCTCCCGCTTTCAATGCGGTTTCATCCCAGGCCTCACCGGTATCGAAATCTACTGCTGCGTACTCAGCGGAATCAACTCCCAGGTTCCTCAAAAACGCCAACTCAGCCAGTTCGTATTCCTTCAATCTCTTTTTATCGGCTTTTTTCTTCATAAGCGATACAAGCCGGCGGCGCATCGGTCCGATCCTGGTAGATAAAACCGTGTAATATTCCCAATCCGCGCCGTAAGCAATCAGGTTGTTCAGTTCATCTGCCTCATCCTGGTAAAGCCAGCCGTGTTTCTTGAGGTCGGCCAGATATTCCATCCGTTTTCGCCAGTGACTTATTTTTGCCGCAATCTGACCAAGCTGATTTTCAACGGCTTTCATTTTCTCAAAGGCCTGTGGCAATCGGTCTCGGCGCTCCATCTGTTGCGCATAATCCCGGAGATAGGAATTTGCCATATCGCGGAGATCCATGAGCCGGAAATGCAGTTTTTTTTCTATCTCGATCAGCCCGTCGGCATCAGAACTGTTCGTTCTATCGTGATCATCGGAATTCATGGCAGTTTCCATTCCATAAGAATAGCTTGACGTTTCGAAATCATATACTACAATTACACGTTAAAGCAGAGCCGAGTATCTATGAACATCCTAAAATTATTTGGAGGCGTGCGCCGCGCACAAAACCTTTGCGGATATTCCATAATACTTCCACGTCGAGGGCAGGGAGCAGACAATGAATGAACCCGTAAAAACCGTTGCCGGAAACATTGTTGACGTCTTGAATCAGAGCATATATCCCGGCGAAATTAAAATCGCCAACGGCAAAATAATAGCTATTATACAAAATAATGAAAATTATGCAACGGCCATTATCCCCGGGTTTGTTGATGCCCACATCCATATTGAAAGCTCCATGCTCCCCCCCTCGGAATTCGCACGAGTCGCCGCCGTTCACGGAACAGTGGCAACCGTTTCCGATCCCCATGAAATAGCCAATGTTCTTGGTGAGAGCGGCGTGACTTACATGATAAATAATGCTCAAACAGTCCCGCTGAAATTTTACTTTGGCGCGCCCTCCTGTGTACCGGCTACGACCTTGGAAACGTCGGGTGCCTCCTTAGGCCCCGAAGAGGTTGATAGCCTTTTACAACGGAAAGACATCTACTATTTGGCCGAGGTCATGAACTATCCCGGTGTCCTTAACGGCGACCCGAACCTCATCAAAAAGATCAACTGTGCCCGAAAATACGGCAAGCCGGTCGACGGCCATGCCCCGGGTTTGCGGGGAAAAGAGTTGGAACAGTATGTTCGCGCCGGCATCTCTACCGACCATGAGTGTCTTACTATAGATGAAGCAAAAGAAAAGATTTCCCTGGGAATGAAAATCCACATCAGAGAGGGCTCGGCCGCCAAAAACTTCGAAACATTCATCCCTCTGGCGAACGAGCACTATGCACAGTGCATGTTCTGCAGCGATGACAAGCACCCCGATGACCTTGTAACCGGGCACGTCAACCTTCTCGTCAAACGAGCGCTTGCCCATGGCCTGGACATCATGAAGGTGCTCACCATTGCCACGGTTAACCCTGTTCTCCACTACGGTTTAGATGTGGGTTTGCTCCGGGTGGGAGATGACGCCGATTTTCTCGAAATTGACAACCTGGACGACCTTACCATACTTAAAACCTATATCAAGGGAAACGTCGTCGCCCGGCATGGCGAGTCTTTCATACCGAAAACCGAACCTGGAATCGTTAACAACTTTCCCGTGGGTCGGAAAGCTTCCACCGACTTTATGCTCCCCTATCAAATCGGCGATATCCAGGTAATCGAGGCGATTGACGGGAACCTCATTACCAACCGGTTGCGTATGACTCCCCGGGTGGCTGACGGCGTGGTCCAATCCGATGGTGAACGGGATATCCTGAAAATTACAGTGGTAAACCGATATCAGGAAGCGCCGCCGGCAATCGGATTCATCAAGAACTTCGGCCTTAAACAAGGAGCAATCGCTTCCAGCGTTGCTCATGATTCCCATAATATTATTGCCGTCGGTGTCACCGACACGGATATCAGCACAGCGGTTAACGCGATCATCGAAAACCGGGGAGGGATCTGTGCGGCACGTAATGACACGCTCACAGTCCTACCGCTTCCCATTGCCGGGATCATGAGCGACCAGCCCTACGCCACGGTTGCCGAAACCTATACGGCGTTGGACGGTATCGCCAAGTCTCTCGGCTCACCATTGCATGCGCCGTTTATGACCTTATCGTTTATGGCGTTACCGGTTATTCCGGCGTTGAAGCTGAGTGATCGGGGATTGTTCGACGGGGAGAAATTCGAATTTATCAGCGTGTTCGAGAAATAACATGCTACGTCGAAGCAACCATGCGAGACGAACATGGTGCCGGTATTTTTTTTTCATACTCCTGTCCGTTTTTCTGTTGCCGGCGCCGGCCTGCCAAACAAAAACACCGAGAAATCCCGGCTTCCTCTACCTCCGTCTGAATGCCGACCCCACCACGCTTGATCCCGCTCTTATTGTCGACGTAACCGGTGCCTCTATTGCCGCCAAGCTCTTTAACGGGCTCATTCGGTTCGACCGTCAGTTGCGCATTCACCCTGACATTGCAGAAAGATGGACGATTTCCGACGACGGAATCGTTTACACCTTCCACCTTCGTCCCGGCGTTCGGTTCAGCAACGGCCGTGATCTGACCGCAGAGGATGTCAAGTATTCTTTCGAACGGGTTCTTCACCCCCAAACGCGATCTCCCCGCACCTGGGTCCTCGACCGCATCAAGGGTGCTCCGGCATTCATGAAGGGAAAGGCTGAATCGGTATCCGGCATCAGGGTTCGCGACGACCACACCGTGGAGATTCACCTTGAAGAGCCGTTCGTCCCCTTCCTAAGCCTTCTGAGTCTCACCACCGCGTATATCGTTCCGCGAGAAGAAGTCGAGCGGTGGGGTTCCGACTTTTCCTTTCATGTCATCGGAAGCGGACCTTTTAGGCTCACGGAGTGGCGGCACGGTCAGCAGATCCACCTGGCCTTAAATCCCCTCTACACCGTTGCCGCTCCCCACCTGCAAGGAATTGTTTATTCTATCATACCCGAGGATTTGACCGCCATGGTGGAGTTTGAAATGGGAAACATAGATATAATCCAAATTCCTTCTGCGGAATTCAGGCGGTATAAAAACCATTCTCGATGGAATCAGTACATCATCGAGCAACCGGGACTTAACATTTATTACCTTGGTCTTAATTGTCAGCGTCATCCCCTCGACGATAGTCGCATCCGCAAAGCCGTCTCCTTAGCTATCGACCGGGACAAAATGCTCCACACTGTCTTTGAAAGCCGCGGACAACGGGCGGGTAGCCCAATCCCTCCGATTCTCCGAAACCGGATGCCTCCTCCTCAGAAGAAGGATAGCTATAACCCGGCAAAGGCGCGGATACTGCTTGAAGAGGCCGGCTATCCGAATGGCCTGTCTCTCCGGATCACAATTCCCGCGCTTTCTGAAAGCCTCGACATTGTTGAGGTGATCCAGCACTACCTGCAGCAGGTCGGGATACGAACCAGTATCATGCAATTGGAATGGAGTTCCTTCAAGGAATCCCTGGCAAAAGGGGAAACGGATGCATTCTGGCTATCCTGGTGGGCTGACTATCCTGATGTGGAAAATTTTCTCTACCCCCTCTTTCACTCGCGAAACCACGGCGCCGGGGGAAACCGGACATTCTATGAAAACTCCGAGGTGGATCGACTTATCGAGCAGGCCCAACGATCGACCGATGAGGTTCGCCTAATACTATACTATCAGGCCGAAAGTATCATTTTACAGGAAACCCCGATGGTCCTCTTCTGGAACCGAACTGATCACTACCTGCGTCAGCCCTGGGTAAATAATTTCGTTCCTTCCCCCCTTTCCACCAACGATCAAGGAACTGAGGTTTCAATCGGAGTACCGACATCATAGGATTCCCGTTTACTCCTCCCGGTCGATCCCGCCGTTTCGTCCCTGGCGATACGGTTGCTGATTGCACCGCCTTCCGGGGGCGGATCCGGGTCATGATGGCAGGTCAAAGGCATATCGCTCTATCAAGCAACGATACCGGTCGGCTTCACCGCTGTTCCCTCGTTTCCGGAACCCATTTTCCAGAATAGCACTCTTGCGAATCAGCTCACGGATTGCCGCTTGTTTCTGGCGCTCAGGGAGCCCGCCTTCCTGAATGCTCTTGACGAGCGCCTGAACGCGAAACCGGTCATTGCCCCAAAACCGGTGTGAAAGCTGGTCCTCGTGGCCCCCTCGCTTTACAATGAGCTTTTGGTCGATAAAGAGAATGGGGAACCGCGCCGACACACGGAGCCAGAGATCATAGTCTTCACAGACCGGCAAATTCTCATCGAAAGTGCCGACAGTCCCGAACACCTCTCTTTTGAGCATCACTGAAGAGGGGCTGATGATACACAGCGGCAGACACCGCTCAAAAATCCAGCCTGAGTATTTTTGATGCTTCTTTCTCGGGTTCACCCTAACGCCGTTTCTGATCCACACTTCATCGGTATAGGAGACCTTCAGGTCAGGATTTTTCTCCATTTCTCGTAGTTGCTCGGAAAGCTTATTCGGCATCCACAGATCATCGGAATCCAGGAACGCGATGTACTCTCCCCGGGCACGCGACAGTCCATGATTGCGCGCCCGACTGATGCCCCGGTTCTCTTGGCAATAATAGGCGACGTTGTCGTAGTATCGGATGATAACTTCGGTATCATCAGTGGAGCCGTCGTCGATGACGATCACCTCATGGGCGGGCAGATCTTGTCGCAAAACCGATTCAATCGCTTCCTTAACGAAATCTCGGCGGTTAAAGGTGGGAATAATGACGGAGACGATTGGCTGTTTCATAACGACTGCTGCGATCGATGATGGGTTCTGTTCCGCACCCATGCCGTAAAAGTAACCGCGTTACCTTCACGAGATGATAACCGGCTGTTCGGCGCACTATATGAGCATCGAGAACATACATCCGGCGGCGGGAAAAAGGGAAAGGATTCAGGTGATGAAATTCGTTGTCTGGAAGCCGTCGGAATCAACGGTGAAATGAGGACAATACTTGCAGGTAAAACTACGCCAGTTCTTGACGGCAGCGACCTTAAGACACAAATCGTAAAAGAAGCATCCAAGATTACGATGATCTTCTATTTCGTCAATCCTTACAGTATAAAGACTGTGATATTGCAGTGTTCGGTTAAGCTCAATCGGTCCTAGCATGGTATCAGTCTGGTCTACGGGTGTCAACCAAAGAGCTTCCAAAAAGTCCCCTTTTGAAAAAAGACGAAGATTTTTATTATATCATCCCCATTCTCTTGTCAAGAGTTATCACCAGGGATTCTGAACTTTCCCAACCCCCGCAAGAATACCTCTGCGCGGGTCTCGGACAGTATGGTTCTTCGACGGGAAGACACGCTCCACTGGAAGTGGAAGTTTTGTCCTGAACAAGTTGACATCAAGGATATTTGCGTATAAAAAATGAGGTGTGAGATTCTCAACCAATGCCGCGAAGGGAAACCGGTAAATCCGTGAAAAGCGCCACCGATTCCTGGAAAACCAAGCCATCTGATCGGTTTATCCTTAAGTGGATCAAGCTCTTTCTTTCTGCGCCCCTCACTCTCCGCCTCGCTCACATCACCTGGCTGCAACCATGGATGATCACACTCGTTTCTTCGCTTCTTGGAGTCATAGCAGGCATCGTCTTTGCCTGCGGCCTGGGAGGAGCGGCAGGACTCATTGCCCTTTCTTCTCAGATCCTGGATGGAGTCGACGGACAATTCGCACGGCTGACCAAGCGCGAAAGCCCGGCAGGCGCATATTTGGACTCGGTACTGGATCGATATGCCGACGGCGCCTTGATGATCGGGATCTTCTTCTATCTGCTCAGGATACCGATGGCGCTTTCTATAAACTACCTCCTGGCCATAGGATCACTTGCCCTCATCGGAAGCAACCTCATCAGCTATTCCGGCGCCCGCGCCGAGAGCCTGAATATTAATCTTGGCAAACCGACGCTTGCCAGCAAAGGAACCCGCATGACGGTCATGATTGTAAGCGGCTTCGGCAGTGCGGTATGGAAGCCGTTCCCGATCATCGGGCTCTGCTATCTGGCGATTCATCCGAATATCGCCGTCGTCTATAGAATATTTCGAAGCATGAAGGCGGAAAAGGCATGTTAGATACCGGGGTCATTCACGGCCGTTTCCAGGTGCTGCACAATGATCATCTCAAATATATTCTGGCGGGGAAGAGCCGCTGTCGGCATCTGATCGTGGGAATCACCAACCCTGATCCCCACCTGACGAAAGAAGACCCGGCCGATCCTCAAAGGAGCCTCCCCCTCAACAACCCCCTGACCTACTATGAACGCTATACTATCATCCGGGAAGCCCTGCAGGAGGCGGACATTGCGCTCCGGGAATTCTCCCTCGTTCCCTTTCCGATTAATCTCCCCGACCTATACCGCTACTATCTTCCCCTGGAAAGCACCTTTTTCCTAACCATTTATGATTCTTGGGGGAAACGAAAGCTGGAACAATTTAAGGCTCTGGGCTTACAGACGGAAATTCTCTGGGTAAAACCATTGGAGCAGAAAGGACTCAGCGCCGCTGGTGTCCGCCAAAAAATGGTCTCCGGTGATCCGTGGGCGCACCTGGTTCCTCCAAGCACGCGTCATCTCCTGGAGGCCTGGGACATCCCGGGGCGGTTGAGGAAATTGAACCGTAACCACGCTAAATAGGGGGTTCTGAAAAAGTCATTTTACAGTGATATTTTGGAAAGCCGGCGGGTTTTCGTGAAAATCTTTCAGCAAGCACCGAACATCCTATTTGCTGGCAAGAAGTAATCTAAAAAGCCGCAGTAGAAACCGAAACGGTCTCCCTCGGGCCGCTACCGGCTCAGGGCCGGAGAGCCACCCTTATCAGCATTCTCTTCGGCGCCGACACCGACTGGGTGAAGATAACCGGAGAACTCGCTATGCCTGATCTCTGGAATGCGTTTCGCTGCCAGATCCTTGTACGGTGAAGGGGGGATTGAAAACCTGGGAGCCGTCAATCTGAACGGCCTCAAGTTCACCAACGGAGTCGTGGCCGTTGTCGCTTCCGATCTCCTTCCTACGGTGACCCTTCTGGATCCGGGCGCAACCGAGGCGAATGTCACGGTGACTGCCTATAATCCCGGCGGAACCATTCTAACCGCGGGAAGCCTCACGGTTGCCGCCGGCGACACCATCACGGAACCGCTCTATACAGTGGTCGGCATAACGCTCACTCCGGAAAACCATATAGAACTTACCTCGGATGCCGATCTCAAGGGGCTCCAGACCATCTATGAGAATGGACGCATGGTCATGCTGACGGTCCTTACATTGCCGCGCTGAAGGCTTACGCCTCACTATCTTGCGGCTAGAGGTCGGTCAAAGGTAGCCGCACCCTTTAGGGTGCGTCCTATCCGGAATTGCAGTTGCGCAGGCTGAAGCATGCGACTACCGATATGGTGCCGTAACATTCCCGCCCCGAAGGAGTCCTCCTTGCTCCCTTGCGGTTAAAGATCATCCAATGGTAGCCGCACCCTTTAGGGTGCGTCTTATCGAAATCGCTTTTGCGCAGGCTGAAGCATGCGGCTACCGATATGGTGCCGTAACAATCCCGATACCTCGTCACGACATTACCAATGCCCTCTTTTCAATCGAGCATAAAGAAAGGCAAGCCGTATCTTCCGGCCTGCCTTTCTTCTAAATGCGGCAATTAATACAATCCAGAGAAAACGATTTCGCCCTATTCCTTATCCGGTGCTCCGGGAGATTAAAAAGAAGATTTTTGGGGCATTCTGACAACTACCTTTTTATTATGCTGCTTCTGTCAATATATCTAAAAAGTGCTTCAATGCATAACGGTTGAAACCGCCCTACATCGACCCCAACACTTCTCGAATGGCCGATAAGACAGCGGAATGAATCATACCGTTACTGGCGACGATACCCTTGTTCTTTGACAATAGTCTCCCCGTGGAAAAATCCAACGGCCGGCCAAGGCTGTCGGTCACCGTACCCCCCGCTTCCTTTACGATCAGCCACCCTGCCGCATGGTCCCAGATTTTTTCCTCGTATCCTGGTTTGCTCGGCAACCTCAGGTATATCGACGCGTCACCCCGAGCCACGATTCCATACTTGCATTGACTGTCGATGCGTATCGGCGGAACTACCACATTGAGAATCTGCGCAATCCGTGCGGAGTCGGAATGAGAAGAGTGGGTTGACTCGTATGACTCACAGAACGATGCGCGTTCCGGATCAGTAACATCAGAAACCGCAATCTCTTGTTCCAATGGGTCATCCATCAATCGCATGACCGCCCCCTCCCCCTTGACGGCGATAAAAAGACACCCCCGGGGCCCCTCTGGCTGTTTGATATCAAGGGGTAGATTGGGACATCCGAGAATGCCGAGGACAACCTCTCCATTTTCAATCAAAGCCAGGGCAATTGCGTATTGATCCCCCCGGAGGAACCCTTTGGTGCCATCCACCGGATCAAGAATCCAGGCGCGTTCCTTGCCGCTCTCATTGTAGTCGCATCGATCGATGGCGGCAAGAACCTCACCGTTTCCCAGGCCGGGGAGGATGATCGCCACATGCTGGAGGACCTTATCCCGAAGCAGTGAAGGCAGGTCGGATAACCTTTCTTCGGCCATGACCGGGTCGTTGGGGTACGCCTGTTGCAGTGCCAGGCTAATGACCGCCTGGGTTCCGAAATCAGCCACTGTAACCGGGGACTTGTCCTGTTTTTCAATCGACGCGCCGGACAATTCGCCCGCTCTCACCGCCCGGCATAATTGAGAAGCTCTGATCACCGCATCAACGGCAACACGACGTTCATCATCATATCTCACCGGCAACCTCCATCACTTCAAGGTGTTTGATTGTGATTCCTCCTCGGGAACCAGACTCGTTGCGTCCTCTCCGGCTTCTTGGCGCGGAAACAAACGATACGACAACCAAAAAGCCGCCATATTACAAAACGTGCCCGCCACCAGACTGTCGATACTGAGGGGATTATGCAAGATTCCATGCCATATGAGCGCTCCCATGATACCGCCGATAGCGCCTGCCGCAAAATGCCTTGTTGTTGCCGGAACCCCAAGAATCACCGCAGCCAGGGGAACCACTATGATCGGAGCCCAAAAGTTATAAGAATAGATCAGGATATCAAGGATACTCTCAATCTTAACGGCAAAGAAAACGGCCAACGTTCCGGTGAGAAGGTTGATCACCTTAGCGATGCCAAGCTCCTGCCTCGCCCCCATTGGCGCCGCCCGAAGCGGTTTGATGACATCATTAACACAAGAAATCGCGGCGGCGTTCAAAAAGGAATCCGCCGACGACATCACAATCGATATAACCCCCGCGATAACCACGCCACGGATTCCGAAAGGGAGAACTTCCTTGATCACATAGGGCATGGCAAGGTTGGGATCGAGATGGGCGTTAAGTGCATAGGCAACAAGGCCGATTCCCCCCGTAACCGCGAAAAAAGGGATCGAAAAGACGCCGCTGTAAAACGTGCCCGTGGCAGTGTTCCGAGCATCCTTGCCGATCAGTAAACGCTGAACATAGGGGGGAACGAGGGTTTCGCCAAGAAGAAACGTTAAAAAAAGGGATAGGAACGCAGTGAGGCTCAATTCGCCGAAGCAACTAAACCGTTCCGCGGGTATTGCTCCGCCCATCCCTTCTATCCCGCCGACATGGATGATTCCCATAATCAGCGTAAGGGGAATCCCGATCGCAAGAACCACAAACTGGACAATGTCGGTAACAACAACGGATTTCATCCCGCCTACCGTGGAATAGGCGATAACAATGCCGCACCCGATCATCATTCCCCAGACGCACGGGATGCCCAGGAATACGTTAAATATATACCCCATGGCGCCGACTTGAGCGCCGAGGATACCCGAACAGAGGATGATTGCGAATAGCCCCGTGAATACCTTGGCCGCGGTACCATAGTGTCTTTCCATGATATCCCCCACGGAAATGGCGTCACGATAGCGATCCATCCGGGGGGCAATAAAAAGACCCACCAGCATTTCTTTGAGACTGAATCCCCAAAGGGCGAGGATATTGACGATACCGAACCGGAATACCTTTTCGGCATTCCCCAAAGAAAACCCGCCCCCGATAAAGGAGGCGGCCAAGGTTGCAAAAATAATCGGAGCGCCATAGGCCCGTCCGACTACCGAATAATCGGTCAGGGTGCGGATCCCCCGGCCGGCCCATAGCCCCAGCGCCAGGATCACCAACAGATAACCCAAAACGATGACGGTATCGATGGAAAACACGATATTCTCTCAGTCACCCCACTTATCACGCTTATCAATCACCCGCACGGCTTTTCCTTCGCTCCTCGGCAGTGCATTCGGCTCGACAAGTTCAACCTCGGGAGTAACCAGCAGTTCGGTATGCAGTTCATTCGTGATTCGCTTTTTCAGATCGTTCAATTGCTGGAGGTTTCCGGTAAAAAGATCGTTCAACACCTCAACCTTGACGATCATGTGGTCGTTGTCTTCCTTGGTGTCCAGGATTATCTGGAAATTCGAACCCACGCCGGAAATAGCCATCAGGGTCTTCTCGATTTGAATGGGATACATGTTGACGCCCTTAACGATCATCATGTCGTCGGTTCTTCCCTTGATGCGACTGATTTTTCGATGGGTTCTTCCGCAGGCGCAGGGTTCCGGATACACAACCGCCACGTCCCGGGTGCAATATCGCAGCAGGGGCATCCCTTCCCGCGTAAGACTCGTAAACACCAATTCCCCTTCGTCTCCATCCTTGACGGGCTCTCTGGTCTTCGGATCAATCACCTCGAGGATATACCCGTCTTCCCACACATGCATTCCCTGTTTTTCTTGACATTCAAACGCCACGCCCGGCCCGCACATCTCCGAGAGGCCGTACGAATTATAACCGTTGATACCGAGTCCTTCTTCAATCCGCTTTCGAGTTGCTTCCGAATGCGGCTCAGCGCCTAAAAAGGCGATACGAAGATGCAAATCTCGCTTGGGATCAATCTTCATCTCCTCCAATGTCTTGATGAAATGAAGGGCATAGCTGGGGATGATATGGATGACCGTCGTATGAAATTCCGTCATCAGCATTATCTGCCGCTTCGTATTGCCGGCACCGGCGGGAATAACCAACGCCCCGATCCTCTCGCCTCCGTAATGAAAACCGAGACCGCCGGTAAAAAGACCGTACCCCATCATATTTTGGAAAACATCATGTTTCCTTACCCCTACCATATACATGCACCGCGCCAGCAACTCAGTCCATTCGTTAATATCGTTAGCGGTATGAAAAACCACGGTGGGGCGTCCGGTTGTTCCCGATGAGGAGTGAAGCCGCACGATCTCATCCTTGGGGGTGGCCAGGAACCCGTAGGGATACTGCTCCCGAAGAGTATCCTTGGTGATAAAAGAAAATCTCCGCAGGTCGTCGAGCGTGCGTATCGAGGCCGGAGATAAGCCTTCCTTTTGGAAAACCTTTTGGTAGTAGGGTGAGCGGGCGGCTCGTTCGACAGTCCTCCTTAAAAGCTCAATCTGCAGCTTCGCCAGTGACGGTCGATCCATCGTTTCCTTCTCAACATTCCAGTACATGTATAGCAACCTCCTTTGCCGGTTAAAAATGACGCACCCTATCCACCCCCGTCCAATCCCTCACAAGGGGATCTACGTTACAACCAATACGTGCCAAAATCAAGGCAAAAATAGATCCGGGAAACCCGCGGAAAATTCCGAAACCGCCGCCGAAAGCACCAACCCTCTCTCCTCACTCCCGCGCAGGCTGAAGGACGAGTGGTGCCGGTTTTTCAGGAAAGAAGTGAGGCCGCCTCCCTATCTAAGAGCCACGTCACCGAGCCCTTTGCGGGCTGAATCCTGTGAACGGGCATCACGATGTCCGTTTCCTGAAAAATCATCTTCACGGCCGCAGCCTTCCGAGTCCCGGATACCATAAAGAGAATGTGCCTAGCCTGATTCAGAACCGGCAAGGTGAGGGTGAGCCGAAAAAGATCCGGATCGCCCCCTTTAACACTCACAACCCACTCATCCCGCTCATCCAGTGAGGAAGACCCGGGAAAGAGAGAGGCAATATGCCCCTCTTCACCGACACCAAGTAAAATAAGATCGAAGACAGGCCGTTTTCTCTTATGGGAGTCAAAAAAGCGCTTGAGTTCTTCCTGATACTGGTGCGCCCCCGCTTCGGGCGTCACTGACACCGGCATGGGGTGAACATGATCGGCGGGAATGGAGACCATCTTCAGAAAAGCTTCTTTCGCCGCTCCATAATTGCTTTCCGGATGGTCCTCGGGCACCATCCGCTCATCAACCCACCAGAGGTGGGTCCGCATCCACAGCCGATCAGAGCGGCATGGTTCGGCAGAAAAAAGTCGGTGGAGAGTTCGCGGTGTAGAACCGCCGCACAGCGCCGCCGCAAAAAAACCCTGTCGAGCAATACTCGCACCGGCAGCGCGACAAAAGAGTGCCGCCGCCTTTGCCGCAAGTGCGGTACTGTCGGCCTCGACAACAATTGTTTTTCCATCAAGCACCGGGGAATCTCCGCGGCACCGCCCTACGAATGCCGGTTTAAAAACTGCTGTGCTTTCTCAACAACATTTTCACGCGTCAGTCCAAATTTCTCATAGAGAACCGTGTACGGCGCCGACGCCCCAAAATGGTCGAGAGTCACCAATACCCCCTTGGTCCCTGCAAAACGATGCCAGCCTTGAGAACTCCCGGCTTCAATCACTATCCGCGCCTCCACGTCGGGAGGCAGTACCTGCATACGGTAGTCTTCCGGTTGTTTTTCAAACAACTCCCATGACGGCATGCTTACCACCCGCACGGCAACATCACCTTCCTCCAATATCTGCGCGGCTTCAAGAGCGATATGGACTTCGGATCCGCTGGCGATCAGAACAATCTCCGGTGTTCCGTTCCTGGCATCCTTGAGTGTATAAGCGCCCCGGTGCAAACCTTTGGCGGATGCAAATGCCGTACGATCCAGCGTGGGCACGCTCTGCCGGGTCAGCGCCAAAGCAACCGGCCCATTGGTGGTAGTGAAGGCACATCGCCAGGCTTCCGCAGTCTCGTTGGCATCGCAGGGGCGGATTACCGTCAAGTCTGGAATTACCCTCAGAGCCGCCAGGTGTTCAATCGGCTGATGGGTCGGGCCGTCCTCTCCCAGCCCGATGCTGTCATGGGTAAACACATAGATGACCCGCAGCTTCATGAGCGCCGCTAATCGAATCGCCGGACGCATGTAGTCGGAGAAGACGAGAAATGTTCCTCCGTAAGGGATGAGACCGCCGTGCAAAGCTATGCCGTTAAGGATTGAACCCATCGCGTGCTCGCGCACGCCGAAATGAAAATTGCGTCCCCCATGCTCTTCGGCTTGAAAGGCACGCACCCCTTTGATGAAGGTTTTGTTGGACGGGGCGAGATCGGCTGAACCGCCGATAAGGTTCCTAATCTGCAAAGCCACGCCGTTCAGCACGTTTCCGGAGGCAACCCGAGTGGCAACTCCTTTCGAATCCGGGGGGAAAACAGGAAGTTCCTTTTCCCACCCCTCCGGCAACTCTCCCTTTAGCCAGCGATGAAATTCTTCAGCGGCTTCAGGGAAAGTCTTTTCGTACCCGCGGAGCCGCTCTCCCCACGAATTCTCTTCCGTTTTCCCTTTATCGAGGGCTTGACGAAAAAGACCCTGAGCTTCATTGGGAATAAAAAACAACGGATCCAGGGGCCATCCGAGGTTCTCCTTGGTCAGATTGATCTCTTCCGGGCCCAACGGCTCACCATGAGCGCTTGCCGTATCCTGCTTATGGGGACTTCCATATCCGATGTGGGTTCGCACCGCAATAATCGACGGCCGTTTTGTTTCCTTTCGCGCTGCAATCAGCGCTGTTTCAACGGCATCAAGATCGTTACCGTCGTCGACCTGTTGCACGTGCCAGCCATAGGCCTCGAACCGTGCCATCCGATTTTCAGTGAA
>JAFGRE010000197.1 GCA_016935335.1 Deltaproteobacteria bacterium
GTTACATGGGTAACGAAATTTTCGGCATTTTCCGGATTTCCCCAGTCGTAGTATGGATTAGCAGAGGATCGTGCCGGAAGGTATAGATAAATCGAAGCTCCCAAAATCAGAAACATGACAATGATTCCCAAGTTGTGAGGAGTAAAGAACCTTCGATAAAAGAGCCAGATAAAAAGCAGTGAAGCGGGTATATAGAGAATCATAATTATATGAGCGCCGGTGCTCAATCCGAAAAGGAAGGCGGCCAAGTAGATAAGCGGCTTCCTGCTTTCTCGGACTCCTCGCAGGAGGAGGATGGCAATCGAGACAATGAAACAATTCTGTAGGGTGTAGACTTCGGCTACAATCGAGTTGTGCCAAAGGGACATGGAAACAGCATAAAAGGAGACCGCGAGTGTTGCCGCCAAGGTTGATAGACGGTTGCCTTTGACCGGGAAAATAAAGCCTAAGCAATTGATTATCAAGAGAAAAACAAGGAAAATGAGAAGGGCTCCGAAGAAAGCGGAGACGAGGTTTGTTTTAAAGGCGATACTGCCGAAAGGGATAGAGGTAAATATTTTTGCTACCAGCGCGTAGACGGGGGAACCGGCAGGATGGGCGATTCCCAGTTGATAACCCACCACCTGAAACTCAGGGGCGTCTCTCCAGTACATGGTGGGACAGAGGGTAGTGAGATAGATGGCGAAGGGAGTAAAAAAGAGGAGAAAACAACTACCGATCTTTGCGCTGAAGCGTTCCGGTTCCACGGGATAAATACGTCTGGGATTCCTTGGACAATTAATAAATAACGTCGTGGGTTTTTATAAGTAGAGAAGGCAGACATAATGTCTGCCTTCTCATTAACCATGGCTAATCCTCTCGATCCAGAAAGTGTACCGAAAGGATTACGATAGCTTATCCGCTTACGTCATTGCTGGTGTTACTGAGCGTCTTGGTCTCGTCAATCGTCCAACGATCAATAGCGGCGTCAGCATCGATATTACCTGTTGCCTCAGCGGAAAACAGAGTAGTGGTAGCACCAACGATGCCATAGCTATATCGCGTAGTTCCTTCCGCAGCCCACCCGAGATCGGCCATCGCAGCGGTATAAACATCCTTTTCCGCCCGATACGCTACCTCGGTAGTATAGATAGAACCCAGATTGGTTTTGGCCTCGGATTGCTTCGCCTTGGCTTGGTAACGCATGAAATTGGGAATGGCGATTGCAGCCAGGATCCCGATGATGGCCACAACGATCATGAGCTCGATCAGGGTAAAACCTTTCTCCTTTTTTCTTAATTTCAACATCATCATTTTTCACCCCCTTTCACAGTTTGCATTTTAAGACTTTATTCTTTAGTGGGGAGAATAAGCAATCAATGTGCCAATATCTAAAAATCAAAATATGAACGATAATCAGGACTTTCGAGAGCGTCAACACTTGCGCTATCTCTGTTTTGCCAAATTTAGGAACTTTCGGTGAAATTTTGTCACCCCATCAGAAGAGATCTATTTTTTATATAACGACGCCGGAAGCAGCACGGCCACCTCAGTTCCCTGGTTCTCCGCGCTTCTCACGATGATTTCTCCCTGGTGGTTTTCAATAATTCGATAGGTGATAGCCAACCCCAAACCGGTCCCGGATTCCTTCGTAGTAAAAAAAGGATCAAATATCTTGTCTTGGATGTGCGGTGGGATGCCGGAGCCATTATCGTTTATTATGACCTTAAGGTATGATGGCGACCCGTCGCCTAGGGCCCGTCGGCTGCTAATTTCATGAAACGCTGCTATGCGGATAAGTCCGCCGTGGGGTTGAGATTGAGCGGCATTTTTTAAAATATTCCAAAAAGCTTGAGTTATCTGCCGATCGTCACCCTGCATAAAAAGATGAGGCGCTATGTCCGTTTTTACTGTAATATTTTTGTTGCATTCCGGACTATTGGCGAAAAGAGTTACCATTTCCTCTAACAGTGCGGAGAGGAATATTTTGCCTTGTTTACCCTTTTCCGGCCGGGCGAAAAGAAGAAAATCGGTAATAAGGCCGTCGAGTCTCTGAGTTTCTCTTAAGACGATATCCATGAGTCGCCTGTTCTCGGCTTCAAGCCTGAGTTCATCCCGGAGAACTTGTATTGATCCGCTTAGTGACGTCAAAGGATTGCGAATTTCATGGGCAATCCCGGCGGCGAGTTGCCCGAGCGCTGCCAGGCGATCCATGCGCTTAATTCTTTCTTCCATTTCTCGAAGTTTGGTAACGTCCTGAAACGTGATGATGCTCCCGATATCCCTTCCCAATCTGTCTCTCAAGGTAGAAGTTGAGAACCCAAGAAAACGTTGAGAACCGTCGCGGTTTAAAAAAGTCTTTTCAAATCGTTGCGGAAAAATGGTGATGTCGCTATCGGAATGCGTTTCCTCGTTTGACAAACTGAAGAGGTGGTCGAATCTCCGCCCCAGTGTTTCAGAAATATTGTAGCCGGTAATTTCCTGGGCAGCTCGGTTGAAGGAGGTTATCTCTCCTTGCTGGTTGAGGGTCATAATGCCGGAACCGATGCTCTGGACAATATTGTCGTGTAAGGCCTCAAGGTGTTTATAGTCGATCTCTTTTTTTTGGAGTTTCTCCTTTGTCCTCCGAGTTTGCTCCGCAAGATAGCTCGAAAGGAAAGCCGTAAGGTAAAAACCGATGATGTTGACGGCGATGGTATAGAAAATATCAGCGGCCTTGTAATAGTCAACACTTGGGAGGTTGCTGCTTATGGATGGAATGATTTCGTAATATTCCAAATCGAGACAGGTGCCGTATGCAATGCTGCTGAGAGAGGCCATGAGATAGCCGCCTCGGCGATAGAGAAGTATGCTTGCATTGATGATGGTTAGGATATAGAGGAAGGAAAATATACTTTCTATTCCGCCGGTGATATATACAATGGCAGTTACAAAGAGGAGGTCCAGTGTCAGTTGAATATAGGCGAGTGGAATAAGGTTGTCTATACGATTGATTAAATAGACGTAAATGAGAGTCAGTGCATACGTGCTTACAATAATGGCGTAGAGCGACAGAAGATATGGTTCAATATAAGTGGGCGCTTGTTTAAAGTGCATGATGACCGTAGAGCCCAGGAGAAATGTCATGATGATTACACGTGCAAACATGAGGACTCTAAGTTTGGAAAGGAATTCTTCCCGGGTCTCGTAGGCGTACTGCGACTGTCTCATTGGCTTATACACCGAAAAAGTAAAAGATTTCCCTGATGCATTCTTGTGTTAAGATAGGTGCAACGTAGGATGACTTTAAAGGAAATTATGGAGGAAAGTATGCAGAAAGTCAACGGGGTCTGTTCCCCGGCAAATTCCAAAGAAAAGAGAAAGAGCGAAAGGTAGAAAGGTGATTGGTAATGAAGCCCTTCCGTGAATGGGATTTTACTCTTGGAAAATACGGAACCCTTTGCAAGGTGATCAGATCGTCTGATTACTCTGTATTTACGGTTGCGGACTATCACGTGGATAGAGAACTTTTTGATTCGGGAAACAGTGTCATTTTGCGACACGATGTTGACAGGAGGCCGGAAAACGCTGTCGAAATGTCTCGCATTGAAGCTGCGTTGGGAATTCGGGCCACCTATTATTTTCGGGCAAAGAAACATACTTTTAAACCCAAAATTATCACCGAGATTGCCGACCTTGGGCACGAAATCGGGTATCATTATGAATGCCTGTCAGATGCGCACGGGAATATGGAGGAGGCGATTGCGGATTTCGAGAAGAAGCTTGCGTGGTTCAGGGAGTTAGTCCCGGTTAGGACTATTTGTATGCACGGGAGCCCGCTATCCAAGTGGGATAATCGCGACCTTTGGAGCGAGTACGATTTCGGGAACTATGGGATCATCGGAGAACCCTATTTATCTATTGATCACGGGGATGTTGTTTATCTCAGCGATACAGGCAGGAATTGGGATTGCAATTCTCACAATGTACGTGATAGGGTGAGATCCGGTATAAGGGTGGAAATGCAATCGACGGCGGATTTACTGGAAGCCCTCGCAACCAAACAATATGGCAAGTTGCATATCCTCTGTCATCCGGAGAGATGGGCTGCCAATATCCCGACATTCGTTGCTCAACTTATAAAAGACAGCTTAACGAATCTTGTAAAGTGGACTCTTCGTTAACATTTGACTATATCTCTGAGGACGATTTTGAACGGTGGAATCACTTTATAGATGAATCGTCGGAGGGGAGCATTTATGCGAAGACCTGGTATTTGGAAGCAGTGGGGCTGCCGTTTAGAATCGGTGTGGTAAGCAAAAGTGGGAATTGGCTCGGTGGTATTGTTTTAGCAAAAAATGAATTGCGGTGTTATTCCAACCCTCTTTTTGTCAAATATCTGGGTGTTGTCTATGGCGATAGCGGCGGCAAAGACTATACCAAGATGTCTCAACAAGTAGCAATCGCAGAGAAAATAGTCGACAGCATCCGGGATATTAAAACATTTGACTATACCTTTCACCCGTCATTTACAAATTGGCTGCCTTTTTATTGGGCGGGTTACCATCAGCAGACACGCTATACCTATCAGATTGAGAGAAACGATTTTGATTTAGTGAGGTCTCGCTTCAAACAAACCGTCAGAACCCAAGAGAGAAAGGCCGTTAAATCCGGGATCGTCGTCAGGAGCGATGTCAGTCCAGAACGGTTTTACAGGATTGTCTCGCTGAGTTTTCAGAGGCAGGGATCTCCTCCACCCTTTTCTTTCCGCACGTTTTTTTCCTATTACTCTTTGCTACAAAGAAATGAGGCGATTCAACTTATTGGTGGTTACCTGGGGGAAGATCTCTATGCTGTCGCGGGAATTGTTTATGATCGGAAAAGTGCGAATTTGGTTTTTAACGGTACCGACCCCCACTATACTTCGAGCGCAGCTAATGTTCTGGTAATCGTTGAAGCGATTAAATCAGGGTTTGAGAAGGCCGCAATTTTCGACTTTGAGGGTTCGATGATAAAACCCATTGAATTCTTTTACCGGGGTTTCGGGGGGCAACTGGTCCCGTATTTTAATATTTGGAAGCCGAATATTTGGAACAACGCTAAGAGGAAAATGATCGGGATATATAAGAGGATAAAATACCGACTATGATGGCTTTTAGACGTATGGCACTGGCGGTACAAACCGCATTGACGAAATCAGTCGTTCTTCAAAAACTTGAGCTCAAGCTAATTAGAGATTGCCAAACTGAAGCGAATTCGGTCTTTATAGTCGGAGCTCCCCGAACAGGAACGACCATCCTATATCAAGTCCTTTTGAACGATTATCACTTTGCGTATCTGACCAATATCGCTTCTTTGTTTGTACGGTCTCCGGTTACAATAACACGGATAACGGAAGCCTTTAGAAAACGAACATTGATGCGGTTTACAAGTGAGTATGGATATGTAAAGGGCTTCTTTTCGCCAAGTGAAGCCGGTGCAACAATGAGGTGCTGGTTTGATTCAGAGTGTAACCATGTAGCAGCGACCATATCTGCGTTGTCGGTAACTATGCAAGGACCTTTTCTCTGCAAAAATCTTTATAATAGTCAACGGATTTTGAAGATACGGGAAAAGTTATCGAAGGCGATATTTCTGTGGGTGATACGAGATCCCCTTTATACTGCCCAGTCTATTATTTTGGCCAGGAGAAAGCTTTATGGGAACGAAGAAGAAAGCTGGTTCAGCGTCAGGCCGAAAAACTTTGAACAAATCAAGGTGTTGACTGAATATGAGCAGGCCGTATACCAAATTAAGAATATAGACGATAGTATCGCTGAAGAGATTGCTCTATCGGGTTTGAACGAGAAGGTATTACGGGTTGATTATGATGAGTTTTGCGATAATCATCGCAAGGTGTTGGGCAAAATCGAAGCATTTCTGGGAAAGAATGGTTGCTCAATCGTGAGGAAGCCAGATGCTCCGGAGTCAGCGCCGGAGATTTCATTATCCAGAAAGCGAATATTGGGAGATGAAGAGTGGAAAAAGCTTCGTGCCACGGTAAAGAGTATTTACACTTGATTTTCGGCGTCATGACATTTATTCCGGCACGGATGATTATTGAATAGCGCCTCTAACAGGTTTTATTGGACGATGGAGTAGAATGAGGAATAAGCAAGAGTCAGGGACTATTCTGGTTAAACAAGGTAAGTACAAAAATAGCAGTCGATTTAGCGTCTATCTTATTAAACGATTTTTGCGAGTGATCGTGAGGAATCTTAAGGGGAGACGCTATAACCGTCTATTAGATCTCGGCTGTGGGGAAGGGGTGCCGCTGGTATCAATCGCACCCAGCCTGCAGGGATTAAGAAAAATACATGGATTGGATTTGGATGAAGATAAAATATCCATGATTAGGAACAATGTCCCGGACGGCGAGTTTATCAAAGGCAGTATATATCACCTGCCATACAAAAATAGTGAATTCGACCTAGTCTTATGCTTGGAAATTTTTGAACATTTGAGGTATCCGGAAAACGCGATGGAGGAAATTAAAAGAATTGCTTCCAATGATATTCTCTTTTCGATACCGAACGAGCCGATATGGAGTATACTTAACCTGCTCCGCCTTAAGTATCTGAGGAACTTAGGGAATACGCCGAACCATTGTCAGAAATGGACCCCTCGTGAGTTCGAAAATCTGGTTAAGAAATTTTATACAGTGAAATCTGTCGAGAACGTATTGCCCTGGACTATAGTGTATTGTTCTGTTCAGGACTCTTGATTGATGAAAATTAGCGTTGCCATCGATAAATATTTTACGATTTTCCTTTACGTATCCCTCGCCTTCTTGGTGTTTTTCCTTTTTCGGTACGATTACGCAAGGATAGACCTCGTTAGATTCGACTTTGTTTTCTTGACCTCGTCCTTATTATTACTGTTTCTAGGATTTTGGTTAAACGCCTACTGTTGGTATTTGACCTGCATGCAGCTCGCGGGAAAGGTCTCGTTGTCTGAAGCAGTTGTGTCGCACGGCCTTTCGATATTCGGCAAGTATATTCCCGGGAAGGTATGGGGCATTCTTGGGAGAGCAGGCTATGTATCACGAACCGGCGTGAGCCTTAGTTCTGCAACGCAGGCTTCGTTTTACGCGCAGGTTATGTCGATTTGGGCTGGTCTGGTTCTCGGGTTTGTAGGGTTGGTGGCAATAGGTATCGGTGGCCACTACGTCTGGATCATCGGCATCCTGATGGTGGTATGTACCGCCTTCTTGTTCTCTCCCCCACAAAATTCACGCTTAGTGAAAAGGCTCATTTTCCGGGGGCCATATGGGGGAGTCGAGTCGGTTTTTCGGCTTGATTCCCAAAGGGTTATTCCCCTTGCCTTCGTATTTCTTCTTTTTTGGCTCTGCTGGACGACGGGATTTTTGTTGTTCGTTCAATCCTTGTTTCCGGGTATGAGTTTTAAGTGGTATCTATCGCTGGCCTTCCCTTTTGCAGCCACTGTGGGGATACTCGCCTTTATTTTTCCAGGTGGGTTAGGAATAAGGGAAGGTTTGTTGGTCTTTTTTCTGGTTAATTGTGGTATGCCCGCCGAGAATGCCGCAGTAACGAGTATTTTGAGCAGGATATGGTTTAGTGCGGGTGAAGTATTTATATTTCTAACGGCCTTGTTTTTGAGGATAAACGCCTCAAAAAAATTGGCATACCATGGTCATTAAGGGTTGTCGTCGTCCCCTTCCCAAACCAGAATCAATTTCCCAGAGAGAACCAGGCTCTACAAATTAGAGAGCTCGAGAATATGTAACGTTGCTCACTCCCCCTCGTATTTGAATGGTTCGCCCATTTCACTGAACGGGATGGTGAGAAAAATATGGTGTCCGTTATAATCAAGGATGCGCAGGTCGTCGGTCTCTTTCACGTCATTCTTAACCACGGTGTAGTGGACCCCATATTTTTCTTTACAGAGGTCAATATTTACTTCCTGGGCGATAAATTTAGTTATGCCTTTTTGAGTAAGTTTCTCGATGAATTTGGGATCGCTGAAATCATGATATGTGGTCAAAATAAGGATCGGCCCTGAACCAGTATAGATAACTCCTGCTTTCATGGGAACCTCCTTTCGTTATGAGTTAAACTTTGCGGTCAAAATATCCAGGAAGAACCAGTCAGGGGCACCCTGTCCCCGAAAGAGGACCTCGGTGGAGTGCCTCCTCACGGTGTATCCGGCATCCTTAAGAATCTTTTCGTATTCCTGCACCCGTTTCGTTTCGTTTGAAAGGCCGGTTTTTATGGTTTCTTTACTTCGGTAAGGGAGAAGTGCCAAATCGAGATGATTGTTTTTTGCAAAGATAACGATATCCCTTTCTCCTGAACCCGGGGGTCGGCCCTTATTTCTATCTCTCGAATAAGCGGCGGTTGCCAAGAGGGTTGTACCTCTAAGGCTCTTGATATTTTTCCGTAAGTAGAGAAAGAGGTCGCGGTCTAACCACGTTATGTTGATCCCCAGCTTCTCACAGATCTCCGAACCGATAGTCATTTTCTCTGAATCGGTATCCACACATGTCCCGGCAACGCCAAAAAGCTTGTTTAAGGTTATACTTGGAATCCCGAAACCGGCGCATACTTCCACTGCCTGCGTTGGCCTTAAATCATTATAGGCCACCTGCCCAAAGAAGACTGTTTCCTGAAGATGAATAAGGGCTGCCTTCAGCTTCGCACCGTGCGTAACGGTGGTGCTTTGCGCACGGGGAAAGGGGGAATGTTGAACCAATGATTGAACGACTGTTTGATAGGCCTCCCCGAATACCGCTATCGGGGGGCTAAATGACTGCCCCTCCTCCGCGGGGATTTCGGGCTCCGGGGGATATCTCAAGGTCATTGATGTTGCCTTTGGTCAGGAGGGATTGAAAAACATGGTTGCTTTTTATCTTTCGGCACTGGACCCATTCGAATCCTTCAGGTATTTTTTCTTATGCAACTAGGGGCCGCCCAATGAAATTAACTGCCATCTTTTCCCATATAGTCATCGATCCAACTTAAGGCAGCGGCAACAGTGGGGAAGCCGATTGTGCTCGTAAGCAGGATGACGGCATGGTAGATCTCCTCCGGACTTGCCCCAGCGTCGAGGGCTCTCCTGAGGTGACTATGCACAGATCCTTCAGATCGTATCGCTGCTGCAGCGGCAAGCTGAATCAGATGGCTTGTCTTTACATCCAAGGGCCCTTGGTTTCTTGTTACTTCCCCAAGCGCTTCGACGGCGTTAAAAAATCGGTCAAACTTCCTTCTGATTTTTTCGTAGTGGTCCGGGATTTTGTCTTCTTTCATCGCACATTCTCCTCATTGAAGCGTTGCCGAAGAATCTGATCTTGTTGCAGCAATTCCTATTTTTAATATACGTGGGCAGGCGCGAAGAAGTCAAGAAAAGGACTATTTGTCCTCTTCTGAAGAGACCCGCACGATCGTCTTAACATTCCCGCGAGGATTAAAATCTCCGACTACCTCCAGAAAACGTGGCTTCAGCACACCATAGAGTTCGGAATAAATTCTATTGATCGCGTCCTCATGGGAAATATAGAGGTTTCGATATTTATTGAGAAAAAGCTTAAGGGATTTCAGCTCCACGACGTACTTATCCGGAATGTATTTAATGCACAGGGTGGCGAAGTCAGGATATCCCGAGCGAGGACAAAGACAGGTGAATTCCGGAAAGGTAACATCCACCGTGTAATTCCTCTGTTCGAAGGGATTGGGCCAACACTCCAACCGGGCCTCGGCAATGGCTCTTTCACCATATTTTAGTTCATCCACCGTCGTTTCCTTTCTGCGAAGGGGCTCGCTTCGCGACACACTGAAGGGGTTGTTTTGCGTGAGTCGAACGGGCAGGTGCTCAGCTAATCACAAAAATTGTCCCCTCAATCATGTAATGTTGCCACATGAGGATAAGGGGCAGTTGTGACATAAGGGCCTCGGTTTACAGTAATCAGCTCCGGTTCGAACAATTAATGCATGAAACTCGTTATACATTGGTACATCCTTCGGAAGGTTGTCCATGAAAAACTTCTGGATGGAATCATAAGAGTCGTTCTGCTTTACAAAACCATGGCTACTGAAAAGTCTCCTGGTGTATGCGTCAACCACAAAAATAGGTTTTTCCAGCGCATAGAGAAGGATGCTGTCGGCAGTCTCGGGGCCAATTCGGTACAGATTCAAGAGTCTTTCTCTTAGAGTCCAAAGCTCGACCCGCCTGAGCCTGTCAAGATCAAAGCCATAACCATTGCCGAAGAACGTGGAAAAGAGTTTCAATGTTTTAGCCTTTTGGTTGAGGAAGCGGGCTGGTTTAACCAGGGCGGCAAGTTCATGTAGGTCCATGTGATAGATGGCCCGAAAACTCAACTTGTCCGCGCTTCTTAAGGCGTCTATGGCGGATTCTGCATTTCTCCAGGTTGTATTTTGAGCCAAGATTGTTCCGAATAACACTTCCTCAGGGGTATTTGCCGGCCACCAGTTCTGGGGACCAAAGGCCGTAAGGAGGGTTTGGTAGATGTTTATTAACGCCCGCTGATGTGCGCTCAAACCGTGATCACCTTTTTAGATAGGGTGGAGCTTTCGTTAGACAACCCGAATGAAATGGTAAATACTATAACGATCTTATTTTGCAGGGCCGGGATTGTCAAGGTTGATATTCTCCCGCCACGCAGTGAATGGAAGGAAGGTGATGAGGCTGAGATGCAAACGGCGTGGTTAGCTTTACTAGTAATTCTTGGGCGTTGTCTTCGGCAAAGAGGGGCGGTGCAGATTGCGTACATCCCGATGAGGAGGTGCTGTCCTGGTTGACTACCGCAATGATCTCAGCGCACTGGATCGGCTGGATATTCTCTCGGCACTGTTTTTCCCACGAAGGGTTCTTCCCGAAATACCCGTGGTCTCAAGCTCTATGACCTATTTTGTCGAGGTTGAGGAAAAGGTATCTATCGGCTGCCGCTTCTATCCTGCCAGGAAGGATGCGACAACGAAGAATGCGCTGACAATTCTGTATTTTCACGGCAATGGAGAGACTGCCTGTGATTATGACGGAGTGGCGCCCATGTATAATGAGAAATACATAAACCTTTTCGTGACTGATTATCGGGGTTACGGGTTCAGTGACGGTTACCCGACTGCAAGCACTCTGATCCGGGACGCCCATCGCTTGTTCGGCGGCTGCCGTGCCTTGCTGAATGAACTCCACTATAACGGCAGATTGTTTGTAATGGGAAGGTCGCTGGGAAGCGCTCCCGCTATCGAAGTCGCTTATCACTACCAGAATCATCTCGACGGCCTGATCATAGAAAGCGGGTTTGCCAGCACTCGGAATCTTCTGCACCGGCTGGGTTGCTCCTTTGATCGGCGTGATTTCCAGGGGTTTTGCAATCGAGTAAAAATCGAGAATATTTGCCTGCCGACTTTCCTGATTCACGCTGAAAACGACCGCGTCATTCCGGTGAGTGAAGCTCTTGAATTATATAATCGTTCACGTTCTCCTGATAAGGTGTTGATGGTGATACCCGATGCTGACCACCATGATCTTATGATGGTAGGAGAAGAGCGCTATTTTGGAGGGATTGAACGCTTTGTCGCCAAGGCAATAACCAGGAAACGCCCCCAGGGAGAGAAACGGATCAAGAAATTTATACGGCAGTAAAAATTGGATAAGTCTATTCGGGTTGGAGGGGAGAGAGATAGCGAAATCGATAGGGGAAACACAAGTATTGTCCCCATCGTTGGGAGACTTCCTCGAAAAGATAATCGAACAATGAAAGCCGTTTCTCCGGATAGACTATCTCCGGTTCACCCGTAATGCCGACTGATTCGGCGGCGATGTCAATGGCGTCGTAGAAATTCCCGATAGCATCAACCAGTCCCATCTCCTGGGCGTGAAGACCGGTAAAGATTCTGCCGTCGGCTATGGCTGCAACCTGTGCCTTCTCCAAATTGCGTCCTTCGGCCACCGAAGAAATAAACTGATCGTGGATACTGTCAGTGACATTCTGGATGAGGTCTCTTTCTTCTTCGGACATCTCTCGAAAAGGAGAGAGGATATCCTTGTATTTGCCGCTCTTAATAACCACGCCTTTGAGGCCGATTTTTTCCATCAGCTCTTCAATGTTTGCATATTCTACGATTACGCCGATACTCCCGGTAATTGAACCGGGGTTGGCGATAATTTTACTGGTAGCGCAGGCTACATAGTAACCACCGGAAGCGGCGATGGAGCCAATGGATGCGAAAACCTCCTTTTCCTGCCTGATTTTTTTAATTTCTCGGTAGATTTCCTGAGCCGGGCCAACCCCGCCTCCCGGAGAGTCTATACGAACGACAATTGCCTTAATATTTTGATTTTTTCTGAATTTTCGGAGTTGGTCGATAATGGACTGCGCGTCGGTGATCACTCCTTTGACGGGAACGACACCTATCTTTTCCGAAGGCAAAATATCCCCCTTTCTCGCCATGAAAAAGGAAACGCTAAGCACTAAGACGAAAAAAAGCGCCAAGGCAATTACGACCCCGACGATGCCGATCAATAGGGGATGTTTCCTGGTTGCCATCTTGTGTCAATATGCACGGAAATAGTTGTGCTGTCTATTTATCGTCAGAAGGCTCCGAATCATCAGAACTCTGGGGCGCTTCATCATCAGGTGGAGGTGAAGCGATCTCCTCAGCCTCGCCTCCCTGGTCCTCTGTGTCGTGAGATAGTTCCCCACCGGGTTCAGCCGATGTCGCCTCCTCGGGCTCTTCTTCAGAGGAAGGCGTTGCTTTTTTCTCTTTAGTTTCTATTATCTCCCCCAACGATGCCTCAGTGGATGCCTGCTGAGACATGTACTGCCTCATTTCTGATTCGTCGGTGTGTTTTTCAAGTTCTTTAAGACTGAGTCCGATTTTTCGATCTCGTTCGTCGATGTTGATAATAAGGGCTTTGAGCTTGTCACCGACATTGACCAGTTGCGAAAGTTTATCGGTTTTCCCCTTGTCGATTTCAGAAATATGAATGAGACCTTCGATGCCTTCGGACAGTTCCAGGAAAATCCCAAAGTCGGTGATATTGGTAACGGTACCGTCGACAACTTGGCCGGTGGAATACTTGTGAGATATTCCTTCCCAGGGGTCTTTTTCGAGCTGCTTAACGCCCAGGGAGAAGCGTTCACTCTTTTCATCAATATTGAGCACGATAGCTTGGATGGTATCACCCTTCTTGAAACGCTCGGCAGGGTGCCTGATCTTCTGGGTCCAGGAAAGATCTGAAATGTGGACCAAACCGTCGATACCCTCATCGAGTCCGACAAAGACTCCAAAATCCGTGATGTTCTTGATTGTACCTTCAATGACTGTTCCGACCGGGTATTTTCCTTTAACCAGAGTCCACGGATTGGGTCCCAACTGCTTAATGCCGAGGGAGATTCTTCTCTTTGCGCTATCGACACTGAGGACCACACCTTCGACTTCCTCATGCAGGGATACAACCTGTGAAGGATGACGAATTTTCCGCGTCCACGAGATTTCAGAGATATGGATAAGCCCCTCGATTCCTTTTTCCAATTCCATGAAGATGCCGTAGTTGGTCAGACTTACAACGGTTCCGGTAACGCGGTTTCCTACGGGATATTTCTCTTCGGCATTGATCCACGGGTCGGGAGTCAGCTGCTTAAGTCCCAAAGAAACCCGGCCTTTTTCCTTATCCATGTTAATGACCTTTACGGTTATGGTATCACCGAGAGAGAACATCTCTGACGGATGATTTACTCGCCCCCACGACATGTCGGTGATATGCAAGAGCCCATCAACTCCTCCTAAATCAATAAATATTCCGTAATCAGTAATGTTTTTGATTGTTCCGTCAATGATGCTGCCTTCTTCTAATTTCTTCAATGTGTCGGCCCGGAGGGTTTCCCGTTCCTTCTCCAGGATAGCGCGGCGGGAGACAACGATATTCCCCCGTTTTTTATTATATTTCAGAATCTTAAATTTAAACGTTTTGCCGATTAGTTTGCCCATGTCTCTGACAGGATGCAGGTCAATCTGGGAACCCGGCAAAAATGCCCTGACGCCGATGTCGACGGAAAGTCCGCCCTTTATCTGTGACAAGACTTTTCCCTCTATCAGGTCGTCGTTCTCCCAGACTTTCCCGATAGTATCCCAAACCTTAGCCTGATCGGCTTTGGTCTTTGAAAGGACGATGAGCCCATCATCATTTTCCCGCTTTTCCAAAAGGACATCGATCTGGTCACCTTCTTTTATCTGGATCTCTTTACCGAGACCTTGGAATTCGCTGATGGGAATTTGGCCTTCCGACTTATACCCAACGTCTACGAGCACATAATCTGGAGAAATTTTGACGACAGTCCCCTTTACAACCTCGCCCTCTTGGATTTCCTGGAGGGTCTCCTCATAGAGCTTCGTCATCATTTCATACGATTCGGCTGGCTCGCCATCAGATGCATGAACCGAATCATTGTCAAAATTCGCTTGAAATTTGTCCTGGCCAGTGGTTTCAGTGTTATCCATTCAACTATACCCCCTCAATTTTTTTTAATTTGATCTCTTGTATCATTCGATCAACAACCTCATCTATGGACATCGTCGTAGAGTCTATAATCAGCGCATCTGCTGCCGGCCGTAAAGGAGCAAACTGCCGCGACGTGTCGTTTTGATCTCTCTTGATTATCTCCTGTGTCACCTGTTCCAAGGATACGGACGATCCTTTTAAAGACAGTTCTTTAAATCGTCTCTTGCCCCGTTCCTCGGGACTTGCATCAAGAAAAAACTTCACCAAGGCATCCGGGAATACAACCGTCCCCGCATCTCTGCCCTCTAGAACGATATTCATATTATCAGCCATTCCTCTTTGCAGCGAAGTCAGGCATTCTCGCGTTACCGGGCGAGCAGAAAGCTGGGAAGCAAGCATACTGATTTCCGGCGATCGGATCATTTCAGTAACATCCTTGTTGTGGGAGAAGATTCGATTCTGCTCTTTGCCGTTACTAAAGACAACATCAAGATTGCGACAAATTTCCGCGAGTATTTCATCAGAAGGTTCTTCAATGTGCCGGTCCATGACTTCCAGCGCTGCAATGCGATATAACGCCCCCGAATCAATGTACCTAAATTCTAAAACGTTTGCCAGCCTCCGGCTGACAGTGCTCTTCCCCGCTCCTGAAGGTCCGTCTATGGTGATAACTGAGTTCATTACCAGCCACTGTATCCTAGGTGAAAAGTGAACCCACTGTTTCCATAAACTGTGGAAACGAAATGCCGATCACTTCCGTGTCTTGCACGGTTGTTTCGCCCGAGGCGGTTAAGCCAGCAATGATAAAAGCCATGGCAATGCGGTGGTCGCCATAACTCGGGACCGTTGCTCCGCTCAGATTCTCCTGCCCGGTGATTGCCATGCCATCATCAAATTCCTCTGCCGTTACGCCGAATTTTTTCAAACCTTCTACTATCGCAGTGATGCGGTCTGTCTCTTTTACCCGTAACTCCTTCGCATCCCGAATTATTGTCGTCCCTTCGGCGTGAGCGGCGGCTACAGCGAGAATTGGAATCTCGTCTATAATTCTGGGAATTACTTCACCGTTGATGACAACCCCTTTGAGTGACGACGATGTTACCACGATATCCGCCGTCGGTTCGCCTCCCTCATCAGCAGAGGGGATAATCTGAATTTGAGCACCCATCCTTTGGAGAACCTCCAGAATCCCTGAACGAAGCGGATTGGTGCCGACCTTTCGAATCGTTACCTCTGATCCCGGTAGTATTGTGGCGGCGACAATCAGAAATGCCGCTGACGAAACATCTCCGGGAATACGGAAGGAGAGGGGCTTCAATTCCGGGAATCCCTGGACGCGAATAGCCGCGCCGTGTCTTTCAACAGATCCCCCCATAGCCGCCAACATTCGTTCGGTATGGTCTCGGGACGGAAGAGGTTCGGTTATTTCGGTAACCCCTTCCGCGTAAAGCCCTGCCAAAAGGATTGCCGATTTGACCTGCGCGCTCGGCACCGGTAACGTGTATTTAAGGGGCGAGAGCAGGGTTCCCCTGATGCAAAGGGGCAGGTAGTCCCCCTTCGCTCGGCCATCGATTTTGGCTCCCATTTCCCCAAGAGGCTTGGTTACTCTTCTCATGGGGCGACTTCGGAGAGAACCATCAC
Organism: Deltaproteobacteria bacterium; assembly: GCA_016935335.1. Lineage (GTDB taxonomy): Bacteria > Desulfobacterota > WTBG01 > JAGOGO01 > JAGOGO01 > JAFGRE01. Next base: position 16,120 of record JAFGRE010000197.1, read on the forward strand.
CGCTGATGGTGGTGAAGAAATCTTGACCACTCAGTAAGCCGGTTATCAACCGCGCGGTTGTCCCCGAATTTCCCGCGTCAATCACATCCGAGGATTCATGAAGGCCATGGAGGCCTTTCCCCGCGATGGTATATTGGGTTCCCGTTCCTTCTATTATAACCCCCAACGACCGAAAGGCGTTGACTGTTCGCAGGGTGTCATCACCCGGGCAGAAGTTTGTGACCGTGGTGTTGCCTTGGGCGAGTGATCCAAGCATTACTGCTCGATGCGAAACAGACTTGTCCCCCGGTGGAGTAAATTCGCCTTTTAAATAACTTTTTTTTCGTACTGTGACAGTATTCACAGGCTCTCCGGATTTTTTTATAAATATCTAGAATACTACAGGGAAAGAATGCTTGTCAAATCTTTTGTGGCGAGTTTGGCTCGGTTGTGCTGATAATAGTGCGCTGGACCGATCGTGATCTTTGGACTGTGCGAAAGAGGGATTCTGAGTCCTTATCGAGGATGTGATTTTTAAGGGATTCGAGGTGGTGGACGTACTCATCAATTAACCAGACGATATGCTCACGGTTCATTAATGCAATATCCTTCCACATTTCGGGATCGCTTCCCGCGATCCGGGTAAAGTCTTTGAGCCCCCCGGCGGAAAACTCAAAGAGACTGTTGTCGAACCGGTTTATCTCATCAAGGAAATTGACAAGGGTAAAGGCGATGAAATGGGGTAGGTGGCTGACGGCCCCCAGGATCTTATCGTGAAGAGCCGACTCGATTGTCACCACAGTTGAGCCAAGAGATTCCCAGAGGCGTTTTATTTCTTCAAGGGCCGCCGGGTTGGTTTTGTCTGATGGGGTGAGGCAGCACTTTCTTCCCCTGAACAGAGCGGGGAAAGCGGCTTCGACCCCCGAGTTTTCCGTTCCTGCAATAGGATGTCCGCCCACAAAGTGAATTTTTTGTAAATCCAAGGCGTCGACCTGCTCCACTATTTCCTGTTTGACGCTGCCCACATCGCTGATTGTGGCGCCCTCCTTGAGATGAGGGGCGACATTTTTAATACAGGGGACTATTGCGGAAACCGGCGTAGCAATAACTACGAGGTCGGCGTTCCGTACCCCTTCTTCACTTTCAAGGGCATAATCATCAATGACGCCTAACTCTTTTGCCTTTTTCAAGTTCCCCGGGTTGCGGCCCATTCCGATGACGCGGTTAAAGATGCCCTGTTCCCGGCCGGCGAGGGCCAGCGATCCTCCGATGAGGCCCACGCCGATTATTGTCACCTGATTAAAGAGGGGTTTGTGATTATTCATGAGCAATGGTGGAGCACCTTGTCAAGCGAGGCAATAAACCGTTGATTCTCCGATGGCGTGCCGACGCTGACCCGGATGTAATCATGGAAACCGAATGAAGTGAGTGATCTCACAATAACGCCCTCTTTAAGAAGGGCTTCATAAACAGTGTCGCTGTTCTTGCCGACCCGGATCATCAGATAATTAGCCTGGGTTGGTATGAATTCAATATTGCGTTGCTTCAAGTTTTGGTAAAAATAGTGAAGACCGTCGTTCACGGTGCGGAGCGTTTTTATGACATGGTCATGATCAGTGAGGGCCGCACACGCTGCTACCTGTGCCAACAAATTGACATTAAACGGCTGGCGAACCCGGTTAAGATAGTGCATAATCTCGGGAGCGGCGATCCCGTAGCCGATCCGTAATCCGGCTAAACCATATGCCTTGGAGAAGGTTTTCATGGTTATTACCCATGGCTTGTCAGTGAGATAGTGGTGTCCTTGAGGAAAGTCGGGGTCGGTAACGAACTCCCCATAAGCCTCATCCACTATTATGACGATGTTTTCGGGGATTGATCGGATGAATTGTTCGAAGGCCGTTTTCCGGACAATGGTTCCCGTAGGGTTGTTCGGATTATTGATAATGACGATGCGGGTTCGGGGACCGATCTTTTCCTTCATTGCCTCTAAATCAACCGAGAATTCCTTGAGCGGGGCCTTAATGGGAACCCCATCCAGAGCCTGAGTAAATTTTGTATAGAGAGAAAACGAGGGTTCCGGTACGATGACTTCACCACCAGGTCGGAGAAATGTCTTGAGGACGAGTTCGATAATCTCGTTGGAACCGTTCGCCGGCAATATGGCATCGGGAGGAACGTCGAACTTTTCCGCAAGCATCTGCTTCAGTTTGTAGCTATTGGCATCAGGGTAGCGATGAATTGAATGGAGGTGGTTCAGGAGTGCCTCGATTGCCTTGGGAGACGGACCCAATGGGTTTTCATTGGAAGCTAATTTAACTGCCCCGGTGATGCCGTATTCACGTTCCAACTCTTCGAGAGGTTTCCCCGCAATATAGGGGGTAATATTTTTTATTCCTTCACAGACCAACTGATCTAAATCTGACACGTTCTCTATCCTTGTTCTCTGTAAGTCTACCATAACCAGTGTGGCACAACACGAGCCACCGGCAGGCACGGTGAGTGGAATTGTCGAGGCACTCTTCTCCACGCGACTCATACGCTGCGGGGATAGGAGCCTATCACCTTAATGAAATTGACCATGCCTTGCATGTCTTGTAAGGCTTCCCGAAGGTTAGGATCGGAGAAGTGCCCTTCCACATCAGCAAAGAAAAAATACTCCCAGGGTTTTCCCTTGGCAGGACGAGATTCGATTTTGGTCATGTTAATACTATGCTTTGAGAAGGGGCGAAGCACTTCATAAAGCGCTCCAGCCTCGTCCTTGATGGAAAACATGAAGGACGTCTTATCAAAGCCGCTTCTGTCCGGACTCTTGTGGCCAATCACCCAGAACCTGGTGAAATTATGTGGGTAATCTTCAATTTTCTCCTTAAGGATGTTCAAGTTATAGATACGGGCCGCCACCTTGCTGGCTATCGCCGCTGCAGCAGGGTTCTGGGAGGCTTTTTGGGCGGCTATAGCCGTGCTCGATGCGGCATGGATCGGCACATCCGGCAGGTTGTTTGCCAACCAGCGGCTGCACTGTGCCAATGCCTGGGGATGGGAGTGTATTTCCTTGATATCTTCGATTTTATCGGCAGCACTTAAGAGGAATAACGAAATCTCTAACGCAATCTCTGCGCAGATCTGTAACGGGGTTTCGATAAACATATCAAGCGTCCGGTACACTGAACCTTCACTGGAGTTCTCGATGGGGACCACACCGTAATCGCACCGTTTCTTTTCCACCTCCCCAAAAATTCCGTCAATGGTGGGGATCTGGATGAATTGGGGAGACTGGCCGAATTGGCTCAGGGCTGCCTGATGGGTGAAGGTGGCTTCGGGACCAAGGTAGGCGATTCTAAGCGGTTTCTCGAGAGATAAACAGGCCGCAATAATTTCCCTGAAAACGGTGTGGATGTCCTCATTGCTGAGAGGTCCGCTGTTGAGTTCTTCGAGCCTTGTAAGGATAATTTTCTCTCGGTTTGCCGCGTAAGGCTGTAAGCGGTGTTTCTTCTTGATAGTTCCTATCTCCGCAGCGAAGCGTGCTCTTTGGGAGATAAGGTCCAGAAGCTGTTCATCGATTCGATTTATTCGGTCACGGATTTCCTTGATTTGATCATCAGTGGGCATTAGAGTCCTCTATGCTAAGTTTGTATGAAATATGACAAATTAAACTCCTATAATCAAGTAAATTTAAAGCCCATCGTTTTGGAAATTAACAGACCGCTTTACTTTTGGGATGGATCACACTAAAGTGAAGAGACAATTTGGGATGGTTAAGGACCGAACGGGCCGTCAGCGCTAACCCGGATTTGTCACGAAGAGAGTTTGTGCATAAAAAGCAAAGAAGGAAAGGGCACATTGTTTACTGTTTTGCTGAGCGCAGCCAAATAGGATGACGGGAACTGAAAGACGGAGGTGGGGTATGGCGGATTTTCACACCGAGCTTCATGAGGCGCATACATTTTTGAAGGAGCATGTTCATTCTGCCTCCGCGATTGGTATTGTCCTGGGAACCGGTCTTCCCTCGCTCGGCGACAGGGTTGCCAAGCGAGTCACCATCCCTTATCGGGAGATTCCGCACTTTCCGGTGTCAACCGTTGAAACGCATTCTGGCAATCTGATTGTAGGCTCCTGGGGAGGCCATGAAGTTGTGGTCTTGCAGGGGCGGGCCCATTATTATGAGGGATACAGTCTCCGGAAGGTGACGTTTCCCGTGAGGGTTTTGCGCATGCTCGGCGTTTCGGTCTTGATCATAACGAATGCAGCGGGAGGGTTGGATCCGGACTACGCTCCCGGCGACATCATGATGATTACGGATCATATCAATTTGATCGGAGATAATCCCCTACGAGGTGAAAACGACGACGATATGGGGGTGAGATTCCCGTCAATGAACGAGCCTTACTCAAAAGCATTGCTACTCACTGCCGAGAAAGCCGAACAAGAGCTTGGCCTGACGTTGCGCCGCGGTGTTTATGTTGCCGTGCCGGGGCCAAGCCTTGAGACCGCCGCGGAGACACGATTTCTGAGGGGGATTGGTGCGGATGCGGTTGGCATGTCGACGGTTCCGGAAGTGATCGCCGCGGTTCATGCGGGAATGAAAGTGGTCGGGTTCTCGGTGATTGCCAATGTGAACATTCCGGAGTCGTTGACGCCGGCGCCGATCGAAGAAGTCATTGCCACGGTGCGGAAGGCCGAGTCGCGCCTCGTCAATTTGATTGAGCGCTTTTTGATGTTACTGAATAGTTGAAATACGTTCCTGTTGAAATACCACCTCAGACGAGGGCTGTTTTTATGGCTTCCTTGCAGGAACAGTCGGAAAAATCAATCCGGGCTATGGATTCGAGAAGGAGCGCCTGAACGTTCCGGACATTTTCAGCCATAACCGAGGCAATTATTTCCCAGGTGACCGTTGACTCGTGGTCACGCCAGCAGTCGTAGTCGGTACTCATGGCAATCGTGGCATAGCACAATCCCGCCTCGCGCGCCAATACGACCTCGGGAACAGTGCTCATGTTGATGATGTCCGCTCCCCAGGCGCGGAACATGCGGCTTTCGGCACGGGTAGAAAATCGCGGCCCTTCGATGGTTACGACTGTCCCCTCTTTGTGGTAGTGGAATCCAAGTTCTTGCGCTGCCTGGCAGAGTATGTTGCGAAGCTTCGGGCAGAAGGGATCAGCCATGGAGATGTGGCAAACCTGAGGCCCTTCGTAAAATGTCGATGCTCGTTTGGTGGTGTGGTCGATAAACTGATCAGGGAAAACCAAATGGCCGGGTTTAATTTCTTCACGGAGCGAGCCGACGGCAGTGGTGGCCAGAATGTGGGTTACCCCCAGTTCCTTCAAGGCCCAAATATTGGCGCGAAAGTTAACGTGGGAAGGGATAATGCGATGTCCTTCGCCGTGACGAGGAATGATGGCCAAATCCACATTCCGATGGGACCCGGTAATGACGGTGTCCGAAGGAGGGCCATAGGGAGTATGAACCTTGACTCGTTGAATGTTGTCAATTATGCGCGGATCGTCGAATCCGGAACCTCCGATAATGCCGACTTTAACCATGCCCAGGCTCCTTGTGTTGTCTAAATATCGTCTTCTTGCCCCCTGTCTCCCTTCCATGGAGATGTTACAGTGATTTATCATAATGCTGATCAATGTGTCAAAGAGACGATAAGAAGACGTGGCACTCGGCTTCCTTTGTCCCCCTCTTGGAGGAGCGAGAAATCTCTTGCAGTACCCGGCAAAAACTGATATGAAACCAAAAAGGATTTTATTGGGCGGTTAACTCAGCGGAAGAGTGCCATCCTCACACGGTGGAAGTCACTGGTTCAAATCCAGTACCGCCCACTAATAAAATCAAGGGGTTACGGGAATTGACTCGTAACCCTTTTCTTTTTGGTCTCCATTTAGTCTCCACTTTTCTGAAAAATGGTCTTTTCAAGGCGAAAAGCTGCCTCGGGATTTGACGGTTTCATAAGGTGAGCGTAGACATTTAAGGTCACGGTGGGCGTCGAATGCCCCAATTGACTTTGGATGTACTTGATATTTTCCCCTTGCTCGATCAACAGACTTGCAAAGGTATGCCGGAGGTCGTGAAAGCGTATCATGGGAACCCTTGCGGCTTGTAGGTTGCATTCCCGTTCCAATTGCGCTTCTCAAGCTCTCTCATCCTCAATGAAAATGCTCGCTGTGGATAGCACCGCAAATTACATTCCGTAATATTCTCTTGTCCTCACTTCTCGTTCGGCTGCATCTCAACTGTTGTTGCAAGCGGATAAACGTGTTTCCAAAAAAAGGCTTCTATTAAATCGGAGAAGTAAAAAGCGGTAAGGCTTTGCATCCCCAGGTTTTCGGGTTGGTACCCGTCCTTGAAGGTGTAGTTGGTATTAATTACCCCGTCCTGTTCGTCTATTTTCGTTAGCGAGTGGTACAACAATAACGATTGTTTCAATGAGTATGGGTAATCATGCAGCGACTTTATGATATTCAACGATTCATCGATATTCCCCAATAGGAGATTCCTCATGTCTGTTAAGGAGACTCCTATTTCGTCAATCACTGCCCCCACTATTTCATTTCTATATACGCATTTATTAACGTTAAGCTTGGCATAAAATTCTCTATATTCTGTGAGAGTCTTCTCTATGCCTATCAACCGTTTATAAAAGGTTTCTCTATGACTCACATCGTCATTTTGTTGGGCCTGCGTGGGGAATGAAATGGTCAGAAGCGTAAAGACAAATAAGCTTATTAATAACTTCATGCCCCCTCCTTTATTCTGAATAATTTATAAAACCAAATAACCA
>JAFGRE010000198.1 GCA_016935335.1 Deltaproteobacteria bacterium
GACGATGGTATCCAATCCCTTCTCCTGGAAAAAGCGGATCGTCTCCTCCCGGTTGGGGAGGGGGTTGCTCAGGTGTTCATCTAAAAAACGGTGGGTATGCTGGAGCTTGGTGTGAATAAATTCGGAAAGGATGTGTTCGGCTTCCCGGAGAGCCGGATCGGCGAAAGGGGCGCCCAGAAAGACACACTCCTTACTGACCCGGACAAGCTCGGTGATGAAAGCCTTTCGATCCTTGGGCGCGATATGCTCCAGCACATCAATGCTCGCGGCTATGTCGAAACTTTCATCCGTAAACGGAAGGTTGAGACCATCGGCATACTGAAAGTCGGGAATGTCGCAGTATTCCATGTCCGCTATGGTGATCCGGTCGTCGGGAAGGAATCCGGTAAGCTGACCGGGAGACCCCCCTACTTCAAGGATACGCTGCGGCCGGTGTTGCTCCCGTATGATATTGACTGTGTCCTGGAGGATTTTGTAGCGCTGGTACTGATCAACCGGTAAGGAAGTGTTATATTCGGAATAGTCTTTTTGCTTGCTGTCGATGGAAACAGCCTGGATCTCGACGCTGTTTTTATCGTCGCACCGCAGTTCGATTTGATGTCCTCCCGGTGAAACCAGAAATCTGTCTGCTTCAATGCGCCAGCCGCCGTCTTCCTCCTGCATCCTCTCAATTCCGATTCTCTCCGTGTGGGTGTAAATTTTGATCGGAACCTCCCGGCCGCACCGGATGTTCATGGCGACTTCCATCGGTTTGTTGCTGTCGTTATAGATATAGAGGGTGGCGCTTTCAGTAAAATATCGGACTGACTGATTCTCGGTCTTTTCGTGGAGCGCCGACCAGCCGGCGCGCAAGACCGCGTATCCGGGTCCTGGTCCAACCTGGAGGATGTCGGCCCTTTCCCCGAAGTAGTCATGGTTAAAGCTGTTAAGAAACGCGAGGGCTTCGCGGAGCAGGCCGTTCGCCGGAGAATTTTTGTCTCGTTTAATCGCCAGGATTTCCACGTTAAAAGGCTCTCCGAAAAAGCGGATTCGGGTGGTCAGGCCCAAGGTATCCATCTGTTTCATCCAGAAAGAGGGCGGCTTTTCCGAAAAGTGGGTTTCCTCATCCCGGTTAAACAGAAGCGGATCAGGAGTGGTGAGGAGAAAGACTCCCCCCGGCTTCAGGACCCGGACCATCTCCTCAAGCCCCGCGGCGGGGTTATAGAGGTGCTCCACCAGGTCAAAAGCGGTCACGACATCAAAGGCATCATTTCTGAAAGGGAGTGATTCGGCAAGGCTTTGAGACCGCTTCGACGGGAGATCCGAAAGCTGCTGAAGGGCGTACTCGCTGATATCGACGCCAAAGGCGGAAACTCCCTTTTCGTCAGCCTCCTTCAGAAAATAGCCGAAGGCGCATCCCACATCCAGCCATTGCATGGGTATCTCTTTAAAGGATTTAACGAAATCAATAGCCTCTTTCCAGGAGGGGTGAGCCTGATCATAGCCGATGGCGGGGTAACCGCTGTTTTCGCCGTAAAAATATCCTTTTCCGTAAATATCAGATAACTTTTTGGGGGCCTTGGTCGTCATCTCCTGCCTGTCCTTACACCGTGCGGTTGGTTTAACCTTTTTGCATACTATCACTATTTTTGGCCCAATACCAAATAATTGGGGGGAAGGAGCCGGTCCGTGGAGCGGACGGCCCATCGTTCGATGATACTGTTTATTACTTGAAAAAAATGCCGTTTAAACCAGAGCGGCCGGACGGTCCGGTCGATAAAAAGGTTGAATGCCTGAAGGAGACACTGGGCTGAATTGCCGCATGGTTCAATGGTCAGGTTTTGGAAGCGGTTCATCAGTTCTTGAATCCCTTGCTCGGAAAACCGCCAGTAGTCGTGAGGGTAGTTATGAATTTCCCAGACAAAGGGGGCCGAGAGAATGATCCATCCGTCTTTTTTCAATACCCGGTACATTTCCTCGGTGAGCCTTTGGGGATTTCTGGTGTGCTCCAGCACCTGCGTATTCAATACCACATCAAAGGCCTCATCGGAAAAGGGGAGGGTTTCCCCGTCAATGAGGGCATCAAGGTACGGACCGGGCTGAACGTCCACGCCGAAATAATTTCTTGTTTTTGCCGCAAAAAACGGAAAGTAGGGTTTTTCCCAGCACCCCACGTCCAGAAGAAGGCTCTGGGGCGTAAGGGGGAGGGTAGCGGCGATGTTTTCGAGAAAAACAACGATCTTCTTCAATGTAAGGTAAGCGGGTTCGGTTTTTCGGGGAATGCGCCGGTCCTTGCCGGGCCAGGTTTCCATCAATTCCTCGACGGATGCGGTCTGGTCGGTCATGCCTCTTCCCTTACGCGGGTTGTTTTCTTCGATCAAGAAACGGCTGCGACCACACGGCCCAGCAAAACTGCTTGTCCCGCCCTTTGGTGGTGGTGATAAAATTCAACTGCGTGGGGTGGGACGAGTGTTCCGGGAGATCGACGGTTATGTCGTGCCATTTTCGATCATCCGGGTTGTTCTTGGGATCAATATATCGTGAGAACAATAAGCGCTCCCGGCCGTTTTCATTCATCGTGATCTCAAAATCGACGCCTGAACCTTTTTCCTTTGACCACACCGGCGGAGACATGCCGATGCCGAAGCAGAGGCGGGCGTTTTCAGGGAGTGAGAGGGTGTAGCTGATGCGTGATTCCGGATGGGCGAAAATAACCGACCGTTCCTCCCCATCAATAATTTCCGACGTGATCCTCACGTAGGCTTCGTGTTCCGTTGTTAATCGGGCTTCGGGGAATCGGACGAGGAAGTCGAATTCACCGCTTTGCTCTTTCTCCAATTTTATCCGGACGGCCTCTGCTTTAAGCTTATTCACATACTCAAGGATTTGCTCTTTGGTGAGGGTCGGTAAATTCAGGATGCTTTCACCAAAAAAACCGTTTGATTCCCGATCGGAAAGGTATCCTTCCTGAGAACACAGGTCGAAAAGCGCGGTTTTGGGGTAGGGGAAAAATATCGAGACCTGGATATTATTAGGACGGATGATCCGATTGATCGCAAAGGTCTCCTCCACATCCTCCGGCGTTTCAGTGGGAAGGCCGATAATATAGTTCGCCCAGGTTTTGAGCCCCAGCGCATCGGCGGTCTTGTAGACGTTGACGATTCGTTCATTGGTCATCTTCCGGTTCATGATGCCATGACGGATCCTTTCGCTTCCCGATTCAATGCCGGCAATGATCATGTCGCATCCGGCCTCTTTGAGCATCCGGAGAATTTTCTCATCCACCGTGTCCACCCGAACCTGGATGGCAAACGGAAGATCGAATTCATCCCGGTAAAGCTGGCAGAATCGCATCAGCCACGGGTAATTATAGGTAAAGGTGTCGTCAAAAATAACCAGCCGTTTAATATCGTAGCGTCCCAGTAAATAGCGGATCTCTTCCAGGACCCGCTCCTGAGATCGTAGGCGGCAATATTTTCCCAGGCCCCGGTATCGCTCCTGGAGAACGTGATTACAGCAGTACTTGCAGGTGAAGGGGCATCCCCGTCCGGCCATAAGGAAGGTTGCTTCCATGGGGTTTTCCAGGAGAAGCTGACCGCATTTAAAGAGTTCGTGGTCGGGAAACGGCAGCGCATCAAGATCGTGCATGAGGGGGCGCAAGGGATTCTTTATGAATCGACCGTCAGGTTGCCGTACCCAGAGGTTGGGGATGTTGTCACCTGACCCCCCTTTTTCCATCTGTTCCAATAATTCCAGGACCGGAAACTCCCCTTCCCCGATACAGATAAAGTCCACGTCATCATGCCGGGCCACATCCTCGGGGCAGATGGTTGCGTGGATACCGCCGTAGATCACGGGTATGTCGTGCTCCTCCTTGATCCAGCGGGTGTATTGCCGGATGGAGCGCATTTGATTGGTCAAGGTGGAAAACCCGATCAGATCGGGCTGCTCCGCTTCGATTTTCTTCACCAGCGCTTCCCGATCGACCCCCTCCTGAAGAAAGAGAAGCGCGGTCTCGTGCCCGGCTGCTTTGAGAACGCTGGAAATACCGGCGATTCCGGGAACGAAATGACGGCCGTTACCGGTGTTGATGTTGCAATGAATGAAGAGAAGTTTCATGCGCTTGAAGGTCCTTTTCCCCCGCCGAGGCACGAGCGTATGCGTCGGGTTGAATCGTTTAAATGATTTGACATCATAGCATTTTATGGTAAGGATTCAATTAAATTGTCATTGTCTCGGGGCTGAAAGGGATAAAAGAACCGTGAAAAAAGATGGTTGCGCCGACCGGTGTTACGGAAGAGTTGCGGTTGGCATCGTTGTTTTTGTGGCAATCTTCCTGTCGGTAATCCAGGCGCTCCACGCCCTGGAATCCGTCTTCCCCCTTACCGTGGGCAAGAAATGGATCTATGCCTATGAGTACCGGGAAGAGACGGAATGTAGCTTGTATGATTTCCCTCCTTATAATGAAGAGGGAGTGATTTATCTTGAAGTAATCTCAAACAGATTGCAGGCCGGCACTGACGTTTATACCGTCAGAAAGACGATCAAATCAGATCAGGGGGTGGTGGGGACATACGCTGTCGATCTGTTCGAAAATAGTGAAGGTCTTAAGGAAAGCCCTTCCGGAAGCGTGATCGTTCATTACCGGCAGCC
>JAFGRE010000199.1 GCA_016935335.1 Deltaproteobacteria bacterium
TCTTTCGCAAACTTCGGTCACGGAGGAAGACCACGATGAAGGGAGAACGCTCCGTGGCTGTTTTGCGGAAGGAATTCCCCGTAACAACACGGTACATTTACCTCGATCACGCGGGAATCGCACCCCTGCCGCGCCGGGTAACCGATGCCGTCGAAGATTTCCTCGCTGATTCCTCCCGATCGGGGGCGTTTAGTCTTGACCGGTGGGCCAGCCGCGTTACAGCCGTCCGGGAAATGTGCGCAAGGCTTATTCACGCCGATCCCCATGAAGTGGCGTTTGTCAGGAACACCTCCCACGGCCTTTCGCTTATCGCTCAGGGGCTCGACTGGAAGCACGGGGATAATCTCCTGGTATATGAGAAGGAATTCCCGGCCAACATCTACCCCTGGCTTGCTCTCCGAGAGAAGGGGGTCGAGATACGCTTCATCCCCTCCCGTAACGGGACCATCCATCCCGACGACATTGCCAAGCTTATCAGCGAGCGAACGCGCCTCGTCACTCTGAGTTCCGTCCAGTTTTCCAATGGGTTCAGGATCGATCTGGATACGGTAGGTGACCTCTGTGCGTCAAAGGGGGTTTTTCTCTGCATCGACGCCATCCAGAGCCTGGGGGTGATCCCCATGGACGTCAAGAAGCATCATATCGATTTTCTCTCCGCCGACGGCCATAAATGGCTTCTTGCTCCCGAAGGCACCGGGATTTTCTATTGTAACCGCGACCTTGTTGACCGGATATATCCCCCTCTCCTGGGATGGAAGAGCGTGGAGCAGGAATTTGATTTTGATCAGATCGACTTACGACTTAAAACCTCAGCCCTTCGCTTTGAGGAAGGCTCCCTCAACACCATGGGAATCGTTGCTCTCGGAGCCGCCCTTGATCTTCTTTTTGAAGTCGGAATCGAAACCATTGAAGAAGCAGTTCTGGGCTTGGGCGATCTCATCATCTCTCTGGCAAAGAAAAGGGGCTTCATTCTGCGGAGCCCGAAGGACCACGCGTCACGAGGCGGGATCGTCTCCTTCCGCGGCGACTTCGACCCCCGAGCGGTCTGTACCCGCCTCCGATCCCAGGGTGTCATGGTGAATGTCCGGGATAACGCCCTCCGCATCTCCCCGCATTTCTACAATCGTGAGGATGAGGTAGTCAGGTTGTTTGATCTGTTGCCCTGACCTCTCGGCACTAACCACCCCCCCCTGCCGTCTCCTTTCAGGCTCCCGAACTTTTCCGGTCCCACTGCTCCACAAGGTAGTCTTTCTGTTCCTCAAACATCGTGGCTTGCTCCTCCACCAGTTCCTCCGCCTCCCCGGATGACATCTCCCAGGTCTGCCGGACGAATGAAGCCACCCTGGCATAGTAAAGCGGTGTCACCAATTCAATCAACTTATAACGATTAACGCTCCAGGCATGAAACGTGGCCGCCAGTTCATAGAGAATCCGTACCCATTGATCAGTGGACAAATGAAAGTCCACCACCCCCATTTCCGCCGTCTTCCGAATCGCCTGAAATGAGTCCTCCGAAAAAATATCCTTCCACAGCGAGGAAAACTGCTGATATCCGGTCTTGAAAAGATGAACCATGCCCTCCAGATTCGCCTTGACCGGTTCAGGTTCCAGGGATCCTTCAAACCCAAAAATATCAACCGGCTCACTCCCTCGAATTTCCCGCCATAACCCCTCATACCGCTCCATCAGAGAAAACATGGTCCAGACAACCTGACGAAACATGGGTCCTAAATGTTCCCCCGGGTCCTTGGCATCGTGAATCTTGACCCCCAGATTGGACTGACAGATACGAAATCCCTGGGTAATGGCGTTGACGGTCATCCAGATATCGATCCCGTACCGTGCCACATCGCTGTCCCAGACGTCCTGTTCCGCATAGTATTTAGCCACGTCGCGGGATATGGCGAAATCCCCGCCTATAGGCTGACGGACCCGTTTTCCGTAGAGAGCGCGCGTCAAGTTGTAGACAATGTTATTGGTAATGGTCCCGTCATATTTGTGCCTGACGTACACAGGGGCAACAAACTGAAACTCTCTTTCGATAACCGGCTCGAGGAGATACTTGATCCAATCCGGAGTAATGCTCCTCAGATCCGAATCCACCACGGCACAGGCTTTTACTGAAAGCCGTTCGGCAGCTTCAAACACGGATCTCAGGGCGGTGCCCTTTCCGGCCGCGCCTCGATAAATGGAAATTATCTTCTCCTGCCAGGGCTTTATTTCAAACTCCTTGGCAATCTCCCGCGTATCGTCCGTAGACCCTCCATCGGCAATAAAAATCACGCTCCTCATGGCGTGGTAATGCCGGTGAAGTCCGTGGGTAACCATTTTAACAACATGCATAATAGTCGACTCGTTGTTATAGCACGGAATCCCAATTAAAATATCGGCGGTGTCGATTTCCTCAACCCGCTTTGCCGTGTATGATCTCAAGGCGGTATTATAACTCACTGGTTGCTCCTTCCGTCCCGCTTGTTCCGGGACAAGCCAAAACTCTCGATTCGGTAACACCCTGGTGCCTTCACATCCTAGGACGACAATCGAGCGGTTTACTATGATTACTATACACCGAGGGGCGATTAATTACCAACCCGTGACGGGATTGCCCCCCTGGAACCGAGCCTTCTCCCCTGCACTGAACCCTCCGCGGGCGGCTGCGGACGACCCCCGCCGATTCTCCACCTACCCCTTCTCTGCCTAGAAGAACCTCCAAAAGCTTTTGAGAAAACCCGCTATTGAAACACCAAACCACCGAAATTCTTCGCTGCCGGCATCGCATGCCGGAATCTTTTTTGTCCTTCTCTTCTTTTCCGCTAAAGTTTTATTGACATCATTATGATAATTTCCTAATATCTTTACTTTTAGATGCTAATGGGCCCCAATTTGACGCAACGGGAACTTTCAGAAGGGAAAGGATATGAGCAATTATCAAACGCAAGACATCCGCAACATTGCCATCACTGCCCATTGCGGTGCAGGGAAAACCTCACTCGGAGAGGCATTTCTTTACAATGCCGGGGTGACTGACCGCCTCTGTGGTGTTGATGACGAAAATTCAGTACTTGACTACGAGCCGGAAGAGGTGAAGAGAAAAACCACAATCACCTCCTCCTTTCATAACCTCACCTGGAAAAAACGAATGATAAATATTATCGATACCCCGGGTGATACGAATTTCCTCTCCGATACCTTCTCTTCTCTGACCATAGCCGATAGTGCCGTGCTCCTCATTGATGCTGTTGCCGGCGTCGAGATCCAGACCACAAGTATCTGGGAAGTAACCCGCGAAAAAAACATTCCTACCTTGTTCTTCGTTAATAAGCTGGACCGCGAACGGGCCGACTTTATTAACGCCCTGAAAAGTATCGATGACAACCTCCATGCAAAGGTCGTTATCCTAACCCTGCCAATCGGCAAAGAAAACGATTTTCAAGGAGTCGTCGACCTGCTCAATCAAAAGGCCCTCATTTATTCCCACGACGGGACCGGACAGATGACGCCTTCTGATATTCCGGCTGATCTGGAGGACCAGGTTGCCGAGTACCGGGAAAAGTTGATGGAAACCGTGGCGGAATCCGATGATGAGCTTATCGAAAAGTACCTCGAAACCGGCGAGCTTTCCGATGATGAAATCAAAAAGGGTTTGAGGACAGGGATCTTGAATAACACGTTTGCTCCGGTAGTGTGCGGTTCCGCCCTTCTGAATATGGGAATCCAGCCGGTTTTGGATCTTATTGCCGACTATTTCCCTTCCCCTCTCGAAAGTCGCCCATTAATCACCGTAAATCCGCAAACAGGTGAAGAAGGAACCCTTTCGGTCAACCCCGAAGCGCCGTTCTCTGCTTTTATCTTTAAAACCATCGCCGATCCCTACACCGGCAAATTGACTATTTTCAAAATCATTTCCGGCAGAATTGACTCCGATTCCACCATTTTCAACGTTTCACGGAACGCCAAGGAAAAGATCGGTCAGCTCCTAAAGATCGAGGGAAAAGCCCAAAAACCTTTTAATCCGGGGATAGCGGGCGATATTCTGGCTCTGGCTAAATTAAAAGAAACCACCACCAATGACACCTTGGCGGAAGATAAAACTGCACCCCTCTTTAAGAAGATCGAATATCCTTCTCCGGCTCTTTTTTATGCAATTGAACCCAAATCCAAAGGCGACGAAGATAAAATCACCGGGGCCCTCACCCGTCTTCATGAGGAGGATCCTACTATTACCATCAACCGAGACCCGCAGACAAAGGAATTTATTTTGTCCGGTATGGGGCAAATTCATCTCGAGGTAATCCTTGAAAAGCTTAAGCGTAA
>JAFGRE010000200.1 GCA_016935335.1 Deltaproteobacteria bacterium
ATCCGGAACCTCGGGGATAATCTTAGGATACGGAGGCGCCACCTTGGTGCTGAGCAGGGAAAGCAGGGTATCCGGTCCGATCTTTTTGCTAAGAATGTATTTGATGAAAAGAGATGATTCGTGATAGAGGTGTTTACGCCAAAAATCCTCGACGATTTCTTTTTTGAGATTCTCTTGGTCCGTCACCAACTCGGTATCAAAAAGCGTCGCACTCTCAAAAGCATTTTCCTGCAACATCCTCAAACAAAATCCGTGGATGGTATAAATGGCAGCCTTATCAAAAGCGCGAAGGGCTGCCCGAAGATAGTGTAGTGACGTGGAGACATCGCTGTATTTCTTTACAAGGGCGTTCAGGAAAGAGTCTTCGCAACCGCTGTGAGAGAATGCTTTTACAGCCTCTCGCAGCATAGTGCGAATCCGGTCCTTCAGTTCTCCGGACGCCGCCTCGGTAAAGGTCACAACCAGTATTTGCTCGACAGGGAGTCTTTTCTCCAGAAGCAATCTGAGGAAAAGTCCGGTAATGGTATAGGTCTTGCCCGTGCCGGCGCTGGCTTCAATGAGATTCGTTCCTGCCAAGGGGCTGTTCAATAGATCAAAATGGTGAACGGCCATCATAGACCCTTCTCTTCCTGGTTGCTCAACAGGCGTCCGAGGACCTTTTCCGAAATCAGCTGAAATTCTTCATCAAGCGGGTCGGTCCCTTTAAAGCAGAGATGGCAGTAAGGATCGTCGCCCTCACCGTCCCTGAACTCGTTCCCGTTCCACACGTTTCGGGCTTTCACCAGAGCGTACTCCCAGGATCGGTCCTTTTCTAAAACCGTCTGTGCATATTCCCAGGAGGATTCAGGAAAAAAGTGAAGCGGTTTCATCAACCCCTCCCAAAAGGCCTCCAAAAGAGCTGTGAGAATTTCGCGGCTGTCCTTCACCGGTGACAACTCCCACATATACGGCTGCCTGCTTCGGGGATGTAAAGCTACCAGCAGACTGGTTCGAGGAGAATCCGCCTGGTCCATGGTGCCCAGAACCAAATGAGAGATCCATAGTCGGAGATGGTCTTTCGGTCGGGCCCGAGCATATCGGTACCGCACCAGCCTCTCGGGAAAGACTCCGGTTATAGTGCCCCTCAGCCTAAAATCTGAAAGGGGAAGGTCAATTACCAGGTGTTCCGATCCCCCCCCCCAACAATGGAGCTTTGTCTGGTCAATGAATTTCTCAATGTCATTACTGAGAGCTTCATAGGTACATTTACCGACATTTCCATGGGGAAGTCGGCCCTGAGCCTTGGCGACCGAAAACAACGATTGAAGATCGCTTCCCGAAAGTCTTCGTTCCACCATCATTTTCCCGAGTTGGTATGTTTCAAGCGGTGACAGGTCAAAAGGCTCCGAGTCTTCAACTCCCGTGTCTTTCCCTCTTAAATAAATTCCCAGACGTTTCGTGACCAGAAACTTACACGGGTTCTCCCAGAATGCACAGAAGGTATCCACATCGATAGTTTTCCACTCTACCCCTGCCGGTGAAAGGCCTTTGGCAATGAAAGGTCTGAGAGGTTTACGAGAGGTGAGCACAGAGTGAGCCACCCTGTAATTTTCCTCGGAATAACTAAAGAGCTTCGTGCTCTCTTTGAAGTACTCGGGACTAAATGCATGGAGCCGATGACGCGTAACCACATGATCCTCGATACGGTTTCCCGGAATGCTATAGCCCTGCTCAATGTAATCCATCAGCTCACTCACTAATACCGACGGCGGCAAAGGGCTGTTGTCCTGAATATCTTGTCCCACATAGCTGATGTACAACCGCTCTCTGGCTGAAAGCAGCGCCTCCAAAAAAAGGTATCGGTCGTCGTTGCGGCGGGACCGGTCACCCGACCGTGGATACTTTGCCAGGAGGTCAAAACCCACTGATCTCGACTGCCTCGGATAGTCATCATAGTTCATGCCCAAGAGACCTACGAATCGAAATGGGATGGACCGCATGGGTACCAGCGCACAGAAGGTAACGCCTCCGGAAATAAATCCCGCGCCGAATCCTTTCTGTTTAAGGGTGCTCCGGACATACCAGGTAATAAGAGTAAGATCGACTTTGTCCTCAAACCCGGACAGAGTCTCCCTGTTACCCAGTTCCTGCAGCGTCTGACGCAGCAACTGCATTTCTCCTTCTGTTTCCTCGTCGGGCATGAAGAATCGGCCGAGCAGATCAGAAAGGACCTCTGCCCATGCCGTCAAAGTGCGCGGAGATTCAAGGGAGCTAACATATCTGAACAGTTGATCGGCAAACTCAGCGAACTTCCCCAAAACCAAAGTTTGTTCGCCCTCAATCTGGTCGTACGGAAGGATACCGTTGAACATTCTTTCGTTCCCCCCGCACATGGCATGCCCCAAAAGGAGCCGCGTCAATCCCGCCTTCCAGGTGTTCTCCTCGTATGGCGTTACGCCTGCTGCAGCCCGTGTCCGTCCATCGATTCCCCACCGTATCCGTGTCTCCTTCACCCATGTCAGGATGTGATCGAGGTCACCCTCAGTCAATTCGAACTTCCGCCGGACCGGAGACGATTCCAACAATGAACAAACCTCCGAGGCGCCGAATCGACTTCCGCAAAGGTCCAGGACTCCCAGAAATGTCTTAACAAGCTCGCTTTCTTTCGAAACGGTGCGATCGGCAACAGTGAAGGGAATCCTCTGAGAATCATTGACCGGAACATCAAATGCGGCTTGAATATACGGTGCATACCTTTCTATATGGGGAGTCATGATCAATATATCCTTGGGCAGCAGACTGGGATCATGTTCAAATATACTAAGAAGATGGTCTCGCAGCACTTCCACTTCCCGCATGGGGCTATGGCACGACTGAATTTGGATTGATCGGTCATCAGCGCCGATGGTCTTTTTCCCCTCCGACCCTTCCCCCTTGTTTCTTAAGTTTAGAATGTCCGACTGAAGCCAGGAGAGAAGCGTACCTTCATCTGGTTCCTGAAAAAAAGAGACTTCCTCGGAGGAAAATTCGTTTATCAGATTAAAAAAGTCTCTGCCCAATATTCCCATGGAAGCAAGAAGGGCGTTTCCTTTTTCAAGGTGAAGCTCCTCTTGGCGTCCGATCCCTTTCCCTTCTCTGTCCAAGACCCCCCGCATCGCCCGATCGGAAAGAATATCACCCCAGTATTCACGGCAGGGATTCATGAGAAAGAGATTCACCCGGGTAAACCGCGATAAACCAGCGAGTATCTCCACATGAAATCGCGGCAAGGCGGAAATGCCGAAGATCGAAAGCCTCTCGGGCAAATTCTGTATTTCGGGACCAGGGCTTGCAAGGGCATCGAGAAATGCCGTGGCCAGAGCCGCGCGGTGCATTGTGGTAGCCGTTTTGACCAACTCCCTCCACAGCACCGCTTGCCAGTGACGGCCCTTGCCCTGCTCCCATTGAAAAATCATTCCCGGCCGGAAGGTAACATACTGATCAAAACTGTCGGCAATACGCTCCGAGAGCTGTAATCGCTTAAGATCCCCTACGCCGTCTCCCAAATACGTCCTCAAGCTTGCAAACTCCGTCCTCGCAAGAAGCGACGGAAGAAGCTTCATGATCCTCCAGGTCGTGGTTTTCGGATCAAAGGCGGACTGTTCAGGAATATCGGGCAGGAGGGTCCGAAAAACCTCTTCTACAAGTGCATTAGGAAAAGGGTACCTGCAATTTGCCCAGAGGCCGAGGCGAGAGGCAAGCATCATTGAGATCCATCGTTCCATGCCTCTGCTTTGTACCACAATGATCTCCTCGTCCAAAGGGGACGAAAGCGGTGTCTGCAGCACTTCCGCCAAACTGTCCACCAGGATTTCCAGTCGGTTGCTGATGTAAAGTTTTAAACCCGTCATGATTATTCTCTCTCAAATCGCGTGCAGGAGTACATTGTAGCAGCTCCCCCTCCGGCAAATCAATGGGAAATAAAGTCCCCCCACTCGGAACCTGTAGCGGAATAAAATCTGCAATTTCCTGAAGTTGATGGTAGGGGAAAGATGTTCTCCTGCTTACGGGGCATCCGGACTCTGGGAAACGAAGCGACTGACAAGAGGGAACACCATTGCCGTGTAGAAGAGACCAGGTGAATCCTTACGAAGATATCCACTTTCTTATTCGTGGGACCATAGTCCGATTCCAGTCTGGAGAAACTCTCTCTTTTATGAAGTGCTGAAAAATCTTATCGATAAGCGCCAGAACGCTTTCGTAAAGGTACACCTTTTCAAGAAAAACCCCTTCCGCGTCTTCAGGGGACTCTGGCGGGGCGGTGGCGGGTGGAACGAGGTCACTTACGCCCAAGCTCTCTCCTTTGAGGGTAAAGCGCCACTCCTGATCGCCGTTTCTATAGGAAAGATTTACCTCCGCAACCACTGCTCCCTTTCGCATCGCCACAATACCTTCTTGAAGATCCGCCTCCTCTCCTTTGATCAGTACGGTTTCCACCGCATCTTTTCTGGTGTTGACCAGAACAATGCGATTCCCGATTGCCAGGGATGCCTCTCCCGGGACTGTTTTTTTTATCGTCTCTTGATCATTGTCGATGAGAAACCACAGCCAGGTGAGAAACTCGAACCCTAGAAATTTATAGCGGTTATAGGAAACGGAAACATCAAGCATGGTTTACTCCATAAAGTCAGTGGGAGAAAGAGTCGCCAGTACGTCACGTTCCTTATCAGAGAGGCCTGGTAAAAGATCAGCCATAGTATACGGAAAAAGCCTGATAAGCGGAAGGTTGAACGAGTGAAAAAAAAGTTCTTCTAATTCGGTGTTGGCGGATGCGAGGGTCGAAAAGAACCACACAAGGGAGGCTTCATAATTCCAAATGAGATCGTACACATGCGGGGTGGCGGGAATACGTATGGCAAGAATCCTGGTGACCTCTTCTTTTATTAGTTTTTTTTCATCCCGAGCGAGATAATTGCGGCCGCTCTCGGCAAGTCTATTCGCCATTTCTGTTTCATACTGTTTCTTAATGATTTTGGGCGGTATGGTTTTTTTGTCGATCCGTAATGAGAAAATCAGATAAGGACCGACAACAAAGGAGGAGTTTTCAAAAACCGGCCTAAAGGGGTTATCAAACGATGTCCATCCCACCCTTTTCTCCGTGTCGCCTTCATCAATATCTACAATCGCATTCTCTTTCAGGATGTTGGCAACGCTCTCAACCACAGGGGCCTGGAGCTCACCCTCCACCTTATACCGCGTTATCGATACCCGAGATGATAATAAACCCATGAAAATTTACCTCGCCCATTTTATATTTACAGATGTTGGTTGTGAAAAAGACCCCTTCTTTTTCACAACCGTATCGGGTGACATGGTGGCTGCCGTTGCCGGCCGTATCACCTTACCAGAGTCCGACATGACAAAGCATAATGACGGGCGCACCGGCAAGCCGAAATCTTATATTCCGCAAAAAAGGCTCCTTCGACGCCCCGCCCATCAAAATCGCGGAGGGCTGGCGGCACTTTGACCGGCCGGGAATCATCCGCCTACCAAGGGGCTTATTTTTCTCTTTTCCTGCATCTTTTCTCGCAGCCACTGATACCACTCGGTCATCCCGGTTCCGGTCTTGGCCGAAACACATAGAGACCGAGCCAACGGATTAACCTTCTTGATAAAAGCGAGGCACTGATTGACGTCAACCTCTAAAACGTCGGCAAGGTCCATTTTATTGACGAGAACAACCTGCGAATTAAGAAAGATGCCGGGATATTTGAGGGGTTTATCTTCACCTTCCGTTGTAGAGACCACCACAACCCGATAATCCTCTCCGAGATCAAATGCCCCCGGGCAAATGAGGTTTCCCACGTTTTCAATAAACAGAAGGTCTAGATCGCGCAACGGGAAGGAATCCAATGCGTGCCGAACCATATGAGCATCCAAATGACACGCATCCAGCGTGTTGATCTGGTGAACGCTCACTCCTGTCGCTGCGATCCTCTGTGAATCCCTATCCGTCTGTTGATCGCCTTCGATAACCCCGATGGCGCATTCTTCCTTGAGTGCCTGGATCGTACGTTCCAGCAGCGTGGTCTTCCCCGATCCCGGAGAACTGACGAGATTCACCACCATAACTCCCGTGGTTTCAAATATCCCTCGATTCCGCTCGGCCAAACGGTCGTTCTTGCTGAGGACCTCCTCATGCAATGCGATTCTCTGCCGGCCGGTTTCGGGTTCATGAAGGCCCCGTATCTCTCCGCATCCACATGTTTCGCACATCTATATCACCTCCAACCCCTTAATAACCAGGTCTCTCCCTGAGAGCAAATCCCACTCGGCTCGGTTACACGTGGGGCAGGAAAAACTATTTTCCAGAAGAGGAAACGTTTCCCCGCATGCTCGACACTTCCCCACCGCTGATACCCGTACTATCTCAAACTCCGCCCCCACAAGCGCCGTATCTTTAATGCAGACGTCGAAACAGAACTCTAATGCCTCGGGGACAACCCCGCTCATCTCACCCACCTCTACCACTATTTTTGAGACCTTGCGAACGCTGTTCTTCCGAGCATATTCCAAAACCGTATCCACAATATTCTGCATAAGTCCCAGTTCGTGCATCTACTGTCCGACGAAACAAAGGCTTTCGATGATAATCAGACATCCATCGCCGGGATTCTTGGCCGGCAAAATCCAACGGAACAAAAACACCGAATACGTTTTACCCTGACCACCCTCGGAGGCAGTAACAAGAAGGGGTTAAAGAAAAAAGCCCTTAACCCCCTTGCTAAACAGAAAAGAGAAGAATCTGTTCTTTGTCAATGGATCAATCAAAAACTCTCTTTATTGACCAAACTGCCGCGCCCGTCAATCCCGCTCCTAGTCTTCCGGATGATATTTAAATGAAAGGTAGACACGGGTCCGGAAATTAATGACTTTTCCCCCTTCAACCGTCATATCAAGTTTCACGACTTCGGCAACTCTAAGATCTTTCAGAGATTTTCCTGCCGCCTCTACAGCAGACTTCGCAGCATCTTCCCAGGACGTAACACTGGTTCCTACCAACTCTACAATTTTATAGGTGCTCTCAGGCATGGCTCACTCCTTTTCTTAAAGGTTTACGGACGAACCTCTATCGGCCTTTTCTTCCCCAGCTCCTTTTCCTGTCAAGAATTGGCACTGTTATTACTATAGCAACAACCACTTTATATGGCAAATAATTTTTTAGCACCACAAACGCTTAATCACCGAGCTGACGGCGCCACAAGGAAACTGGAGAAAAGACCGGCAGGCGATTATTTTCATGTGCGTGGACGTCATGGGAACTCGCTTATGCCGGAGGCAGGGCCGGACATCCAAGCGCCCGACTTGTTTTTTACGGTGCAGTCAGCAGAGGGTCGATTTTCGATATCTCCCAGTTTAGCAAGGCTCCGACAACAAGGACGCTGGGAGAATCGGCAAATTTTGCATATACGGAGGTTCTGGTTGGGCTTTGCTTCCCCACCAGAAGTTGGTAGGATTTATCAGTAACATCGGTAATGGTTATCCTGTAACGAGGATTATCCAAGCCGAAAGCACTCAACTCGACCTCATCGGCAGGGATTTTATCAATTTCAACGGTCATAAGAAGGTTCATGACAAAGTCCTGAACTTTCTCCTGCCACCGCTCAACCTGAGTACCCTTGATGATTCGCCATCGATTTCCTGTTCGTTCGAAGACAGACTCTTTGCCATCCGAGGTGGTCGCGGAGACTTTCTTTACATCACCGTACTGCAGAAAAATAATCGGAGACCATTGCTGTTCGGCGGCTTCATTCCTGCCGTAGCCGTATTCAAAAAGGTTGTAATAGACCACTAAACAGAAAAGAATTAGCGCCACAATGAGAAGATGTTTCTCTTTCACCCCTTCTGTCTCCTTCGCCAGGCTACTACCAATCCGATCGCCACCACAATAACCGGCAGAAAAACGACAACACCGATAAAAATCATTCGGGCGCTCATGGGGGAAATGTATACCGGCGCGAGATCCTCCTGGGAAGGTTTCTTTTTGCGGATACTGATCAGGGATTCTTCCTCGGTCATCCAATGAATCGTATTGAGAAAGAGGTCCTTATTTCCCATGAGTTCAATATATTGATTGAGGAGGAACTGTGAGTCTCCGAAGATCACGATTTTTGCGTTGATATCGGTAGCGTCGCTGCTGGCCGGGGAGCCTGCTTCAGTCCGGTTGTTATCGCCGGGAGTGTTTTCGTTTTCGGTCCTTTGGATCGGAATTTCACCTACCATTGCCACGGTGATGGGCCCCTTCTGATCATCCTGATGGTCGAACTCATAGGTTCCCTCTTCCGCACTCTTGACATCGCTTTCCGCCCAACTTTTTTCACTGCTCCGTGCAAGCGATTTCATGTTGAGCCCTTTTATTTTTGTGGTCCCTTTGCCCACTGAACGCACGAGAGGAAATACAGTCGGCGTGGTGAAATCTTCGGTAATCTTATGGGCAATATAAAAGGGAATAATGGGAACCATCGGGCCTTTTTCAATAAGATAGTCCTCCGGGTCCACCACTATATCGTCCCCTACGTCAACTTCATATCGTTCCAGAAAGGAAGTCAGTTCTCCTTTCTCAAAATCAGGATCAAGGGCAAAGAAGACGCTCCCTCCTCTTTGGAGGTATTCTTCAAACTGTTTCACCTCCGTCGTGGTGAAATCCCGCTTCGGGCCTCCGACTACAACCGCAGCCGCGTCGTCAGGGATCGGTTTCCCTCCCACAAAAAGGGATTGCCTGACCAGGTAATTCTCGGTTTCCAAATCCTGTTTGACCACGCCGTAACTGGGGGTGTCTTCCTCCAGGCCTTCCAGGGTATGTTCACCATGACCGGTAAGAAAATAGACGACCTTCTGTTCGGGGCTGACCAAACTGAGGACTGCGTTGATAATCTTTTCTTCGGTGGGGAATTTGACTCTTTTCAGTTTGTTATCGATCAAAACCACCGCAGTGCCATAGGCGGAAACGTCGTATTTTTCCGCTAGCGCCGGCGTACGGTCGAGATCAAAAAGCTCGTACGTAAATTTGTCGCTTGCCAACCTGTACATTTCCAGAAGATGCAATAACTCATCCTTCTCATCGCGTCGGTAGAACCCGATGACTTTCACCGGAGCGGCGACTTCCAACAGAACCTTCTTCGTCATGGGAGCCAGGCTTAACTTACCTTCAGAGGTTAAATCAAACCGATGGTTATGTTTGTTGGCAATCATCTGGACAACAATGAGAACCCCTACCAGCAGGATAACAAAAACGATCATGTTAGCCCACTGACGCGTGGAATATTCGACAAAGAACTGTTTCACCAGGGTGTAATTTATAACCACATAGAGCAGGACACCGAGGAGTCCGGTCATCAATCCGATAAGCGCCCAGGTACTGTATTCAACCCCTAAAAAGGTAAGGGCCATGCCTAAAAACAACAGGACAATCCCAAGCCACAGCAGACCGAGCGAAAAAGAGATTTTATTCATTTAATACCTCTCCACTTCCTGGCTGTAAGAGAAAGCAAGGTTAAAAAGATAAAAAATCCGTGCCAATTAATGAAAAAGACAACGTCCTTCAAATCTATCGCTCCTTGAGTAAAGGTCAGCAGCCGATCAAAAAGCGAGATGTTGAGGAGCAATTCTACCACCTTTTGATTGGCTACCGCCTCATTCCAGGTCAAAAACCAGAACATCAGCAATAACCCATAAGTTCCCAGGGCGGCTACGATCTGGTTTTCCGTCAAAGATGAAATGAGCAGCCCGCAGGCGATAAAAGAGGACCCCAACAAGAAAAGCCCCAGATAGCCAGCCAAGAGTGCCGCCACATCTATCTCGTAAATAAAAAGATGGGTAATGAGCGGGTAGACCATGGTGAGTCCTAACATCAAAGACAAGAAAAAAAGCGAGGCCAAATACTTCCCTGCCAGGAGTTCCCAGTCCCGAATCGGGTAAGTCCAGAGAAGTTCAATGGTTCCCAGTTTCTTTTCCTCAGCAAAAAGGCGCATCGTCAAAAGGGGAATGATCATCATCAGCACATAGCGGACATCAAAGAGATAAAACTCCCATATCTTTCCAAAATCGGTTTTATGGAAGCTCCACAGGATGTGCATGATAAGATCGGAATAGAAGAAGTACCCGGCCAAAACGAGAAAGACCGCAATCAGTATGTAGGCGATGAGGGACTGGAAGTATGAACGCACCTCTCGCTGAAAAATATAGTATACACTCATCTATGCCAACTCCTCTTCGGTTACCAGTTCCATAAATACTTCTTCCAGCGTCAGGGTAATTTTTCGCATCTCCATAATCGGACCGCCGTGCGCATGGATAAGGGTGGAAATCTCACGGAGAATGGCGTCGTCTTTTTCGGATTCGACCACCAACGCCTGCGCTCCCGGGAAGGTTGCCTCTCTGCTTTCAGCCTTTCTTACCCCCTGCAGCTCCCTTACTTTTTCCATAATTTTTCCGTTGCCCCCATAGTACTGAAACAACGTCTGGGTATGCTTCTGTAACTTCAGTCTTAAGTTCTCGGGCGTATCCATTGCTATGAGCCGGCCCTTGTGGATAATCATCACCCGCTCACAGGTTTCGCTGACTTCGGGTAAAATATGAGTACAGAGAATCACCGTTCGTTCCCGGGAAAGACTCTTAATGAGTTTCCGCACATCGACCACCTGCCGGGGATCAAGACCGATAGTGGGTTCATCAAGGATGAGGATCTCCGGATCATTAAGGAGCGCCTGGGCAAGGCAAACCCGCTGCCGATACCCTTTGGACAACTTTCCGATGAGGCGGTCCGCCATGTCCGCAATTCCGCAGGTTTCCATGACCCTGTCAACCTGGGATTTTTTTTTCGAGCCGATAATACCCTTGATTTGGGCCGTGAATCCAAGATATTCCCTGACATCCATTTCCGGGTAAAGGGGGGCCTTCTCAGGGAAGTACCCAATGTGTCGCCGCACTTCCAGAGGTTTTTTGGTCACGTCGTACCCGTATACCAATGCCTTCCCGCGCGTCGGGGGAAAAAAGCAGGTGAGAATCCGCATAGTAGTGGTTTTTCCGGAACCGTTCGGCCCCAACAGACCCACCACGTCCCCTTTATTGATCGTGAAAGATATTTCCTCGATTCCTCTGATGAGACCGTAGTACTTTGTAAGATTTTCTACCTCTATCATGGGTTTACCTTTGTTGAGTCTATAGTGGATAAAGATTTTTTATAATAGATTAAAAACGATGAAAGTCAAATACTAAATTAAGGGTATCTCTAAGAATCGAACAATAGTTAGTGCAGATTTAAGTATATTTGATAAACTACGATTTGCAGTTAAAGATAACAT
>JAFGRE010000201.1 GCA_016935335.1 Deltaproteobacteria bacterium
AAGGGTTTGGCTGTTCGCCAATTAAAGCGGTACGTGAGCTGGGTTTAGAACGTCGTGAGACAGTTCGGTCCCTATCTGTGGTGGGCGTAGGATATTTGAGAGGAGCTGTCCCTAGTACGAGAGGACCGGGATGGACGAACCTCTAGTGTACCAGTTGTTCCGCCAGGAGCACCGCTGGGTAGCTACGTTCGGAATGGATAACCGCTGAAGGCATCTAAGCGGGAAGCCAACCTCAAGATTAGATATCCCTCCTTGGTGAAAGCCAAGGACTGAAGGTCCCTGGAAGACTACCAGGTTGATAGGCTAGTAGTGTAAGTTCGGTAACGGATTTAGCTTACTAGTACTAATAGGCCGTGAGGCTTGGCCATAATATTTAATTCGTTTAGGATACTGGTTATTCTGAATGAGTTAAAAGGGGCAGCGATTGATATTTAATATATAGACGAAAAAGCATTTTTTCGGTGACTATAGCGGAAAGGAAACACCCGTTCCCATCCCGAACACGGAAGTTAAGCTTTCCAGCGCCGATGGTACTGCTCTGGTGACGGAGTGGGAGAGTAGGACGTTGCCGGAATTTAATGTAAGCCCTTTCCTTTGGAGAGGGCTTTTTTTATGGCAGACTAGTAACCGCGGAGCGCTGTGAGGTTTTAATTATTTCTTTTAAAGAGATTGTGACTGTGATATAAAATTAGGCTGTTCTTATAGCTGAACTGCTTGATTTTTGAGGTGTTTTTGATTTTTGTGGATCCCTAACGATAGAGGGCAGAGAGTATGTCTGGGCATTCGAAATGGAGCACTATCAAACGGAAAAAAGGCGCGGCGGACGCAAAGCGTGGTAAGGCATTCTCGAGGTTGATCAAGGAGATCACCATTGCCGCGAAAATGGGGGGAGGAGACGTTGACGGTAACCCGAGGCTCCGGGCGGCGATAGCGGCGGCAAAGGCTGAAAACATGCCGAAGGATAATATAGAGCGGGCCATAAAGAAGGGCACGGGAGAGATTGAGGGTGCCAGCTATGAGGAAATTACCTATGAGGGTTATGGCCCAGGGGGGGTGGCTGTTTTAGTTGATACCCTGTCCGACAACAGGAATCGGACAACAGGAGAAGTTAGACACATTTTTACCAAGAACAACGGGAGCCTCGGCGAAGGCGGGTGCGTTTCGTGGATTTTCGATAAGAAGGGGTTTTTCGTATTCGAAAAGGGCCGCATTGCCGAGGAAAAGCTATTTGAGGTGGCACTGGAGGCGGGGGCTGAGGACATCAGGGAGGAGGAAAACACGTTTGAGGTTGTTACCGATCCGAGAAATTTCGAAGAGGTGAAAGCGGCCATTGATGAGAACAAGCTTGATTATATCCTCGCGGAGATAACGTTGATTCCCAAGACTACGGTCAAACTTGAAGGGAAGGAAGCGGAACAGATGATTCGTTTGATGGAGACAATGGAAGAGGCGGACGATGTTCAGAAGGTGTATGCCAACTTTGATATCGCCGATGAAATTCTGGAGAAAATGAGCGATTGAAGTGAGGGTATTAGGCGTTGATCCGGGTTTGGCGGAAACGGGGTATGCTGTTGTAGAGGTCTCCGATGGCAAAGGTATTCCCCTGGACTGGAACACTGTTCGTACTGATCCCGGGGATGCCATGCCGAAACGACTGCAAAAGATTTTTACTGATTTTGAAAAAATTATTAAGAAATGGAACGTCCATTTCGTGGTCCTGGAAGACGTTTATGTGTTGCCGAGGTATCCCAACGCTGCTCTGCAACTGGGTGCGGTTCAGGGCGTGGTTAAGCTGGCGGCGGCCCGGGAGAATGTTGAGGTAAAAGAACTGAAACCGACCGAACTGAAGATGGCATTAACCGGTAACGGACGGGCGGGAAAAGATCAGGTGGAGCGAGTGGTGAGGAAGATTCTTCGGTTTGAGGAAAAGATCAAGCCGGATCATGTTTCGGATGCTCTGGCCTTGGCTGTGGTCGGGTTGTCCAGATTCGGAAAAATTCGATGGTGACACAGAGCTGGTAAGGATAGACGATGCTAGGATATCTCGATGGTAAGCTTTTCAAGAAGGAGGAAGATCGAGTCATCATTATTGTCCATGGGGTGGGATATGAAGTTTTCGTTCCGTCTATTGTTCGTCTAGCCCTTGAGGGGAAAAAGGCTGGGCCTGACGGAGATGAGGTGCAACTATATATATCCTATTATCATGGCGAACGGCAACCGCGGCCAATGCTCGTGGGGTTCACCAACGAGGCTGAAAAAGAATTTTTTGAACTCTTTATTACTGTAGGCGATATAGGGCCTACCAAAGCAGTCAGGCTCATCACCCTGCCCATTAACGAGATAGCCAAAGCCATCGAAGAGCGGAATGCTCGTTTCCTTGTTCAAATCAAAGGACTGGGGCCGAAGTTGGCTGATAAGATCATAGCCCATTTGTATGGCAAGGTGGGTAAATATGCTCTTATTCGAGAGGCTCTCGTTACTGAGGCACCCATCAGAGGAAAAGAGGATGTTGCTCAGCAGGTCCTGGAGGTGATGGTGAGACAGCTTGGACACAAAAGAAGCGAAGCCAGGAAGATGATTCAAGATGCGCTTGAGCGTGTTCCGCAGGCGCAGACTCCCGAGGAAATATTTGAAGAAGTATATCGAAGTCAAAGGGCCTCGTCAGAAACGGTGGGTTAGGCGGATTGTGGCCCGTGGGTGCGACTTCCTGTTGCCTGGTTACTAAGCCTGGTGATGATAATGCGGTAAAGAGCGGCGAGCCGGAAAAGCAGACAGACAATGCCCGAAAAAGAAAACTCCTTTAACGTAAAAAAAGCGTTTCAGGTAGAAACAGAACAAACTGCCGCAGGAAAGGAATCCGCGCAGGATGAGTGGAACTTGCGACCCCAGCGGTTGCGGGACTACATTGGTCAACGACAGGTGGTTGAATCGCTCAATATTGCCATCATGGCTGCCAAAAAGCGAAACGAGCCTCTTGACCACATCCTTTTTCAAGGGCCGCCGGGATTGGGGAAAACTACCTTAGCAAATATCATTGCCCGGGAGATGGATGTCGGAATTCATCATACCTCAGGACCGGCGTTAGAAAAGGGGGGTGATTTGGTCAGCATCCTGACTTCTGTGGAACGAGGGGAGGTTCTCTTTATCGATGAAATTCATCGTATTCCAAAAGTGATAGAGGAATTACTTTGCCCGGCCATGGAAGACTTCGCCATCGACATTATTTTTGATAAAGGCGCTAATGCCCGCACCTATCGCTCACGGCTTGAGTGGTTTACCCTTATTGGGGCGACAACCCGCCCCGGCTTGCTTTCCAGGCCTTTGAGAGAACGGTTCGGCATTGTCCGTGAGCTTAGTTTTTATTCTGTCGACGATATTAGCCGAGTCATCAAAAGGTCCGCGGCTATCCTGCAGGTGGATATTGATGATAAAGGCGCTTACGAAATAGCGCGGCGGTCACGGGGAACGCCGCGAGTGGCAAATCATCTCCTCAAACGGGTCCGGGATTATACCCAGGTAAAGGGTGACGGAAAGATACGGCAGACAATTGCCGGTGCGGCTTTGACCTTGGAAGGGGTGGACCTGGAAGGGTTGACGTTTTTGGACCGGCGATTCCTGGAGATAATCATCAGTTACTACAATGGGGGCCCGGTGGGGATTGAGGCAATTGCGGCTACTCTCCAGGAGGAAAGTGATACCCTACAAGAACTGGTGGAACCATTTCTCCTTCAGGAAGGATATCTTATTCGGACCTCAAGCGGTCGGCGGGCTACTGAAAAAGCGTATGCTCATCTCCAGCTTTGCCCCCCAACCAACCCCCTGCAAAGTGAGTTGCCGTTAGGCTCCACATAATTTTGGTTATGGGTAATGAATGCATAGAGACGAAGCCAGCATAGAAGTCAGCCGCCTCAGTAAATTTTATACCGGCAGGGAGGGGCGGATACAGGCCTTAAAAGAATTGACGCTTACCATCAAGAGAGGTGAAATCATCGGCCTTTTGGGGCAGAATGGAGCAGGAAAAACAACGGCGGTTAAGCTCATCATGGGGTTTCTCTCGCCGACGGGGGGAGATATTTTTTTTCAGGGCAAGCGGCTTAATGCTGCAGATCCCCGGAGAAAGATCGGCTATCTTCCCGAGAGCTTCCGAGCGAATCCTAATCTCACTGTGTACGAGTACCTACGGTACCTCGCGACCCTGGCAGGAGCACCCGATCATCATGCTTCCCATGAAGCAATTATGGATCTTCTTCACCAGGTAGGGATGCATACGGTTCCGAATCGAAGAATTTCTGATTTATCCAAGGGGATGGGACAGCGGGTGGGCCTGGCCCAGGCTTTTGCAGGAGATCCGGACTTATTGATTCTTGATGAACCCACCTCCGGATTAGACCCTATCGGAAAAGGCGACATCATTGAGTTTCTTCTTTCCATGAAGCAGCAGGGCAAAACCATCTTTTTTTGTTCACACATCTTATCTGAAGTGGAACGGCTGTGTGATCGTATTGGGATCTTAGTGGAGGGCCGCTTAAAGTTCCTCGGTCCGGTGGATGATTTCCTCAGGAAATGGGATGTAGCCACGTTAGATGATGGATTTAAGAGGGAAGTCCGATGCGCGACATCATAACCATCAGCACGATAACAATAAAAGAGAGCCTGCGGGATAAGATATTTATCGGCCTGGTGCTTTTTTTGGTGATGCTGTTTCTGTTTTCCGTATATGTCAGCACCCTCTCTCTGGGGACGGCGGCACGCTTTATTGAGAATACGGGGATGCTTGGTATCTCCCTGGTATGCCTGATGGTTTCAATACTCTTTGGTCTGTTTTCGCTTTACCGGGAAAAGGAGAGAAATGAGCTTTACGTGCTGCTCAACAGGGTTCCACGCGCTCATTACCTTTTAGGGAGGCTGTTGGGCACCGCCTACATTATAGTCATTTTCAGCTTTTTCGCCGGGTTCGGGATTTTTTTACTCACGCGATTTTTCGGCGATATCTGGGTGCCGAGACTTTTTTGGGCGGTCTACTGGGCGGTACTGGAGTTCACCCTTCTTATCGCAGTCGGTTTCTTGTTCTATACGCTGGGGATTGGCTTCACCCTCAACTCCCTCTTGGTTTTGGCGACGTTTATCGTCGGGCACTCCATGAATGAAGCCATACAAAGCTTTGTCGCGCTGGGCCGGTACGGCAGTAAACTCCACCTTCTCGCGGTAAAGACCGTCTCTTATATCTTCCCGAACTTTGACACGTTCGATTTTCGTCTTGCGATTGTCCATGCCGAATCGATTCCCATGGGAGCGGTGGTGCTTGCTACCTTGTACTGGTTTTTTTATGTGGCCGCCCTTGTGGCATTAAGCTCCTTTGTTATCAACCGCAGAGACATCTGATGGGGAAATGCCTAAGACGTGAAAGGAGCGATGAAAACATCCGGTCGCTTAACGTGATACGGTTTGCATTGAACGTCTCGGGTTGTATGGACTGTTAAAAGATGAAAAGACTTTTACTCCTCGCCCTTTGTTGTTTTCTGGCGGCGGTATCGATTATTACTCTGGATCGGAGGCTTTACCCTCTGGAACTGCGGGAAGAAATCCGCATGGTTCCCAGTAAGGAGCTTGCCGGGATGCTGTGCCTTGATCATCGCGGATTCGCTGCCGATATGTTCTTCATTCAGGTCAATCTGCACTCGGGGAGCTTGATGTGGAAGCCGTTTACGTTTCAGTTTGACAGTGACTGGGCTTACGGTATGATGGACCTCGTCACCGAACTTGACCCCAAGTATTATATGGCGTATCTCTTTTCCGCCATGGGGTTAATCCATAACTTTAGTGACGTAGACCGCGCCCAGCCAATCATTGAGAGGGGGATGAAGATTTTTCCCGAAAGCTGGGAACTGCCGTTTTGGATGGGCTATGGTTACCACGTGTACCTGGAGCAATACGAAAGCGCAAGTGGGTATTTTTGGCAGGCTGCCCGGAAACCTGATTCACCCAAGACTTTCTTGGCACTGATTCTTTCATCTTTCCGCAAGGGTGGCGCTTACGAAAAAGCGATATGGGCGCTGTCCGGACTCTTGGAGAGCACTGAGGATGAAAACCTGAAAATGGTGTATACGAAAAAGTTGGTGCAGCTGCAAAATCTTTCCCATCTCCAGCAATCAGCTCTTCGTTTCCGAGACCTGCACGGGCAGTTTCCGTCCGATTTGAATGTGCTGGTGAGCGAGGGAATGCTAGAGCGTATTCCTGATGATCCAATGGGGATGCGCTATATATGGGATGTGGAGAAAAACCGGGTTGTTGTCCGCTAAAGACCTTGGAGGTTGCCATGGCGTATGAAGAATTTTTCGGGTTAAAGGATACTCCATTCCGTCTCACCCCTGATCCTGAATATTATTTCCCCAGCGATGTCCATAAGGAGGCGCTGCAAACGTTGCTTTACAGCATCAGAGCGGGCGAAGGGTTTGTCCAAATTACCGGGGAGCCGGGAACCGGAAAGACGCTTATTCTGCGTACCATCATGCGACAGTTGGGGAGCAAGGTAACTACCGCCTTGATCCTTAATCCCAGCCTTTCTCCATCAGAACTCCTCAGGGTCATTCTTGAAGATCTGGGGCTGGACCCTCTTCAGACCGAAGAAAAGCCCAAGGAGGCCCTCCTGAGGTACTTTCGCGATACATTACTCGAAAAAGCACGACATGGTATTAAAACGGTAATCATCATCGATGAAGCGCAAAACCTGCCGAATGAAACCATGGAGGAGCTGCGCCTCCTGTCGAATTTGGAAACAGAGAAGGAGAAACTGCTTCAGATCATTCTGGTCGGACAGGTTGAACTGGAAAAGAAGCTTCGAAATCCCGAGCTTAAGCAGCTTAATCAACGGATAACTATCCGATACCGGCTGAAACCGCTTTCAAAGCAGGATGCCATTGCCTATATCTACCACCGAATTAATGTCGCCGGCGGCGGGGAACATATCCGGTTTTCTCCACGGGTGTTGGAGAG
>JAFGRE010000202.1 GCA_016935335.1 Deltaproteobacteria bacterium
AAGTTGGACATGCCCTGGTAGAAAACCAGCAATCAGAAGAAGATCGGCATCACCTATCCTATCCCCGCCAGTTGGAGGCGCCCCTTCCATCGTTGCTTCAGGCTCTCCTTCATAAAGTGGTGCTTCGGGTCCTGCAATAAAGGATCTTTGCTTACTAGGTCGAATGCTTCTCTTCGGGCTTCGTTCAGGACCTTGGCGTCTCTGATGATATTCGCCACCCTGAAGTCAGGGAGTCCCGACTGGCGGACCCCGAAAAAATCACCGGGCCCCCGGATCGCCAGGTCTTCCTCGGCGATTCTAAACCCGTCGTTTGTTTCCTCCATTATCTCAAGCCGTTTTCGGGCCTCATCAGACTTTTTAAACTGGGCCAAAAGGATACACTGCGATGAGTGCTCCCCTCTTCCCACCCTGCCCCGCAGCTGATGGAGTTGCGAAAGGCCGAATCGCTCGGCATGTTCAATTACCATTAATGTAGCCCGCGGGACATCGATACCCACCTCGATAACCGTGGTTGAGACCAGGATCTGAACCGATCCCTGTTTAAAACTTTGCATAACCGCCTCCTTTTCCTCGCCTTTCATGCGTCCGTGGAGAAGAGCGAGACAATAATCAGGGAAGACGTCCTTTTGCAGGTGCTCATACATCGTGGTGGCATTCATGAGGTCCACGGTTTCGGATTCTTCTATAAGGGGATAGACAATGAATGCCTGGAATCCTCGGGAAATTTCATCAGCAACAATCTCATAAACTCTCTTTCTCTGTCTTTCATGGTAAACCTGCGTTCGAACCGGCAATCGTCCCGGGGGCATCTCGTCGATGATCGATACGTCCAGATCACCGTATACCGTCATGGCAAGCGTTCGCGGAATAGGCGTTGCCGTCATAACCAAAATATCCGGATTGATCCCTTTTTTTTTCAACGACGCCCGTTGCACCACCCCGAACCGGTGCTGCTCGTCGATAATTCCCAGCCCCAGCTTCGAAAACCCAACTCCTTCCTGAATAATAGCGTGCGTCCCGACAACCACGTTAATTTCTCCGGCGTTGATTTTTGGGTAGACTTCCCGGCGTCGAGTACTATTCATATTGCTGGTGAGTAACGCCATCGACAACCCAAAACCTTCCGCAAGGGGGCGCAAAGTCGCAAAATGCTGCTCCGCCAGAATTTCGGTGGGGGCCATGAAAGCAGCCTGATAGTCATTCTCCGCTGCAACCAGCGCCGCCGCAAAAGCGACAACCGTCTTGCCGCTCCCCACATCTCCCTGAATCAACCGGTTCATGGGATGCGGTTTTGCCATATCATCAGCAATCTCCCCGATAACCCGCCTTTGAGCACCGGTCAGCGAGAAGCCGATCAGGTTTTCCAGTCTTTCCGGAATATTGTTGTTCACCCGGAAGGCAATCCCCTTCCCCAGAACCAATCCTCTTTTTCGTAAGGCAAGCCCCAGTTCCAGAAAAAAGAACTCGTCAAAAATAATGCGCCGATGGTAGGCGGAACGACCGTCAACAAGACGATCGAAATCATCCTCATTTTTAGGAAAATGAATTCGCTCAAAGGCTACGGCAACATCCGGCAGTCCTAGTCGCTCAGAAATTGAGCGGGGGACTGCATCCGGTATCTCGCAACCGTATCTATCCACCACATTCTTCATGATTCGGCGAATGGTCTTCTGATGGAGGCCCTCGGCTTCCGAATACTTTGGTACTATTCTCTTAAAATGGAGGCTTTCATCCCCATCTTCCTTGATAACCTCGATGTCCGGATGGAGGACTTCTCTCTGGTACCGGAATGCTTCTATCTTGCCGGAGATTACCACCGTCTCGCCCTTGCTATACCTTCTTTTCAGGTGGGAAAGATATGCCTCATTAAAATTAAACCACTTAGCGATCACCGTCCCACTTTCGTCACCGATAACCATCTCAAAAATCCTTCTTCGGCCGTAGGAAACGACACCCAACCCCAGAATCCTCCCCCTTAATGTTTCCCGGTTTCCGGGGACGGCCCTGGAGATCGGCTTGATATTTCTCCGATCCTCATAACTCCGGGGAAGGTAAAAGAGAGCATCCTCAATGGTTACAATGCCCTTCCTTTTCAACAGCGCCGCAATACGAGGCCCCACCCCCTTCACATATTGAATTCCCGTGGCAAGAACCTGTTTTCTTTCGGCGAAGGACGATAGGACCCCTTGAGGCTCTTCTATGCCCGAGGAAAGTTCGGGAGAATCGATTTTATCAATAATTTCCAAGGACTCTTGGATTATTCTCTTCTTCGCATCTAAATCGTGATTCGGAAACTCGGAGAACTTTCCTCTCAGTTCATTAAGTAGTTCCACCTGTTCTTCCGTCAGCTTCAGCGATAAGGTCCGATCAACCAAAAGGGAAATGGTTGTGTCCAGGTCCTTGACGGAGTCCACTTTCTTGAACCCGGTGCGGCAAATAAAGAGGAGGGGATTTTTTAGTAATTGAATTAGATCAGAGAGGGATTCCATTCGGAATTTACAGACCACATAATTAATGCAAATGTGCTTATTGTTTCAATATATTATAACCAACTATCAATGTTATTTATTAGTATATATTGCTAAGCAGTTGAATATTAGTCGATTACTGTTGGCTATTTCCATACAGAGCCACAACGGATTCTCCGGCCGTAACGTGATCACCGACACTGACAAGGACATCAGCATCCAGGGGAAGATAAATGTCCACCCGAGAGCCAAATTTTATAATACTCATACGCTCCCCTTTATCTATCCTGTCGTTTTTACCTTTCCACAAAACAATTCGCCGAGCAATGAGACCGGCTATCAGCCGAACCAGAACCCGCCTCCCATCCTTCTTCTCCCCTTCCCCCCCTTCAATTCCAATAGAGACCTGTTCATTGTCAAGGGAAGCCTTTTCCTTAAACGCAGAGATAAATTTCCCGGGATTATAGGAAAAATAAGTAATCTCCCCGGCAATTGGAGAGCGATTCACGTGAACGCTAAAGATGTTCATAAAAATACTAACCCGTAGAGCCTCCCCTCTTAGGAATGTCTCCTCTTTCATCGGTTTGATGCTGATCACTCTCCCATCGGCGGGAGCAACAATTTCCGCGGGAATTTGGGGGATATCCCGTTCTGGGTCGCGAAAGAAGTAGCAGAATTCAATAAACAGTAGCCACATGACCAAACTCATCCCCATAAGGCTCCAGCTTTGCCTCACGGCGGCCACGATGGTACACGCGACACACAGCACGCCCAGGCCGCCAATGTAATATAACCCCTCGGTGCACAAGAAAATGAATTTTCTATGCTTAATCGACTCCTTCATACGCCTCCAACGCATCCTCAATGGAATTCACCCCCACAAGTTTCATGTCGCCACAGTCGATTGAGATACGGTTTATATTATTCTGAGGCATGAGGCAGGTTGAAAAACCCATTTTGGACGCCTCCTTGATACGCATTTCCGCCTGACTTACAGCACGTACCTCTCCCGCCAATCCAACCTCCCCAAACGCCACGATTCCGGGATCAACCGGCCGATTCCGCAGGCTTGAAGCAGCCGCCACGATAACCGCAAGATCGACAGCCGGCTCCTCAACCCTGACCCCACCCGCAACATTCACGAATACATCCTGATCAAAGAAATTCAACCCCGCTTTCTTCTCCAGAACCGCTATCAGCAATGTCACCCGATTATAGTCAACCCCCAAGGACGTACGCCGGGGCGTACCGAAGTTGGTATGGCACGCCAGAACCTGCAGTTCCACAAGAAGCGGCCGAGAACCTTCCATGCAGGCCGCTACCACCGATCCGGGAACGTTCAACGGTCTTTCCGCCAAAAAAAGCTCCGAGGGACTGACTATCTCCGCCAAACCGCTATCCTTCATTTCAAAGACGCCGATTTCGTTGGTGGACCCGAACCGGTTTTTAACCGAACGAAGGATCCGATACGGGTGCCCCCGATCCCCCTCGAAGTACAGCACCGTGTCAACCATGTGTTCCAACACGCGGGGACCGGCAATGGCCCCCTCCTTGGTGACGTGTCCGATGAGAAAAACACTCGGCCCCATGCTTTTGGCAAGACACATTAATTTGCTCGAGGATTCCCTCACTTGGCTGATCGTGCCCGGTGCGGACTCAAGCTCGGTGCTGAATATGGTCTGAATCGAATCGATGGCGACCGCACACGGCTTTACTTCGTTAATGCTCGCCATGATGGTTTCCAACGAGGTTTCCGTCTGCACAAGAAGGTTGCGGCTCGATATACCGAGACGCTCGGCCCGCATTTTTGTCTGTCGGGCTGACTCTTCGCCGGAAATATAAAGTGCCGTTCGTCCCGATTCGGTTAGCCTCTCGAACGCCTGAAGAAGCAATGTAGACTTCCCGATGCCGGGGTCTCCACCGATGAGGACAATGGATCCCGGCACAATCCCGCCTCCCAATACTCGATCAAATTCCCCGATCCCGCTGAAGAGACGCTCTTCCCGGTCCATGCTGATTTCAGTCAGCGGTTGAGGGAATGATTCTCCAAGTAATGGACGCCGGGTGCCAGGACTATTTGTCCCTCTCGCGGGGACCTCTTCAACAAGGGAGTTCCATTCACCACATTCAGGACATTTTCCCAGCCATTTCAAGCACTGATAACCACACGATTGACAGGAATAGATTGTCCTTGTCTTGCCCATGGGCTCCTCATAATTCAATTACCGCCGTCCATCCCCCCGTCGTGGCCGGTTATCGATCCTTGTATCTCCCACGAAATACTGCCGTTCCTGATAAGGTGAGAAACGATAAAAAAAATTCGCTCAAATAGAGCCCGGCCGCCTATAGTCCCCGGGGGCATAAAAGGAGAGAACTTCCCCTGAGAACCCATCACCCACTCCCTCCCAAAAATCCAACGACCAAGCGAAGCGACTTCCACACCCCTTCTGATCGCCCCTTATTAGACAGCGGAATCATAGTCGAAACAACCCGGAAACATGATGCAGGAGACAGCATAGGTTCTGGTTGAGAAGACGTACCGGTTCGCATCAAGGGGAAAGATGGACCAACGAGAATTCCGGACAGACTACCGGGGCGGCGCTCATGCACCTAGTCCACTTGGTAGTTCGGTGCCTCCTTAGTTATGATAACGTTATGAACATGACTTTCCTGCAGCCCAGAGGACGTAATCTGGATAAACTTGGATTTTGTCCTCAGTTCTTCAATCGTCTTACACCCCACATATCCCATCCCCGATTTCAGGCCACCCATGAGCTGATAAATAGTCATCGAGATAGGACCTCGATACGGCACTCTTCCTTCGATACCTTCGGGAACCAATTTCCCAACACTCTCCACTTCCTCCTGGAAGTAACGGTCTCTGCTTCCTCTCTTCATGGCCTCTAACGATCCCATCCCCCTGTAGACCTTATACGATCTCCCTTGATAGAGGACTGTCTCCCCCGGACTTTCATCGGTTCCCGCCAGGATCGATCCAACCATTACCGAATGGGCTCCGGCTGCTATTGCCTTGGTTACATCACCGGAGTACTTTATGCCCCCGTCGGCGATTACGGGAACATCATATTTAGCCGCAGCCTTGGCACATTCCATAATGGCCGTAACCTGGGGGACACCCACACCGGCAATGATTCGGGTCGTACAGATCGATCCGGGACCCATGCCGACCTTTATTGCATCAGCTCCCGCCTTGACGAGGCTCTCGGCTCCCTCGTAAGTGGCAACATTCCCTGCAATAACATGAGCTTTAGGGAAGTCCTTTTTCGTCTTTACCACTGCATCGATGACGTTTTTTGAATGCCCATGAGCGGTATCGATAACCAGAACGTCGGCCCCCGCCTCCAAAAGCGCTTCAGTCCTCTCCCCGCGATCACTGCCGACTCCGATTGCAGCCCCCACCAACAGGCGACCGAAGTCGTCCTTGGAGGCAAAAGGATATTTTTCGATTTTTTCAATATCTTTAAAGGTAATCAGTCCCTTAAGGTTGTTATGATCATCCACCACCAGAAGTTTTTCAATGCGATGTTTATGGAGGATCTTCTTTGAACCTTCCACCGTTATTCCCTCGGGAGCGGTGACCAAATTTGTCGAGGTCATAAACTCTGAAACATCTTTGTTGAGGTCGGTCTCGAATCGAACGTCACGATGGGTCAAAATCCCTACCAGTTTCCCTTGAATGGTTATTGGAACTCCGGAAATTTGGTATTTTTTCATTAATGCCAGGGCATCACCGAGCTTCTCCTGTGGTTCCATGGTGATTGGATTGACAATCATCCCGCTTTCGGATTTCTTGACTTTTTTAACCTCCAGCGCCTGTTCTTCGATAGTCAAGTTCTTATGGATGATTCCAATTCCCCCCTCTCTGGCCATAGCAATTGCGGTGGCGGATTCAGTGACCGTGTCCATGGCCGCGCTCATAATAGGCGCGCTTACCCTAATCTTATTTGTTAACCGCGTGGAGATATCAATTTCGTCCAGCTTAACATCTGACTTTGCCGGAAGGAGCAAAACATCATCGAAAGTTAAGGCATGCGTCACTATTTTAGATTGCATATCGACTATTCCCTCTCTTAAACCTATTCAATTACTCAATTGCGCAAATCCGACGTGACAGTATCTTACTCGGTCATGTCAACCACCTCAAAAATACCATGACCACGTCATCTCTCATAATTCTTGAATAACCCGGCCAATTACTATATATAATTATATTAAACTTTTCGCAATTACAATATGAGCAAAGCACAGCAAATGAAAGGTGCCGCCTTATGAAATCACCTCCGATCAAGCATGTTGGCATTCTCTTCTCGGGTGGTCCTTCTCCGGCTGCTAATACCGTCATCTCAGCCGCGGTGCTGAATTTCCTTAATTCCGGCGTTGAAGTATACGGTTTCATCCAAGGGCTCATTTTCCTTCAGGAATACGACGAAACCAAACCGCTGATCCAAAATCAGCATTACCGGATACTCACAATGGGAGACGTTTCCGGGATACGAAACCGAAGATCCATAATTATAAAGACTTCACGGGCAAATCCCGGAAAAGGGATTTCATCGATCCATGATCTCACCGATCCCAATAAAAATGTCAGATTGTTAAACGTTTACAAGTGGATCAAGTACTTTAACATCGACGGATTGATAACCATCGGCGGCGACGATACACTCAAAACCGCCAACTACTTGTATCTCATGCAATATCACGTACCTGACATTAGGCCCATCTCCATAATCCATATCCCGAAAACGATCGATAATGATTACTATGGCATCGATTGGACCTTTGGGTATACCTCCGCCGCGAATTTCGCCGCCAGTGAAATTCGAAATTTGAGAGCGGATGCCGTATCGAGCAACTCGTGGTTTATTTTAGAAATAATGGGTCGAAAAACAGGCTGGCTTACCTATGCGGCGGGCATCGCCGGCGAGGCAACCAGGATGGTTAGCGGAGAGGACATCAAGGGGACCTTCAGCCTTGATAAAATTACCCAGGATCTCGTCCTCCTCATGGAGGCCCGCGCCAGCGAGGGCAAGAAGTACGGCGTGGTCTGTATCAGCGAGGGTCTTGCGGATCTCCTACCCGATGAACTTCGACCCAAAAAGGTGGATAAGCACGGTAATGTTGTGCTTGGAGACGCCGAGGTCGGAAAGATAATCGCTAAACAGGTCGAGCGGCTTTACAAACAGAGGAACAGGGAAGATCCACTGAAGGTA
The DNA here is from genome assembly GCA_016935335.1 of Deltaproteobacteria bacterium. Taxonomy (GTDB): domain Bacteria; phylum Desulfobacterota; class WTBG01; order JAGOGO01; family JAGOGO01; genus JAFGRE01. The sequence continues at coordinate 7,703 of JAFGRE010000202.1, forward strand.
CGAGCAAAACAAATCGGATACGAAACCAGATGCGCGGAGCCGGCAGCGTTTGACGTCATGCTCGGCAGCCAACTGGGAGTGGGTGCGTTTCGGGGCATGTTTGAGAAGGGACTTTCGGGGGTCATGGTAAGCGTTAAGGATCAATTGGAGATCAAATATGTACCCTTTCATGAACTCATTGATCCGCAAACCCTTAAGACAAACATTCGTTACATTCACCGGGATTCGGACTTCTATAAGCTTGCTCGTTCTTTGGAATACCAACTCCCGGAACATCGCATTCCCCATGTCTAACGCTGATAGCAACCTCTACCCCTAAGGTGAAAAACCCACCCTTTTACCGATAGGAAGTATCATGCAGGTTGATAAGCGATTTGAATCAATGTTAAAGAAGAAGGTTGAGTTGGAAAGGCTCAGAGTGGAGCACGAGTCCATCTCCGATTGGCACAGCAGGTTAACCTCTGCACTTACTAAAGCTAATGATTACAAGTCATTAGAAACTAATATTAAACTGGTACTTAAAGGTATGAACTCACGCTTGAGCATGGTTGAATCTCAGATCAAGGATCTTCAATAGTGGCTCAGCCACTTATCGAGGTGCCCTCTCCTGGCATTCAACAACAGGTAATCCTCAAAGAGTAATCACCGTGGCCATAACGGACGCCGAGTTAATGGCCCGAAAAGCAAACCGCCCGGTGGGAGTTTCTAATTGCCGGGGACCTGACAAACGCGGCGTCCTACAAGGTTTCACCGAATCCCGCTGGCCCTTCCGGTCAGCGTATGCCCGCTAACCCTGACTGCTCGCCTCGGCGAGATTTCGTGGAGTGGATTTTGCGACTTCTGGCATTGCTTCCACCGGTATAAAGCCCCTTTCGGCTAAGTACCGTAAGGTACGAGGGACGGCGAAAACCAGCTCACTTTTCGGTTTTATTGTCAAACTATCGCCGACGGTGAGCTTGTCGAAAACGATGAATTCCGGTGGTTTAGTCTCTTTTTCTGGCCGTTACCCGAGTCAACGCCGGCGTGCTTTTCCATTATGGATTCAATCGAAGACTATACGATAGACCACCTCCTCGCTGAACAAGTGGGAACGGCCACCATCATCGGCGAAATCGCCCGGGGGGGCATGGGCATTGTCTTACTCGCCTACCAGCGGACCCTGAAACGCAGAATCGCCGTCAAGATTTTGCCCAAATTGTTGCTTGACGAAGCGACGCGTCAACGTTTCCAATTGGAGGCAGAGGCCGCGGCCAACCTCTCCCACCCCAATATCATCCCTATCTACGAGGTCGGTGAAACAGATGAGTTCCTTTTCTTCACCATGCAGCTAGTTCAGGGAGAGGCTCTCTCGGACATTCTGCAAAGAACCCGGAAACATTTTCTTCCTTCTCGACGGACCCTACCGCTCATGCAGACAATCACTATCATCTCACAGATTCTCGATGCCCTCGACTACGCACACAGACAGGGTGTCATCCACCAAGACATCAAACCTGGCAACATCCTGATTGAAAGGAATACCGGGCGCACCTTCATATCCGACTTCGGTTTGGCAAAGGTCCTCCGGGGCGAAGAGATTGACTCATGCATTCGCGGGACACCTGTCTATATGGCCCCGGAGCAGATCAAGGGAGCCGATACGGACGGTCGGGCCGATATATATTCTGTCGGCATTATGCTGCTTGAGATGCTTGTCCCTCAAGAACTCATGGGCAGTTATGATTCCACCGGGGATTTTCTTAAAGCCAAAATGGAAAAGGGGGACGCCCTCTTTTCTCAAAGGCCTTCTGAATTGAATTCGCTGCTCCACCCTGAAATGGACACTATCATTAGAAAGGCGACGACCTACAATCCCATGCAGCGGTATGCCACGTGCATGGAATTTAGAAATGCCATAGACCACTATGGACATCAATATCTTAACGCTAATGGCGATAGGACGTAGAATGAGCGAATCAAAACTCCTGAAACAGATGTCGGACAGGGTCGGCAGAGACTTTAACCTTCTCTTCTCTCGAGTCAGCATGTACCACATGGATCATCCCACCACCCGGGATTCATTAGAGCGGTTTTATAAGACCATTACCGAAGGTTTTCAGACCCTGTCTCCCCTGTCGCTTATCCTCAACCGAGATCAATTCTTTATAGATGATGAACTCCTGGATACCCGAATCAACACATCGAAAATGATCAACCACTTCAAAAGGGCGGGAATCCAGTCTGTTTCTTTTGAAAAGGGACTGAGTAGCGGAGAGCTCCAGGACTTCATGGAAGTATTCATTGACTTGAACGACTATCCCACTGCCGAATCACTGAGAGACGCCCTAACAGATCGCAGAATCGTCAACATAAAGATCAATTACGTTGTTTATCGAAAGATGACGGCCGATGATGAAGTTCATCGTCGGGACCAAGGCGGACCGGGTACCGACCAAACATCTGAGGAACGTACAGGCTCAATTGAAGCGGTCTTACAGAAAATGGTGGCCCAGGGAGTTTTGTTGGACGAGGTTGAGAAATCCCTTTCCCTCGCAAGCTTAGTTCGAGATCCCGCGACGTTTTCAAATACTCTGATTGCTACTGATCTTGCCGTTTATCAGCAGGACCGAGGCCGGACATCACAGCCGGGAACCACCCTGGCACATGAACTGGAGCGCTTGCGCCATGGCCTGGGAAAACCGGATGAACCCACGGAATCAGTCGACCTGGCGCAGCTGGCTCAGGCGGTCTTCTCCCTGAGGAAGGAATTGCTCAAAGGGATCCAGGCCCAGAAGGCCATGGGCGTCCTGTTTCCCAATGAGGACAAGATCCGCCAGCAAGCGGATGAACTCAGCGATCAGGTTCTCATGCAACTGATGAGGGAAGAATACAACAAGGGCGAGACATCGATCAAAAGGCTCGCACAGATACTCTGCCGCCTGATCCCACAACCGAAGGAACTGATTCGACTTCTTCCAAAACTAAAGGAGGCGCTTCTCGAAGAAGGCATGCCCCTCTCAGATTTCCTCCAGCTTCTCCACGTGATCGGTCAAGAACTCCAAAGCGAAGAGTTGGCCGGTCTTTTCCATGACAGTGCCGAGCAAATCGGTGTTTCCGGGGACGACTTAATAGAGGAAATCAGACGCGATCCTACCGGAGCGGCGGAACTCATTGTCCTTGCCGCGGAAATCCGCAAGGGCACCGGAGATAGTAACGCCTTGGGTGACCTTCTCGTCGACTATATCGAGCGTATTGGCTGCGATCTTGCCCTACATCAGGCCGAGAAGCGAGGGCAGGAAGGCGGTCGACACCTGCGTGAGGTCATTTCCACGATCCATCGCGATCTCGTCAGCCGCATCGCTAAAAAAGAGATCGACCCCTCCATCCTGAAGGCAATAGACCTGAGCCTCCAGCAGCGTTTGGAGCAAACAGTGCGGCAGGTCAAAGCAACATGGATTGTCCGCCAGATCCCTTCCCACACCTCCAAACAGGCAACAAGGAATTCCATCATGAAGGTCCTGGAAAACGCTTCTGACGACGAGGAGGAACTCCATGGG
>JAFGRE010000203.1 GCA_016935335.1 Deltaproteobacteria bacterium
GGCCGAGTTGGCTGAAGGCGCTCGCCTGCTAAGCGAGTGTAGGGGCTTAAACCTCTACCTCGGGTTCGAATCCCGATCTCTCCGCCACATACACTTTTGTTTTTCTTGGGTTCTCTGCGGGACGTCCTTAAGTCTCTGCGGGACGTCCTTAAGTACTCAAATAATCTTGTTTCCGGATTACGTTATTGAATTATTTAAGGACGTCGTCCCTTTCCTGGCCTGCCAGCCCTTTCGAACAATTGCTGGAGCCTCGCCGGCCTAACGCCATCGTCGACCGTACGTCGACTCCCGGCGCCAGACCGACGCGGCTCAGCTCGCCCCGTTATTTTTCAAAACCTTCTTGTAATACACAAAATTTATGATATAATGTGTACAAAAAAACTTGAGGAGGTTCTGAAATGAAACGTACGAATATTGTGCTCGATGATAACCTCGTAAAAGACTGCATGGAAGCTACAGGTATTAAAACCCAAAAAGCTTTGATTGATCATGCCTTGCGAGAACTTCTTAGACACGAAGCTCAAACTGAGATCATTAAACTCAAAGGCAATATTGACTGGAAGGGAAATCTTGATGAGTGGCGTCGCGGACGTGAATTATGATGGTATTGGTTGATACTACTGTTTGGATGGATTTTTTTGCTGCACGATCTCCAGGCCACGTTGTCACTCTAGAGAACTTGATAATAAATCGTGAAGACATATGCATCTGCGGTATTGTCCTAACTGAGGTCCTCCAAGGAATTAGGAATGATTCAGAGTTCAAAAAAACGAGAGATCTTTTCGGCAAATTGCTCTTCTTGCCAATGCCCTATCATATTTTTTTGAAGGCTGCAGAAATTTACAGGGGTCTCCGTCGTAAAGGTATCACTATTCGAAAATCCGTGGACTGCATGATCGCTTCTGTCGCTATAGAAAACGACATACCACTCCTTCACAATGATAAGGACTTTGAGGCCATAGAGGAACATAGTGGCCTCAAGTGTTATAAATAATAAAAAAATAACCATGGCATGAACGCTGACTGAAATTTCGCTGGCGCTCAATCCCATCAGGTTATGCGTTCTCTGCGGGACGTCCTTAAATTTTCAAATAATCTTGTTTCTGGATTACGTTATTGAATTATTTAAGGACGTCCCATTCCCTCACATTTCGCCAAAAAATATTCTCGGCCGTCGCCAGATGTTATGGTATAATAACCACCGAATCGAGTGGATGGTTATAATGGCGCCTCACAGAACAGTCTGAGAAGAGTTTTGACTCGATTGGGGTTTAAATAATTCTAACGAACGGAATTTGCATATGAAATCCTTTCTTAAATTCGCCGGTATCGGCATCGGTGTTTTCATCCTGCTGCTGGTTGCAGCCATCATCATCACACCGCTTGTCGTGGACCCAAACGACTACAAGGATCGCATTGTGACCTTGGTAGAAAAGCAGACCGGACGACCGTTGAAGATTGTGGGAGATATCGGAATATTTGTTTTTCCGTGGTTGGGAGTAGAGCTCGGCGCTGTTGAACTCGGCAACGCCCCCGGCTTCGAAGCGCCTCTGTTTGCGCAGGTGAAGCAGGTTCAGGTCCGGGTGCGGATTCTGCCGCTGTTATCCAAACGGGTAGAGGCGGACGTAGTGGCCGTACGCGGATTGACCGTAAACCTGGAGCGTAACCGGGACGGCCGGACCAACTGGGATGATCTGATAAAAACCAAACCTGAAAAGAAACCTGAAAAGGTCGAAAAGCCGACTCCGCTTGCTGGAGCCATGTTTGTTGGCGGTGTGAATGTCAGCGATGCTTCCGTGACCTGGACAGACCGGGCCGCTGGTCAACGCTTTGCCGTTAGGGATCTGTCCGTTAAAACATCGGCGGTAACGCTGGTCGATCCTGTGGATGTGAAAATTGGCTTTGCAGTGGACACCGGCGACCTGGGCATACAGGGGCGAATCGACACCGGTACCCGGATCAATCTCGATCTCGAAAAAAATGTATACGCGCTGAAAGATATTCATCTGAGTGCCGACCTCAAGGGAAATATGATTCCCGGCGGTAAGGCAACGATCAAGGGAGACGGCACTATGGTCTTCAATGCCGGTACCCGGCGATTCGACTTAAGTCGTTTCAAGCTGGAGACCGGCGGCCTGTCTCTGCCGCCATACACGGCCACCGTTATTGTAGAAAGCGCGGGAAGCGGAGACTTGGCTGCCCGGACTTTCGATTTATCCGGTCTTAAGGTTGCATTGACGATGACCGCAAAAAAAGAACGGATCAACGCAGCCCTGGAAGGGAAAGTCAGGGCCGATTTCAAGGCACAGAAGATAGCGCTTTCCGATCTGGCGCTGAGCCTGCCTGAGTTCAATGTTGGGGGAACCCGCGTGCAATTGTCAGCTCCCCAGCGAGCTTCGGCGATTTTCGATTTGGCCGCCGGGACGCTATTCATCGACGGGATGAAGATCGCCGGTACGATTTCAGGCCAAGCACTACCCGGTGGTTCGATACCGGTTGTGCTCGGTTTTCGCTTTAAAGGGGATTTAAACCGTCAAACCGTATCGATGGATCCGTTGCAACTCGATGCATTCGGAATGAAAACCGTTGGGAGTCTGTCGGTGGCAAAATTTCAAATTGCCCCTGAAGCCAGAGGCGAGTTTATGGTCGCCCGATTCAGCCCCAAGGAGGTGCTCGCCCGTCTGGGCAGGGATCTGCCGAATACGGCGGATGCCAAAGCGCTTTCATCCGCGGAACTCTCAATCGCTTTTTCGGCTTCAGCCGATAGCCTCAAAGTGGATAAGCTGGCCGCCATTATCGATGATTCCCGATTAACAGGCTCAGCCGCGGTGAACAATTTTGCATCACCGAATGTTCGTTTTGACCTTGCCCTGGATCGGTTCAATCTTGATCGGTACCTTCCGCCAAAACAAAACGGCAGTAAAGCCGCGGCAGCAGCGGCTCCGGCTCCGGCTGCGGTCGCGGTCGCGGCCGCAGGTATCCCGCTGGAAACGTTGCGTAAACTCGTCATAGACGGAAAATTTCACGTCTTAGATCTCACAGCTTCCGGGGTAAAGACGACCAATGTCATGGTGGGAATCCGGGCCAAGGACGGTGTCATCCGGACCGAACCCGTCACTGCCTCGCTATATGACGGCTCCTACATCGGTGCTGTTGAACTTGATGTTCGCAGTAAAGAACCTAAACTTACATTTGATGAGAAATTATCGGGGGTTCGCCTGGACCGTATGTTGAAGGCCCTGGCAATCAACACCGGCACCGTGGATGTCGGCGGATTGAGTACCATAAATGTAAAGGGATCCGTTGCCACAGACGCCGCCTTTAAGGTTATTCGGGTGGAGCAACTGTTTACCGGCGGTATACTCGGTAACAAACTCACCGTTGGGTTGGATGGAAGCGGTGCGCTGTTGAACCTCAACGATCAGACCCTGACGGCCGAACGGCTTAGGTTGACCCTTGACGACATGAAGCTTCAGGCCAAAGCAACGGTCACCGGCCTGTTCACCAAGCCTTCTTACAAAGCCGAAATAAGTGTTTCGCCGTTTAATCTCCGACAGGTGCTCGCTAGAATGGGGCAAAAGCTTCCAGAACCCTCCGATCCGAAGGCGATGACCGTCTTTGAAATGGCTGCATCGATCAGCGGAGCCGACAATGCAATATCGGCGGAGTCTCTCAAAATCCGATTGGATGACACCCGGTTAGAAGGCAAACTGGGTATTCAATCTCAACGCGTCCCGGAATACACCTTTGACATCCGGGTAGATACTATGGACGCAGACCGATATCTGCCACCGAAGAAGAAGGGGGGTAAACCGGTTGCGGCAAATCCCGGCGCAACCACAGCGACATTGCCGCTGGACTCCTTACGCACGACGAACATGAACGGCAAGCTTGCTGTCGGCAAATTGAAAGTTGCGGACCTTCGCCTGCAGGATATCCAACTGCAGGCGACATGCAAGGACGGGTTGTTGACACTAAATCCGCTCAGCGCAGGTCTTTACGGGGGCACCTACAAAGGTAACTTCTCTGTCGATGCTCGCGGCAAGCAACCCCAGCTCGCCATGGATGAGAAACTTGCCGGCGTGCAAATCGGATCTCTGCTGAAGGATCTTCAGGGGCGGGCCTTGTTAAACGGTATTACGAACGCCGGCATCAAACTGACCGCGATGGGTGCCGATGCCGATGCCGTCACCCGAACCTTAAATGGAAAGGCAGAGTTTCAAATCACCGACGGCAGTATCGAAAAGTTGGACATCGTCGGTAAAATCTGTCGAGCCTTTTCAGCCCTAAGCGCAAGTTCGCTCAAGAAAGAGGATCTTGCTGCCGGTGTAGTAAACATGATCACCCAGCGAGCCAAAGGCGATGAAAAGCAATCGAGCGACCGCACCGAATTTTCGGAGATGAAGGGATCCTTGATGTTTACAAACGGCATCGGCACCAACGATGACCTGATCCTCAAATCCCCGCTGTTGCGGGTGGAGGGCACCGGCAAGATCGATCTCCCCAAACAGCGCCTGGATTATCAGGCCACAGTGGCATTGGTGAAGAGCTGTGAGGGACAAGGCGGCAAGGGTTTCGGTGAACTTGCGAACTATCCGATCCCGGTGGCCATCAACGGCCCGCTGGACAACTTAGATGTGAAACCCAACCTTACCGCCGGTATCATAAAGATTCTCCAACCACAAGAGGTCAAGGATCAACGCCCCGCTGCCCCCCAACAACAGCCGCAACTGCAGACCCCGCAGGAAAAGGCTCCGAAAAAACAATTGGAAGAGCCCGCCAAGGAGCTCCTTAAAAAGGGGTTAGAGGAATTGTTGAAATCGAAATAAGATGAAAAATGGGGACGTCTATGTTTTTAAGCCTTTATCCCCTATCAAATCAAACCGGTTTTCCTTTTCGATTCGTTCACCCCGTTTCGATAAACGACTCGCCGCCGGTTGACTGATATTGAGCCTTCTCGCGACCTCGATGGTGCTCATTCCAAGCTTTCGATGCGCCCAGAAGCATAAAAGCGCCCGGGCCTCCACGGTTTGCGGGGATTTCCCGAAGGCCGTCACTCGATCGGGAGCAAGTCCCAGCACTTCGGCGACTCGGGAGATGGCTCGATTGAAATCGTAACCCCGGGCCTTTAGATCATACTTTTCTTCAAGCGCCTCTCCAGCCATCTTGAGGACATTCTCCACGAAGTCGCTGTCTCCCAGAATGCGTTCATCCCCCTTGACTCGGATGCCCGCCTTCCGGATATTCCTTAACCCCCACCAACCTCCGGAACTCCTCAACAGCCCGCCCCCCACGAGATCCGGCCGCTTTCCCAGGGAAACGCCTTTTTCCATGAACTCCCGGTACCTTTTCCGGGCCTCCCTGCTTTGGTCGGAAAACAATCCAAGCACGTAATCGATATTCTGCCACGGCTGTTTCGATTTGCTCACGAGAACGCCGTGGCCGCACCACGGGTATGTATCCAGTTCCCCCATGTCTGCCACGAGTCCCGCCCGCAAGGCATTTAAATGGACGTAGCGGACCAGTTCCTTGAGATAGGGATCCTCTTGGCATAGAATCGATTTGTAGCGATTCTGAAAAAGCTGCCCATGCCGCCGGTATTTCCTGTTGAACCACCCCGCGTACCCGGTGAGCAGACGGTTCATGAGCACGGATAGCGGGACCGCACCCGTCCTCAGCAAAAAATGTGCGTGGTTGTCTAGAAGCACCCATGCGAAACAATCGGTGTACGTTTCCGGAATCAACTCCGCCAGCCGGTTGACAAAATTGTTCCGGTCATAATCGGATCGAAATATCTTCCGCCGCTCGATCCCCCTGATGATCACATGATGCAGTGCCCCAGGCGCGTCTATTCTCGCTTTTCGTGGCATTTCCATCGCCTATCACATTCCATGGCCATTGTAAAGCTTAATAACATAGACGTCCCCATTTATCTTTGAATCTACAGGAACAGCGGGGTGCTGATGTAGCGCTCGCCCGTGCTGGGGAGGATGGTCACGATGGTCTTCCCGGCATTCTCGGATCTTCCGGCGACCTGAAGGGCGGCCCAGACCGCGGCGCCTGAGGATATGCCGCAGAGGATGCCTTCCTTTCGGGCCATGTCTCTCGCCACCTGAAAGGCATCTTCATTGGTAACGGTAATAATCTCGTCGATGATCCGGATATTCAGCACCTCAGGCACAAAGCCCGCCCCGATCCCCTGTATCTTGTGGGCTCCCGGCTGACCGCCTGAGAGAACCGGCGAGTCGTGCGGTTCCACCGCAATGGCCTTGAAGGAGGGCTTTCGAGCCTTTATGACCTCTGATACGCC
>JAFGRE010000204.1 GCA_016935335.1 Deltaproteobacteria bacterium
AGCATGCAAAGATATTCGGTTATCCCTTTATCGCGTCACAAAATCAATAATGACTCTTTCAAAACAAAATTACGAAGACCGAAAAGCCTTCTTTAACGAACGAGCCCAAGAATGGCTGGATATGTGGTATGCCGATCAGGCAACCGGTGCTTACACAAAATTTAATAGGGAATTTCTGCGGCTCTTTTCGCTTGTTCCGATAAAACAAGGCGATCATGTATTGGATGTCGGTTGTGGAAGCGGCGTACTGGTTCCCTATATTATGGAGAAGATCTCATTCACAGGCTCACTTTATGAAATCGACTATGCGGAGGAAATGATCCGAGAGAATAAACGATTACATCACCATCCGAGAATACACTTCCTGGTTTCGGATGCCGCTGCCATCCCGCTTCAATCGAATACCTGCAGTCTGGCGATCTGTTTCTGCTCTTTCCCTCATTTCCCCGAAAAAGCGAGAGTAATAAATACCGTGGCACGCCTCCTAACACGCAACGGTTGCCTTGCCATAGCTCACTTCAGTTCATCTCAAGAACTCAACCATCATCACCGCAAGAGCAATAAAGCGGTTATGCATGACATGCTTCCCGACCGCGCGTCCATGCGCCGCTTATTTACCTCCGCGGGAATCACTGTTGAGACTGTTATCGATGAGCCGCAATTTTATCTTTTTCTCGGCAAGAAAACTAATTAAAACAAAGGCTCGTCCCTAAATCCACAAAATATAACAGGCCGGGACTATTCTATTCACCATCCGACATCTTCTTCGTCTACACCAAACAGCAGCGGACTCCTAGGATTCGATGAGGGCGGCATGATGCTTGATTACTTTCCCAACCACCATATATACAACGTCCTCACAAATGTTGGTGGAGAGATCGGAAATTCGTTCCAGACTGCCCGCCACCCTTAGCAGGCTGAGAGATCGATCAATAGTGTGGGAATCCTCGCTCATATATTCCTTCAGGTCCTGGAGGATTTTGGCACTCAAACCGTCCGCCTTGCTGTCTCTGGCACACACATTTTGAGCCAGGGCAACGTCTTCATTGACAAACGCATTGACGCTGTCCTTGACCATCTGCATGCTAATCTCGGCTAGTTTCGGTAGGTCGACATACGGCTTGACCTGCGGTTGTTCGATAAGGAATAGGCTGCTTTCCACAATCTTCACGGCGTAATCTCCCATTCTCTCCAAATCATTATTGATTTTCAAACACATAAGCAGCGTCCGCAAAGATTTACCCTTGGGTTGATGTTGAGCAATAATATTCGTACAAATCTCTTCCAATCGTATTTCCAACGCATTGGCCCGCGATTCATCAGTTTGCATCACTTCCCGAAGCATTGCTGCGTCTCTTTCCTGCAAACCCATGATACTCTTCTGTATCATCGCTTCCACCAACGCGGCGTATTCAATGAGTTCCCGCTTCAGGTCTATGATCTTCTTTTCTTCCAGCATGGTTTCTCCTTATCCGAATTTCCCCGACAAATATTCCTCGGTCATCTTTTGCGTGGGAACCGTAAATATCTTTTCCGTAAGCCCGAACTCAATGAGTTCTCCCAAATAAAGGAACGCGGTAAAATCAGAAATTCTAGCAGCTTGTTGCATGTTGTGCGTCACTATCACAATAGTGTAATCGCGTTTCAGTTCAAGGATCAACTCTTCAATATATCGAGTGGAGATGGGATCGAGACTCGCGCAGGGCTCATCAAAGAGGATGACCTCGGGGTTGACGGCCAGACACCGCGCAATGCACAACCGTTGCTGCTGCCCCCCTGAGAGTCCCAGGGCGCTCTCATTGAGCCTATCCTTGACCTCCTGCCACAGAGCGGCTTTTTGAAGGGCGGAAATAATCTTTTTTTCTCTTTCCGCCCTGTTTTTACATCCATTAACCTTGAGCCCGTAATTTAAATTTTCAAAAATAGATTTCGGAAAGGGATTCGGCTTCTGGAATACCATGCCGACACGGCGCCGCAAATCCACCACATCAATCTGACCCCTATTGATGTCAACGTTATCCAGAAAAATGTTTCCCTCAACGCGAGTGCGGGGTACAAGATCATTCATCCGGTTAAGCAACCTAATAAAGGTCGACTTTCCACATCCTGATGGTCCGATTAGAGCTGTAACTTTGTTCTGATAGACATCCAGACTAATATTTTTTAGCGCCTGTTTCTGACCGTAATAAAAATTTACATTTTCGGCCTTGATTCTGACCATCTCATTATTCATGAACAATCCTCTGTCTGTACCGAAAAAATATTGCCACCGCCGAAATTGCAAAAACCAAGAACAGCAAAATAAGGGAGCACCCGTAGGCAATCTCTGTCTGCTCGGCCGGATGGGTCCCCTCGGTCATGAGGGCGTAAATATGGTAGGGTAAGGCCATCACCTCGGAAAAGACTGAATCAGGATACCCTCGGGTATAAAAAGTGGCGGCGGTAAAAAGAATCGGTGCCGTCTCACCCGCTACAGCCCCAATGCTGAGAATCACCCCCGTCAAGATGCCGGGCAATGCGCTGGGCAACACCATTTTTTTGATCGTCTGCCAATGGGTAGCCCCAACCGCCAATGAAGCCTCTCGATATGATTGCGGGACCGCCAACAACGCCTCCTCCGAGGAGGCGATGATTCTTGGTAACGCCATGATCCCCAGGGTCAGACTTCCGGAAAGGATGGAAACACCAAAGCCGAAATACTTCACGAACACCGCAAGCCCGAAAAGACCGAAGACCACAGAGGGAACACCAGCGAGGTTGTATATGCTCATTCGAATGACATTCACCACAATTCCCTTGGGACTATATTCACACAAATAGATCGCGCATGCCAATCCCAACGGGAGTGCAAACACGATCGCCCCGATAGTCAAATAAAATGTCCCCACGATCGCGGGAGCGACGCCTCCCTCCGTCATACCCCTCTTCGGTACTTCGGTAAAAAACTCCCAGTCCAGCACGCTGAAGCCCTTTGCCGCTATGAAATAGACGATCATCCCGAGAAGAAAAAGGGTTATGACGGTTGCCAGATACACTGACGAAAATCCGATAAATTGCGTCATGTTCTTTTTCATCCGGCCAATCCCAGTTTCAGGCGGAATCTTCGGCTAACCATTTCCGCGACAACATTAAAAAGCAAGGTAATGAAAAAAAGTATGAGCCCAATGGCGAACAACGCATGAAAATGAAGGCCGCCCACCACAGCCTCGCCCATCTCCGCCGCGATAGCCGCCGTCATCGGCCGAACAGGCTGGAAGAAAGACGTGGGAACCATTGCGGCACCGCCGCATACCATGAGCACCGTCATTGTCTCTCCCACCGCCCGGCTCATCCCAAGAATAATCGCCGTCGAAATGCCTGATCCGGCAGCCGGGATAACCACCTGCGTCAACGTCTGCCACCGGTTCGCTCCCACTGCCAGCGAAGCTTCCCGGAAACTATGCGGCACATAGCTGAGAGCATCCTCGGAGATGCTGCAGATTGTCGGCACCGTCATGATACCCAGCACAAGGCTTCCGGTAAATGCACAGAGCCCTACCGGTATGTCGAGAAGACGCTGAAGAAACGGAGCGACCAGCACCATACCGAAGAATCCATAAACAATGGAGGGGATCGCCGCCAGGATCTCCACCGTCGGTTTCAATATCGCCCGTTGAGTCCTTCCCGCCATCTCGTGGATATAGATAGCACTTCCCACCCCCAAGACAATCCCAATAACCAATGCGCCCCCCGTCACCCATACCGTCGCCATAATCAAAGGCAAGATTCCAAAATCGGGGGGGTCGCTGGTAGGGTACCACAACTTGCCGAAGAGAAAATCAAAAACCCCCACTTCCATAAAGACCGGAAGTCCCTCTACAAAAAGTGTAATGCTGATCCCCACCAAAAACAATACCGATGCAAAGGCCAGGAGCGCAAAAAGCTGTCTATAGATTTTTTCTTTCATGAAAAAGTTACCACCTAATCAGCAGTTACAACCTGTAAATTGATAAATTATCTTACTGCCCGAAAGATTGCAAGCCTTATCACCTTTGTTGAGTGACCCCCTTTTAAGGCAAACACGGCTTTTGCCGTATTTGCCTTAAAAGGGAGGAGAGAGATGATGTAGGGTATTATGAACGGCTACCCTACCGGCCGACACCCAACAATATAAATCCACATCTACTTCAGTCCCACATATCCCACTTCTTCAACAATCTTCTGACCTTCCTCGCTAAGAACGAAATCAATAAAATTCTTGGTATAACCCGTCGGCTTTCCGTTCGTATACATAAAAAGAGGCCGGGCAAGCCCATATTCGCCGGTGAGCACCGTCTCCTTTGTCGGCATCACACCATCGATCACCAAGGACCTGACATCGGGTGTCAGATACCCTAAACCAACATAACCGATTGCACCAGGGGTTTTTGCCACTGTCGTGGCAACGGCCTGGTTGGAGGCCTGCATCAAGGCATCCGGACGAACCCGTTCCTTGTCCAAAGCCAATTCACCGAAAGCCTCAAATGTCCCACTGGCACTGTCCCGCGAAACAACAACTATCTGCCCGCTACCTCCCCCTACCGCCGACCAGTCGGAAACCTTGCCGGTATAGATGGCCTTAACCTGAGCCTTTGTCAGTGACTGGAGACTATTTCCGGTGTTGACAATCAACGCTATACCGTCCATGGCCACTACATTGGCCTTCGGGTCGATTCCTCGCGCCACGGCCCGCTCCAATTCCTTGTCTTTTATCGGGCGGGACGCATCGGCAATATCGCAGGTTCCGTCGATAAGCGACGCGATGCCCACGCCGGATCCCCCACCCTGCACTGAAATATTGATCTCAGCATGTTTCTCCATAAAATCTTCCGCGGCCCGTTGGGCGATGGGAAGCACGGTGGTCGACCCCGTTATGGTAAGACGGTTTCCCCCGGCATCCGCCGGGGAAGAAGTCATCGCAACCATCAAACAAGACAATAGTAATCCAGAAGCAACAACCGTCGATAGAATCTTTTTCGCTATTTCTTTCATTACGTTTCTCCTTTACATCTGTGAGGATAGTGCGTCCTACTCCATAAATTTTCAATCGTTTTCCCTAGAACTTCATTTTCCAATCCAGTTGCAGCAAATCTTCTTCCACCGACCCGTGGAGTTCTTCGGTATGATAATAATCAAGCCCCAAGGAAACATTTTTCGCCAGTCCGTATTCAAAAATGGCCTCATGCCCCTTCACATTCGTCTTCCCCGCAAAAAAGTCGGAATCCGGCAGAATATCGAGGATCGAATCTCGTTCAACCCTTCGATAGCTGTACGCACACTGCCACTGACCTTTGGCCCCGACTTTTTTGTCGCCGAACTTGAAACCCACGAGCCAAGCGCTATCCTCGTCCGACGGGTCCGTATTTTGCACGTAATCACCGAATACACCGAGATAGTTAACAAACCCAGGATCCTTGATCCCCATAGCCCCGCTCAACACAAAGGAGTCGAAATCGTATTCGAGTCCACCGCCGGGCAGCCGGGAATTCGTGTTCTCGCTGTGATCCAGTGCCTTCCCCTCAACATTTGTATAAGCATAGTAGGATACGGCCGCATCGACCTCGATATTGTCCTTGCCGTAGGAAATGCCCGGCTGGAAAGCCCACATCAGCGGGTCTGTTCCCGTATTGCTCAGTTCGTCCAGAATAAAGAAGCCCACATTGGCAAAAAGGCTTGTACAGTCGTTGAGCTTATAATCGAAACGGGTGGCCGCACCCTCGGGATTGATGTCACCGTCCCAAATGAGATCAGAGGGGCACCAAAGCGGGTTTTTAAACTTTCCGCCGACGAGGGTGAACCATCCGGTCGGCTGCCACTCAGCATAGGCCAAATCCAGGTTGATACCCTTCGAGCTGAAAGAGTCTTGGAAAGTCTGATTTGTCGACCGCGGATCCGAACCACCGGAAGCGATTTGAAAGCCTACTTTTAAATCGTCGAGTACTTTTGCCTCCGCCCCGAACCGAAACCGCATCCTTGCACGATGGCGATCCTTTGAGTTTTCTTTGTCCTGCCACTGGTAACGCAACCGTAAATCTCCCTTGGGTTTGATGGTTTGTACCCACTTGGGAAGAATCTCGCTTTTTCCCTGTGCCACCTCTTTTCGCACTTCTTCCTTTGTTTCCGTGAGAACCTGCTGGGCCTCTCCGGCGGTCAAAACACCCTTCTCCACCAGCTTTTGAATAAGGATGTCAACTTCTCCCGCTTCACTCCTCCCCATTCCGGTAAACAGCACTAAGCCCACGACCATGCATGCCAACAAAATAAACGCGAACACACTCCTCAACAAAGTTTCCTTTTTCATCTATTTTTATCCTCCTAATTGATTACATCACCTAGCCTGAGCGGTTTGTCGGTAGCAACCGCACGAGTCATTTCCAAGCTTTCTCTTTTATTTCGATCACCTCTTACCTCCGAGTACTCACCTCCTTTTCAGTTTGGGTTACCTCCTTTTCTGCACCCCTTTGGTTAGCTTTGTATAAGCATCGAGTTAATTCTTCATGAATAGCAATAAAATATCAGAGCATCTTCGAGCAAATCCCGTCTTCCCCCGTCTTACAGCTTAATAAAAATCATTCTTTTCGGTTCCTTTTATAAAGGGGAAATCGTCGCACGACGCTCATCACCAATTGGGTCAACTACGATCCCGAAAATACAATCCCTATTCTCCCCCTCCAAGGCACCGATTGATCACGACGACGACCATTTCATGGCCTGGAGCGAGCGGGTTCTTTGTTTTCAAATAGACCGTCCACACAAAACAACCAAGGAACACAAATATTACAATACATCCAAAGAGCATCCGAACACCTCTTCGCGGTTTTTCTGTTTCATGCCGTGTTTCCGTGACCTCCGCTCTCGCTTTAGCCAAACTCCGTCTCTAAAATTGAAATCAGCATACGTTCACAGTGTTAACGGCGAATAAGGGTTCCGTTAATTTTGTGTTAAGAGATCAATCTCATCGAGAGGGCAAGCCGATTCGGAATACCTGCATTGAAGAATTTAACCGTACCTATCGCGAAGAAATCTGTGATCTGTATTTGGACAGGAAGTTGAGGAAAGTTAGGGTGTTGAGGTCGGAATCGGCAGATGAAAATAACACTGATCGGTCTCATAAATACCGAAACGACATGACGCCCTATGAGTATTTGCGGGCATTTGACCGGTCGTCATCCTCTATTTTTGAATGGCACTAGAAATGGGGAGTTGACAGTATGAGTATCCGCGCGCTCCTTGCAGACGATCCCCATCCCCTTTGAGGGCTATTAATGATGCGAGGTTGAGGAACTGTTGACAGTTAAGCCGGCCCGCGTCACGAGAACTCTAAAGGATCGCCATGGCAATTTTATTATCTGCTCTCTTTGCTTCTTTTTTTAATCGAGCAATCAACGTGCTCACTTGCTCAAGAGACCGCCTTTGCCGACTTTCGCTTAGATGGACAATGGCAGCGCTAACGGTAAGCAAGGGAAATTCAACTCGCTTTCCGAGGCGATCGTTGGAGACAATATAGCCGTTTTTCCAGTCTTTCTCTTCGTAAAGGCATTGAATATCTCGCCGAAATTTTTCGATAACGGACGCCATATCGGTATAAAAACGCGCCTCGTTGCTTTTCTTGTGATCTCCTACAAAAAAATCATCTCCCCCGATATGCCCGACAAAACAATTATGCGTGTGGGAATATGACTTGAGTATGTCGGCAAAAAGTAAAATCGCTCTATCACCCCGTCTGAAGCCATAGACATCATTGAACGGCTTAAAATTGTCGAAGTCGAAATACGCGAAAAAACAATCTTCCTTCACTACACTGAAGGATTTGGCAATAAATTGATTGATGAGGCTGTTTCCGGGAAGTTTTGTTAATGGATTTTGATCTCGAGCTATTGCCAGGTTTTTTTCATTCAAAATTTTAAGCAAGGACTTGGCACTCAGTATTCCAACGTATTTAAGATTCCGCGTAATAATAATGCACTCTGATTCTTCGTCCATTGAAAAAATTTCAAGAATGTTTTCGATGTCCTTATAAATTTCGGCAACGGGACAACGGGAAACAAAATCTCTTAATGACTTTCCGATACTCCTATTGAGAAGAAGATCTCTTCCATATTTGGAATAAGTATACTCCTTGAGATCCTTTTCTTTGATGATTCCCAATGGCTCGTTTTCTCCATTGACGACAGGGAAAAAAGTGTTGGTCGTATGCTTGCCGAAAATGTCAAAAATGCGTTCCATGGATTCACTCTTTATGCTTATGGGTGTTAGGTGCTCCATCTGTTCTTGAATTAATCCATGATCCGAATTTAATGATCTTCTGTCGACTTTCTTAAAGAGGGGTATGCCATCGTATTTATTTTTCAGATCGCTGAGCGTAACAGTTGGTTTCTGAACAAGATAGCCTTGAACAAAATCACATCCCATATCCCTGCACACAAAAAATTCCCCCTCGCTCTCAACCCCCTCGGCTATGACTGTAATACCAAGTATATGAGCCAGATTGATTACTTTAGAGACAAACAGTCTCTTTTTCGGATCGTTTCCAATGTTCTCAATAAAAAACCGATCGATCTTTATATAATCCGGCTCTGCATGATAAAGCAACTGAAGTCCGGAAAATCCCGAACCGAAATCGTCAATGGCGATTCTAAAAAACTGGGTCTTGTAATTGTTGAGTATCCTTTTGGTCTCAATGCCATAGAGCAATTGGTGTTTTTCCGATATTTCAAAGGTTAACATACTCGGATGCAGACCGTGTTTTTTCATCAACTCTAATGTATTACCTTGCGAATAATCAGGCATTTCCAATAACCTGTTATCAATATTATAAAATACCTTGCAATTACGATGGAAGTCCAACCCTTTAAATTTTATTAAGGCTTTTTCTCGCAGCAGCAAGTCAAAATGATATAATATCCTATGTTTATAAACATCATCAAACAGGGCCTGGATCGTAGTAAACCCTATTTTTTCCACGCCTCTTAACAGTGCCTCAAATCCCAGACATACGCCTGTATGGATGTTGACTATTGGTTGAAAGGCGAAATCCAAACTGGCAACGAATTCCTTCATACGTTGTTCATCGTGTATAATTGGTTTCGCTGTTTCCTTCTCTTTGCTGATTACGGAAATAGTGGGTTTAATATGTTCACTCCTTAGCATTCTGGTTGCTTCAGAGACAGAGACTCTTTTGCCATCTTTCAGCGGCGCCATGGTTTCCAATGCTGCATACTCTATGTCATTATCGACGTTCGGCTGCAGAACTTTATGACATTTGTTTTTGGAGTATTCTCTTTTTATCCCCTGTTTTTTGGACATGTTTTTGTTCCTTTTGAATGTTGAGGTAAAACAGAAGCTCCGGGTATGAATGTATGGTTTTTTCGCCGGTTATTTTTCAGAGTGGTCATGGCTGGGAACCCATGATATAAAAGCTTTGATAAACGAGGGACTAGCCTATTCGGCGCGCCCCCAGCTGGATCTGCATTTCTCAACCCCAATCAGGCTTTGAACAAAACCACCTTTTGCCGCCTTCTACGATACCGCGTTCTCTCCTCGCGAAGGGGACCTAGAAATTTTGATCGTCACATGTTAATTTTATATAAGGAACGCATGAATATTCGGTAATGAAGTAGTGTCACCCAAAAGACACTTTTCTCGCACAAAGGAACAAAAAATGATTTTTCACCTCTCCTTTTCTCATTTTCTCTAAAAAGGGATGGTAATCGCTCACCTCGTTTCTCCCGGCAACGGCTGCGCGTCGTCGGTTATACTAATGTCGATTCGGCCCGGAAAGGCTTTTCCTTTGGATAAGGGCAGCTGCTAGGTTTGCAAGCCGCTCTGGATAAGAGGCGCCACCGCTTGATCCTGTGAGGGCGGTGGGGATGGAAGAAACTCACGACTATTGTAAAACAAGCAGAACACGATTCCTCCCACCAGAAGATAAACATGGAAGGTATAAAAACGCCAGAGAACCAAGACAATACCAACAAAGGACAAGGGAACAAACTGCTGGAGAATAAGCGACATAATAATTTCAATTCCACCGCCCCCACCTGGTAAAACCACCAAAAGAGAAACAGCAAATAAGAAGCCCTGAATTGATATGAGCGGAAACCAGTTCTGCATCCTCGAAAAGCCAAACAAAAGGAGGGGGAGAACTCCATAACGACAGCACCAATGACCTGCGGCAAGTATCGTGTTGGCGAATAGAGCTGACTGACGACGTTGAACAAGGAACTTGGTCATGCTTCGCACCCGAGCAAAATGAACAATAATGTTGCAGCGAACCTCTTCAATACGATCCCCGAGCCGGTTTTGTCTGCCCCATGGGGTTAAAGCTGCAACCCAGCGCGCAAACCGCCACAGCGTCCCCCTCGACAGGAGCACAATCATCAGGAGACAAAAGGACAAGACTATCGGAATCAGAGACAAAAGAATGACATTCATGAATCCGCGCCATACAATCCAACCTTGATCAGTGGCAAAAACAAAAAAGGAGAAAGGGGTTACAAGAGAGAAGAAGATCAGATCAGTAACAAAATCCGCTACCATCAGTGAGGTGCCGGTACTTAAAGGAATCCCTGCTGTTTTCATCAAGGAAAGCCGAATAGCAGCTCCACCAACTCCCGCCGGAGAAGCGGCAACGCCGAACTCAGAAGAAAGGGAAATTGCCAGAGCGGTGGGGTATCCCAATGAGTATCCCATGGAACGGCACAGCAGCCACAGTCTTCCACCATTAAACATCCAAGAGCACACGACCAAACCGAACGGCGGCAATAGGTACCATCGTGGCAAGGCCTTAAGTTGCTTCAGCGTCTCCGGGCTGACGGTATAAAAGAAGACCGCTGTGCTTATTGCCACACCAACGGCGAGCCCTCGAAGCGCATAGTGCACCATGGCTCGTTTTGTAAATGTCACGCCGTGTGGTATGGCACTACTGGGTTTTTTAGTGCGTGCGGACATAGTAAATCTCTGTAAGTACAGGCGAGACGATTGTTCGCCACCTTTCGCATGCTCGATGAGAGAATTCTTCGGGTCGAAGGAAAGGATAGGTCAGATGGATGCACCGCCAGGCGGACGATGAAGGCCTTCCGGCTATAGAACAACCACAAAGAAGCCCACATTCGGGAAAGGATTCTGCGCCAGCTACTTCGTGTGCTCAAGGCTAAGGTGGGGGCATATATCCGTCTCCCTTCCTTCAGGAGTTCAACGTGGTTTAGGGTGGTCGTATAACCAAAGCCTTTGCGTTTGATAACATTATAGCCGGCGACGTCCAGAAGCCACGCAGGAGCTACAAAGCCGTAAACGGGGACACCAATTTCGTTCAACTGCTCAAGGCCTCCATTCACCCGCCGCAACGCTTCTTGTTCGCCGATCCGATAAAATTCCGCTTCATTATCAGTATACATGCTCGTAAGGAACCAGGAAAATACGCTCTTTTTATCAGTAGGTCCGGAGTGAAGAAACCCGTGAAGACAAATCTCGTGTCCTTCACCTGCCAGGTGCTTCAACCAGGAAACAAAAGAGGGACTGTCCGTAATGCGCTGCCCCTCGTGCCACCAGGGTACTACGAGCAAAGAGATGCGGCAAATTCCGAAAGACCGTGCGAGTTCCAACAAAAATTCACAGGCTCCCTGACTATGGGGAGCGAGGTCGTGAAATGAGACGACAACCTTACCTTTTCGGTGCATGGCGGAGTTCCTTGACAAAGGTTGAGACGTAAACCGTTCCGCCCTCAAGATATCGAAACCGTCTGATGCGGCGCCGATCACAGCAATGGAAGTCATAGCCCTTAAAAATTCCGGTGGCTCTCCGATTTTTATATGTCTGCATCTACTTTTAGACTTTTCGGAGACCTTTCCGTGGTAACACCCTGAGAAAACGCCTCAACAATGTTCGTTACACTGTAGGGCTGAACCACCTTTTTAGAATATTCATATGAAAGTGGGCAGTTTGGCCGCGTGTTTCAGCGTTCTCCGCCACGGACCTGAGCAGAAAATACCTCATGAAACGCATGTCCTGACGATGGTAAAGGAACGTCTTAATATGCATCAAAATTTGGTCCCAATACTCGTCGCGAAAATGAAGATCTGGATTACCAAATACCATTGGGGGCGGATTCAGCCGGTTAAATATCTGGCGATTTAACCCTCTACCACATCCACCAGAAAACTGCGCAGCTTCCAGTTTGTGTAATCAGCAGTAAAAGAATCAGCGAACACGCTGCGATCATGAGAAAGCCGGTCAACCCCATTCCTCCTCAATCCGGTTTTATAACAAGTGCGAGGCACGACACGACGTTTTTTTGGGTTATAAGGCTTGATGAAAGAATGGTTCTTCTCTTGCTTCCGAGAGAACATCGGAGCTGTTCACCATGAGTTTTCCTTCAACAAGTCGTTCATAAAGATCAACGAGACGACCGTACGTATCTTCCCAATAAAATCTTTTTATGATCCGCCCCCTCCGTGCCATACGGCACTCCCTGGTTTCATTCAATTGACGAATTCTTCGGACCGACTGTGCCAGTGTTGATGCTCTCCCGTCAAAAGCCATGATAAGCGGATCTTCCCCTTCAAGGGTCTCATCCATTCCCCCGTCTTGAACAGCGAGTACTCGGGTTCCGCACGCTTGTGCCTCCAAGGATACGAGCCCGAAAGTTTCAGCTGTCCCTGCATGGACAAAAACGTCCGCGGCAGAATAAAGCTCGGCGAGACGCTCCGTTTTTTCACAGTACGGGAACCAGCTAACATCATCCCGGCTTTTGGTGGCGGCTCGGGCTTTATCACGAAGCTCGCCGTCACCGACGAGAAGAAGATGGATCGGGGCATCATCGGGACCGAAATACTCCATCATCTTGAGTAATTGCTCAATATTTTTTTCTCTCGAGAGACGACCCACGTAAAGGAGCAGCATAGCCTCTGGGGGAAGAGCAAGCTCTTGGAAAACTTTGTTCCGGGAATTTCTTGGATAAAACATGTCCGGGTCAGTCCCCAACGGAACATGGATAAGGCGAAAAATGCCCATGTTCTTGAGGGTGTGAAGGAATCGTTCCGTTGGAACAACGGTCATGTCCATCCTGTTGTAAAGATTAACAAGATATTTTTCTATCGTTCTGGAGGAAAGTGTTTCAAGGAAAGGTCCTCCATACTTGCCAACTGTTCGACTCAGGGATCTGGGGTAATCGGAGTGGTAAACCGCCACCACCGGAACCCCCAGGGAACGCCCTGCTTCCAGCCCTATCCAGGCGCAGCGGTAGGGGTCGCCGACCTCGATGAGGTCCGGCCTTTCGGTATAAATGATGTCAAACATTCTTTTTTGGGCAATCAGCATTCGATAACTCTTGGAACCAATCAAAGGAGGGGATTTGATTTCGTAAATCCGCGTGTCTTTTTCTCTACAAACCGCGTTCCGATGAGACGGAATGATGATGAATTGCGAAACGGCAGAGGTACAAGAAAAATAACGGATCTTGTCTTTTATGTAGCGCTTGACGCCGCCGCTCAAGGGACTGTAAAATTGGACTATATCGCAGACTTTCATGCTAGCTTGAGTGAATACGCCCCTTTTTTCCGCAAGTCAATAGTCTTCGAATTGCCTCATATTAAATGTTACCCAAGGGGGTGAATAAAAAGGATCGTTGACTCATAATTAGATGTTACCGAGCATCG
>JAFGRE010000027.1 GCA_016935335.1 Deltaproteobacteria bacterium
CTTTATAAAAAGCCATCACAAAAAACTATACTAAAATGGGCCATATCTGTCAACGCTCCAGGGAAAAAGGAGAAATCAAAGCGATGCCTGCATTTACAGGCTGTAAAAATTATCATCATGCGTCATTGCTGCCTCGCAACGATGACTTGTGCAGGTTTTTTTAAATCCCTTTTCTTTTTGAAGTGTTACTGGGGCGTGGTTTCCCGATAGATCCTGGCACGGCCCTTGCTCCTTCAAATCATGGTGCTTAAAGGAGGCACGTTACGTGAGAAAGAATATTTCGATCTTGATAGCTGATCGGAACCGCAATATTCGTGAATTTCTGCGACGGGAATTGGGGGCTGAGGGCTACCGGGTACAGCTGGCGAATGATGGCAGGGAAGTGTTGATGATGATTGAGCTTGAATCTCCCGACATCTTGATCTTAGATCTTGAGATTCCGAATGTGGATGGATTCGAAATTCTCCGGCACCTCCGCAGCACCAAAAACAATCTTCCGGTGGTGGTTCACACGTTTCTTACCGATTACGCAAGTCACCCGTTGCTGCGGTATGCGGCGGCCTTTGTTGAAAAAAAAGGCAATAATATTGAAGGACTTAAGGCAGCGATCAGGGACGTGGTGCGAGAGCACTATCCGTATCGTGTTACTTCAGTCGATGAAGGCAGAGACCAACAATACCGATAGCCGGTCGGATTGCAGGGCCCGACACGGACGATGACTTTTCCATTTCCAGGATCACCTCTCTTCGCTTCCCCCACGTTTCATTTCGGTGATTTTATTCCGCAAAAAATTTGCGAAATAGGATGTTTAATGTTCTAATAAAGAATATTGTCCGCGTTGATTGAACGAAAGGAAGGTGACAACTGGAAGATCGAGGAAAGATCAGGTTGGTCAACTGAGGAGTTTATTTTGCGGGGCACCGACAAGAGGGCGCGAGGCGATTTTTTCTTGTGTTTGATGGGTGGGTGAAGGTGAAAAAGTTAATCAGTCTGAGAGCGCGAATATACGTGCTTGTGCTTCTTATGATTTCCATTATCGTGGGTGGTGGATTGTTCATGGTGTGGTATACGTATCGGATGGAAGGACTTTTTTCCTACTTGATTGATAAGGATGTTGCTGCTGTTCAGATGGTGGGGAGACTTGAAGGTGCATTAGCAAACCAGAAGGGTTCTCTCGACTGTTATTGCGCTGACGGAGACAAATACTGGCTCAGACAAATTGACAAATACGGCCGGGATTTCTCGGGGTGGCTCAACGAAATCAAACATTCTGCCCGTGCTGAAGCGGACAGGCGAATGATTGTTCGGATCGAATTAGGATATAAACGCTACATTGACTTGGTTGATGAAGTGGTGAGTCTTTACAAGGCGGACAACCGCAAAGCAGGGGGTGATCTTCTGCAAGAAGTGAGTGTGCATATATTCAGCATCCTTGATTTGTTTCAGGAATACAAGGATATCCAATACCAACGAATCAGCGCTACGCGGGAAGAGAGCCGGGTCCAGGCCGAACGACTTAGACTCATAGCTCTGACGGGAGCTTCTATCGCTGTTTTGATGGGGGGGCTGCTTGTTGTCATTGTAACAACTCAAATTCTGGGCCCGGTGCGGAAGCTCGCTTTAGAGACGGATCGATCCGGGAGGGGAGAGAACCCGGAAGACGAGGTTGTCGCTTTAAGCCAGCAGGTTCGCGGTCTCATCCAAGACATGGAAAAGTTTGTTCTCGTGGGAAAGCTGGCAGCAGGAGTGGCGCATTCCATTAGGAATCCACTTACGTCTGTTAAAATGCGGCTGTTTTCTCTGGAACGGAGCTTGGAACTAGCTCCTTCGCAACGAGAGGATTTTGAAGTGGTTTCTGAGGAAATACTCGTTATCGATAATATTCTTCAGAACTTTCTTGAATTTTCTCGTCCACCCAAGCTGAAAATGCAGAAGGTTAGTCCTTCAGATGTCGTCGATAATGCCCTGCAACTCCTCAAAGACCGTTTCGAATCTTATAATATAACGGTGGCCATGAACCGGGAAGGACGACTGCCGACGATTATGGTTGATCCAGAGCAGTTGAAAGAAGTTGTTGTGAACCTGCTTGTAAATGCTTGCGAAGCCATGGGCCCCGGTGGGCGGATTGGGATTAGTGAACGAGAAAGTACAGTGGATAAGGCCGGGCGCGTGGCGGTCATTGAACTGAACGATAATGGTCCGGGGATTCCTGCCACCATCCAAGAGAAAGTTTTTCAGCCCTTCTTCAGCAACAAAGAAGAAGGGACCGGCCTCGGGCTAACAATCGCGGCCCGGATTATAAACGAGCATCAAGGGACATTACATTTGAGATCGAAAGAGGGCGAGGGATCAACATTCACCATTATTCTCCCCGCCAGGAGAGGTAGCGATGAGCAAAATTCTCATAGTTGACGACGATTATCAGTTGCGACAGAGCTTCGAGAAGCTCTTAGCAATGGAAGGGCACGATGTTTACACAGCGTCTTCCGGGGAGGCAGCCGTGGCGTTTGTTCAGGAGACGGTTCCGGACTTGATTATTATGGATGTTCGTCTGCCGGGGATGGATGGGTTGGCAACGTTTCGGGCAATGCGAGAACTTGAGACAAAAACGCCGGTTATCATTATGACAGCATTTGGAACAACCGAGACTGCTATCGAAGCTACAAAACTAGGAGCGTTCGATTACGTTCTGAAGCCCTTTGAAATCCCGGATATGTTGTCCTTGATTGACCAAGGTCTTGAAGCAGGGAGATTTATGGGCTCCAGAGTGGAAATTGACCGTCTCCCGAAGAGTGCTGATGCTGATGCTCTCATCGGAAGACATAAGACCATGCAAGAATTATACAAGGCGATAGGCAGGGTGGCACCAACGGATGCTACTGTTTTGATCCGGGGAGAGTCGGGGACAGGAAAAGAACTGGTTGCCCGCGCCCTATACCAGCACAGTCTGCGTGCCAAGAAGCCGTTTCTGGTAATCAATTGTGTAGCCATCCCCGAGACCCTCTTGGAAAGTGAATTGTTTGGGTACGAAAAGGGTGCATTCACTGGTGCGGTTAGCCGCCGCGTGGGAAAGATCGAACAAGCCCATGGAGGTACTGTCTTTCTCGATGAGATTGGAGATATGGCGCTCAGTATCCAGGCTAAAATTCTCCGGTTGCTTCAGGAAAAAAGCATTGAACGCCTTGGGGGCCGGATGCCCATTCCCGTGGATGTGCGAATTATTGCAGCAACGAACAGAGACCTTGAAGCTGCGCTTGCCGACGGCCGGTTTCGGGAAGACCTTTATTACAGGCTCAAAGTGGTTACCCTCTTTCTCCCTCCGCTCCGGGAACGGTTAGACGATGTCTCTCTTCTCGCCGAGTATTTTCTTGCCCGATTTACCAAAGAGATGGATATGGTCAATCCGGGCATCAGCGACGAGGCAATGAACATGCTTAAGAGTAATGAATGGCCGGGGAATGTTCGAGAATTGGCAAATGCCATTAAGAAGGCCGTGATTTTTAACCGCGGAGGGCCGTTAAAAGAAGGGGACATATCCCAGGCAATCAGCGGTGAAAGTCCTCCCACTGATGCCGATGACCAATCGGTTGACGACAAAATGCGACAATGGTTGCGTAAGGTGCTGGTTTCCGGTAAGAGTGAGAACATTTTTGACTATTGCATTGACCACTTCGCTACCTTGCTTATTAAAGAGGCGCTTATAATTACCGGGGGAAACCGTACCCACGCGGCAAAGCTTCTCGGTCTTTCTCGTCCAACTCTCCAGTCCAAAATAGAAAAGTTCGGTATTAAGATAAAAGCTTCTGTTAAAAGCGGGTGATCCTGCCCCCCCACCTTTATCACTTCTTAGGAATCAACTTCGTGCCCACCTTCAGCTTCTGCGCGAATCCGGAATCGATCGACGGTGGTCCTGATTTTTAGCGATTAAAACGCTTTCTTCTAAAGCAATTGTTCAGTTGTGCCGATATACCTGCCAGTGGATTGAATGCGAAAACAGAGGGCGGTCAAACCGAGAAAAAGGATAGGAATATGATCAGGTATTGTAACGTCTGCAATACTGCCTTCGGGTGTATAACCGACGATGGGATAAAACGGGAATGCCTTAATTGTAGCCGCTTTGAGAGCTGCTATTACATGCTTGTGAAAAGCAGAACAGGGGATGATGTCGCGGATGGGGTGTGTAGCCTCTGTTTGCTTGAGATGAAGATCATGAAAAGACGGGCAGCCGCCCCCCTCCAAGAAGATCTCTAGCCGCTCGTTGTATGATTTTCCCCAAAGAATTTTCTGTCCGATTATTTTTCTACACTGTCCGGCGGAGCGTTAATTTATATTGATATGACACCACAATAGTGCAAAATATGTTTTCAGGATATCGGATGAGCTTAGCACCCTTCAGGAGGGAGAAAAAGGCGGACAGGTTCTCTTTTATCTCGGACTGCAGCAGCGAGAAAGAAGCGATGATTTTTGTACCGCGAAGCCACAGACTTTCTTTTCCGGTGATTGTAATTTTACTGGTGGCGGCATGCAGTGGTAACCCCTGCTCTGCAGATGAGGGGTTCGTCCGACACCAGCTTTGTCAGAGCACTTTCTGGATACGGACGTCTGTCGAATATCGAATGATAGCCAGCTAGGCTTATACCCTTGTGAGGATGACCCTTGACCGGGGATTAGAAGAGCCTGCATGGACTGCGGTGCCGGAACAAGTGGAAGGATATTTTGCTCTGCCGCCGGCGGTGATTCTCGACATTGATGAAACAGTATTGTCTAATCACTCCTATCATGCCCGGCTGGTGCGCGAAAACAGAAAGCACGATAGTGACCTATGGAGGCAGTGGGTACTTGAACGAAGGGCGTTTGCCGTACCAGGAGCCCTCGAATTCGCACACTATGCCCAGAGTCGGAAGGTAACGGTCTGCTACGTTACCAACCGGTCACACGATGTCGAGGATGCAACCCGGGAAAATTTGAGAGCGCTTGGCTTCCCTATCGAGGATGGCCGGGATACGATTTTCAGCAGGTAGGAACAGGCGGAATGGACGTCTGATAAGAACTCAGGCCGGATGTTTGTTGCCGAGCGATTCAGAGTTCTCTTAATTGTCGGCGACGATCTCAATGACTTTGTATCAGGCGCGATGAGGGTCAGCCCGGAGGAACGACGGCAGGTGGCCGTTCGATACGCCCAATGCTGGGGAACAAAGTGGATTGTTCTTCCCAATCCCGTTTATGGCTCGTGGGAAACGAGGTTGGCCAAACCCGGACAAGAGCAGAATGTGGTGACCATTTCTGAATAGACGATGGTGACGCAATAGGGCGAACGGGTATAGAGCGCGTTGATTTTTTACATGAACAACTCTTCGTTTTGCGGCAGAGGATGTACGCCGGGACTGGGGCGGCTATTCATCCATAACAAAATGAAACCCAAGCCAGATTGTAATCGCTCCTAACTGAGCCACGATCAAGTAGCCGATCCCTGCCGTTGAAAGAGGGGGGAACCGCAAGGAAATCATTTCAAACACAGCGCACAGGAATCCCAGGAGTCCCCACACTACAAACAACCAGCCCGCTAAGAATTTGGCGATCATATCATGCTCCTCCTTTCGATCTAAGAGTACTTGTTTAGGTAACCCCCCTCATCAATGAGCCAATGGTTGTATCAATGGCTGCGTTTATCCGAAGAGCCCGCTGGCTGTCGGACCTGGGGTTTCGTTTCTGCTTTTTAGAGAAAACGTCATTGCCATCAAACGCCGGAACGCCATCTATGCTGCCTTTTGATATGCGATATTACTCCCTCGCGATCGGGATCATTTTAAAGTCCTGTCAGTCCATGTGCAACCTATCTCCCGTCTGAACGCATCGAGAAAGACCGTACTCCGGAATAAAAAGCGGCCATGAAGACTCTGCCGCTCTCCTATCACCATTTTATTTTTCCTTCCCCGTGAGGTTTCCTCCCTTGTGTGTTAAGTGTCTGCGAGATGGTACACCACGGTAGAACCTTGACCGTTTTAATCAAGGGAGTGTTGCCTTCCCTGTCTTCAATCGGGAAGTGGGGCCGAATTTATTCTTTAACGTGCAGCCAAGATTCTTTGCCGCCGCGAATGCTTGCACAGGAAATGCTTGCTTTCCTTATGTTTTCTTAATAAGGGAGTCCACTTTCAACTTGCTGGCCGCCTTGCCGATGAGATCGAGTTTTTCCTGCAGCCGCCGTGATTCCCGAGCTTGCCGCACGGCATGATCAAGAGATTGGAGACTGGTTTCGATTGCCTGGATGTAAAGGGGAAGGCGGGAGTCGTAGATAGCCTTCAGTTGGGATACTGCCTGGGCGAAGGGGTCGATTCCAGGAGGACACCTTTGGGGGAGGGGCTCCTCAGGAACTTTCGGGGAGGGCGCTGGGGATTGCAGATTTCCTTCCCCATCGCGGATCCATTCTTCAGTACATTTGAGAGCGCCTGCCAATTGACGCAAGAGAATTCCCGCAGGAAGAATGCCTGATTCCCAGGTGCGGAGCATGTCGAGAGTCACTCCCATCCTTTGCATCAACTCTGTTTGAGAAATTCCCAAAGCCTCCCGCCGTCGGGTGATGCGGTTTCCTATAAGGGTTGCGTTGTCAACCGGTCCGCAGATCTGGGGGACTTCCTCGCGGGCGCCAGGAAACGGCTCACCCGCACCGAAGAGAAACCAGTGGGCATTAAATTTAAATTCCTTGCAAAACCTGACGACAAAATCGACGCTCGGAGCGGTTGCCATGCGGCGGTAGCTGTTGATAGTGTTTTTGTTGAAGTAAAGGAGAATGGAAAGCTTCTTGTTCGAAAGGCCTTTCTTATTTACCACGTAGTCGATCGCCCAATGAGTTCGTTCGTTTAATGTTTTTAAATGGGTATTAAGCATAAAATAGGGCTGCGCCGTGCTTGTAAAATACTAATGACCTAATTTAGAGCTTAGATATATCGTATTATTGGGCTATCATGCAACCAAAATATACATATCGAGCAATTTATTGGGTCATTAGCGGCTGCGAAAGAGAATCGCCAGGGGCTTATCGAAGTCTTCACGGAAGCTGGTACGGCGGCGGTCTTCAGGGTGGAAAAGGGAGGAAAGGAGGCAATAT
Organism: Deltaproteobacteria bacterium; assembly: GCA_016935335.1. GTDB lineage: Bacteria > Desulfobacterota > WTBG01 > JAGOGO01 > JAGOGO01 > JAFGRE01. Next base: position 7,106 of record JAFGRE010000027.1, read on the forward strand.
GAAAAAAATAAAAATCTGTTTTACATGCCCTTCATTTGTATCGTTGCCCGCATGGTTTCAATCAGACACCTCGTACTACATGATGGGAAGGCTGATAGTAACCCCCACCATATTTTGGGGGTTATTAAGATAATGAAATAATTAATGAAAATGTAATTATTTTCTTGACAAACAAAAAAAAGGGGATAGTATTGTACACAAGTGGGAAAAAGTGGGAAAAAGTGGTATAAAATCTAACATTTTTATCAGCTTATGTTTCGGGGGACTTACGAGCATACCATAGATTCCAAGGGCAGGGCCAGCCTTCCGGCTCAGTTTAGGAGTATTCTGCCCAAGGATAACGAACGTCTGGTGATCACCAACTACATTCCTGCCCATCTATGGGCTTTTACCTTTGATGACTGGATCCGGTTGGAACAGAAAATCGCATCGCTTCCCTTGAACGACCCCGATACCCGAGAATTTAAGCGCTTTTTTGTTGCCGGGGCCCACGACGTAGCTGTCGACAAGTTGGGACGCATTCTTATCCCCCCACGGCTTCGCGACTATGCTCAACTGAACAAGGATATAACCTTCGCCGGGTCCGTAACCCATATCGAAGTTTGGAGTAAAGAGAACTGGCAGCCGGCCTTCAGAGCTTCGGAAAGTAATTTTGAGAATACCGCCAAAAAACTGGCGGATCTGGGCTTTTAGGTGGACAACTATGGCACTATTGCTATGGAAAATATTCATGAGCCCGTTTTGCTTGAGGAAACACTAGCGTCACTCAACTGCCATCCCGGGAAAATCTATGTAGATGGAACAGTAGGAGGGGGAGGCCATGCATTCCATATTCTTAAGTCCTGTCCGGACATACGGCTTCTTGTCGGCGTTGATCGAGACGAAGAGGTTCTCACTTACGCCCGGAGGCGTTTAGCCTCCTTTAAGGAAAGATGCTTTTTAGTTAAGGGAAATTATTCCCAGATTAAGGAGATTCTCTTGGAGGTTCACGTTGAGTCGGTTGACGGAGTTTTACTTGATCTCGGTGTTTCTTCGTATCAGCTTTCGTCAGCCTCACGTGGCTTCAGCTTCTTGACTGAAGGACCCCTGGATATGAGAATGGATACAGACCAAACACTGACCGCTGCCATGATTGTTAATGAGTCTTCGCAAGGGCGGCTGAAGACAGTTATTCGGGAGTACGGCGAAGAAAAGTGGGCCGCTTCTATCGCCCGGTCGATTGTGAAAACCAGGGAGGAAGCGCCCATTAGGACAGTGAGGAAACTGGCAGAGGTTGTTACCCAAGCGATACCGGTCCGTGCCCGCCCTCGGAAAATCCATCCCGCTACCCGCACGTTTCAGGCGCTTCGTATTGCGGTTAATGACGAGCTGATCCACCTGCAAAAGGCGCTTCCTGATGTCATCGACATTTTAGCGCCTGGCGGAAGAATTGCGGTGATCTCGTTTCATTCATTGGAAGACCGGCTTGTGAAAAACACCTTTCGTGGGAATGCCCGTCAGTGTATCTGTCCGCCGAACATCCCTCGCTGTGGCTGTGGACATATTCGCAAATTGAGACTGCTAACCAAAAAGCCTCTTGTACCGACGCCCGAGGAGATTAGCCGGAACGCACGATCCCGGAGCGCTCGGCTTCGGGTGGCCGAGAGACTTTAATCACCAAGGAGTTGTCTGATGGATCACGTTTTTAATCGCGCTTATATTCATGCTGACATTTTAGGGCAGCAAATCGTCAAAGAGAGGGTGGTTCCTTTGAAGAAGGGAGTTAAATATCAATTGGCTTTTATTACTACCCTTATTCTCTGCCTCCTCCTGTTCGTTTGGTCCCGAATTGAGGTGGTTCAAATCGGATATGAACTCTCCCGGTGGAACAAGATTTATCAGGAGCGTATCCAAGAGAATCAGCGTTTACGGGTTGAAACATCCACTCTGAGGTCACCGTCTCGAATCGAGACGATAGCAAAAAAGGAATTGGGCCTTACTAATCCCAAGCCGGAGCAAATTGTGATTCTACCATGACTGAGACTTTCGAAAGGTGGATTCGATTTCGACTCGTAGTCATTCTTCTTATTTTCATTTCCTTTCTCACCATTATAGGGATACGTGCTTATCAACTGCAGATATTAAAACGACCGACGTTATTTCAAAAAGCCGAACGTCAAGGCAAACAGCGGGTTGAACTAAAGTCTTCTCGAGGGGTTGTCTACGACCGGAATCACAATGAACTAGCGGTGAGCGTCGAGGTTGACTCAGTCTACGCGCACCCGGGGCAGGTTGTAGAACCTCGAAAGACTGCCGTGGTTCTTGGCGATCTTTTAGAAGAGGATTCGAAAAAAATACATGAGGACTTAAGAAGCTCTTCGCCTTTTCGATGGCTCAAGCGGGGTATCTCTCCGGCACGAAGGGAAGAAGTGGAAAGTAAAAGACTCGCGGGGGTTTGCTGTGTGAAAGAAAGTAAACGGTTTTATCCACACTGTGAAATAGGAGGTCACCTCCTGGGCTTCGTGGGAGAAGACGGATACGGCCTTGAGGGGTTGGAATGCAAATATGATTCATGTCTTGCCGGAGAATCAGCGTATCTGGTAGTGGAACGGGACGGATTGGGACATCAAATCCTTTCATTGTGTCAGACTTCCCTGGATGTTCGTGACGGTCATGACCTGGTTTTAACGGTCGATCTGACCGTCCAATATATTTTAGAAAAGGAGCTTGAGAAAGCTGTTGAGAATGCTCATGCTCGCGGGGGAATGGGCATCGTCATGAATCCAAAAACCGGAGAGGTCTTGGGATTGGCGCTTCAACCTCATTTCAATCCCAACAACTTTAGAAACGCTTCTCCTTCTATATGGCGAAATCGGGCGGTCATCGACTGTTTTGACCCGGGGTCAACGTTCAAAGTCTTTCTGGCCGCAGCAGCCCTGGAAGAAAATGTAATCTCTCCCGAGGAAGTGATTGATTGCGAGAACGGCTCTTACCAAGTCGCCGATAGGACCATCCATGATGTTCATAAATACGAAAACCTTACGTTTGTTGAAGTTCTGGCATTTTCGTCGAACATCGGGGCTGTGAAGATTTCCGAACGCTTAGATGATGCCACGTTCTATCAGTATATCCGCGCGTTCGGTTTTGGAGACAAAACCGGAATGGATTTGCCAGCGGAGTCTGCGGGACTCGTCAGACCATACCAACAGTGGCGCGATATAGATATGAGGACTATTTCCTTCGGCCAAGGAATTGCGGTAACGGCTCTGCAACTTATCAACGGCCTGTGCGTGATTGCTAATGGTGGTTACTTGATGAGGCCGTATATCGTCAAGGAAGTGGTAACGAAAAAAGGTGAAACCTTGATGAGAAATTATCCTCACGTGATTCGAAATGTAATTTCTGAGAAGACCTGTCAGACTATTCGCGATTTGATGGTGGTGGTCGTGGAAAGCGGTACCGGACAGAGCGCTCGTATTAATGGCTTTCCGGTTGCAGGTAAAACCGGAACCGCTCAAAAGGTTGACCACGAGACCGGCTCATTTTCACAGTCCAAGTTCACCGGTTCTTTTATGGGGTTTGTTCCGGCGTACGATCCCCGGATAGCTGTGTTGATAGTAATCGATGAGCCTCGCGGGAGAGGATTCGGTGGTACAGTGGCTGCCCCTGCGTTTAAACAGATATCGGAACAAGTTTTAAACTATTTGAATGTGCTTCCTCAATATGATCCTTCGATTGCGGGTGTGGAGAAAAATTTGTCGAAAAAATCTCTTGAGCAACCTGGCGCCGATTTGGAAAAAGACCAGTACGGGTTACACTGTGTTCCGAATTTCATCGGCCTCAGTATGCGAAGAGTATTACAGCTAGCGCAGAGCTATCCGCTTACCGTCCAGATAGAAGGAACAGGAAGGGCAGTTTCACAGAGGCCGTCGCCCGGAACTCCGTTGCGATCCGACACCGAATGCCGGGTTTCTTTTGAGCCGGTAACATGATGTATGAGTTCGCTTACAATATGTCCTTATTCGTTATGTGCTTGTGATTATGAAATTGTTCACTCTCATTGAAGGCCTAAAAACGGCAGGTATTTCGGGAGATCTATCCTTAGATATTCACGGCATTGCGTATCACTCCGCGGAAGTTCGCCCGGGCTACTTGTTTGTCGCGATCAAGGGCACACATCATGACGGCCACAATTTCATTGCCGCAGCGATTCAGCAAGGGGCTACAGCCGTTGTAGCTGAAGAGCGGACCCCGGAGGAGACTGCGGTCACCTGGATTCAGGTTGGTGACAGCCGGGAAGCTTTGGGTTGGATTTCGGCTCGATGGTATGATGATCCGTCGCAACAGATCAAAGTGGTGGGCATAACCGGGACAAACGGAAAAACCACAACTAC
>JAFGRE010000205.1 GCA_016935335.1 Deltaproteobacteria bacterium
GATTCCATGCAGGTTGAGAATCAATCCGTATCGGTGGCAAAAGTTGGTGACTCAGTCGGTATCAAGGTCAAGGACCGCGTCCGCGATCACGATGTTGTTTACAAGGTGGTGGGATAAGGCGACGACGGAACCTCAGTACCTTTCCTCGTGAGAGACTATCCTGATATCGGTGCATCCAGACCCAGGCCGCATGGTTCGTTGCCGTGACATCGGAATGAAATCCGGCAATCCGATGCGCACGATTTCTTCACCGTTCAAGGGGAACGGGATGCCGCAGTCCCGGATGCTGGTCCGGCAATTTTCTTCCCACGCAGTATGTGACCGAAATTAAACGATGATACGAAAAGCCCTGCTTCTGAAAATCTTCGATGCTGCCTACATGCAGCGCTGGAATGACAAGCTGCGCCCGGTGGACTTCGCCGAATTGGACAAGCAAGCGCACAAGATGCTGATCGCATATTTTTTAGGAAAGTTCGAAGAGAAGAAAAAAACCTTCAGCTGGACCGAGATTATTGAAGGCGGATTGTTCGAGTTTCTGCAACGCATTGTTCTCACGGATATCAAGCCTCCCATCTTCTACAAAATCAAAGAAGATACGGCTCAGTACGAGCGCCTGAACAAATGGGTATACGAGAAGCTTGAGCCGACGATTTCCTGTCTGGGGAAGAATTTCTGTGAACGCTTCCGATACTATTTTTCAGAAAGCGACAATACGCTCAACAAAAGAATTCTGAGCGCCGCTCATTTCTACGCCACCAAATGGGAGTTCGATCTGATAGAACACGCATATCCCCACGGTTATGAAATCAGCGAGATCAACAAAACCCTGCAGCAGAACCAGGAACGATACTATGATCTAAAAGGCATAACCAAGTTGGCAATGTATCAGAATTACAGAAAGTTTATCGACCTATGCGGCCAGCTCAGATTCCAGGCGCGATGGGCGCACATCCATAAGATTCCCCGAACCTCGGTGTTGGGACATATGCTGTTTGTGGCAATTGTCTCCTATCTGTTTTCGTTGGAGATCAACGCCTGTTATCGACGGTGCGTCAACAACTTTTTCACCGGGCTGTTTCACGACCTCCCGGAAGTTCTGACACGCGATATCATTTCCCCGGTAAAAAGATCCATAGAAGGGCTCAGCGACCTGATCAAGGAGTATGAAAAAGAACAGATGAAGGAGGAGGTCTTTCGCCTCATTCCCGACCAATGGCATGGGGAAATGAAATTATTTACCGGCGTTCTCGAAGAGTTCCCGGACGAAGAGAATGAATTCTACAGCGTGATAACCGTCGACGGAAAAATCAAGAGGACGCCCAGCCAGTTCATCAACAAAAACCACAATTCGGATGAATATATGCCGAGAGACGGAGAGCTTGTCAAAGCGGCGGATGGTCTCGCAGCCTTCATCGAGGCATATGTCGCCATCCAAAACGGATGCACCGGGCAGGATTTCAAAAACACGACATTTCTGTTAAGGAAATCTTACGCAACCGCCACTATCGCGGGCATCAATTTCGGAGAGATCTATTCTGATTTCGATTAGTGACTCGGAACCCGGGCATTCTCGGCACCCGTCGTTCACGAGCGGGCTTCCGGCCCGCCATCATCAGGTTTGATAGGGACCTGCGGAAGTAATCATGGAAGACAACCGTTTAAGAAACCAAGTACAGTTTATTCTCGAGGTCGATAACCTCAAGAATGTCATCCGCCGTTCATACCTTATCGACGCGCACCGAAAGGAGAACTCCGCCGAACACAGCTGGCATGTGGCCCTCATGGTTCTCGTGTTCGCCGAATATGCCGACCAACCCCTGAATTCAGCCCGGGTGATAAAATTGCTTTTGGTCCATGACATCGTCGAGACGGACGCCGGTGATACGTACTGTTACGATAGCAACGCGACGCACAATAAATCCGAGCGGGAACAAAAAGCGGCTCAGCGCCTTTTCGGGCTGCTGCCCCCTGACCAGGCATCCCGGCTGCAGGAACTCTGGATCGAATTCGAAGCCCGTATCACGCCGGAATCAAAATTCGCCCGGGCCCTCGATTGCCTTATGCCGTTACTCCATAATTATTATACCAAGGGCAAGTCCTGGAAAGAGCATGGGATTACCGCCGATCAAGTCATTGATCACACGAAGGTGATTGGGGATATCTCCAGACCGCTCTGGGACTTTGCCCGTTCCACCATTGATGATGCGGTGGCAAAGGGCTATCTGGGAAAGCATCGGGCTTTAAGTAACCCGGCTCCATAATTCCTTACGGCATTACTTCTCGACTTGCGGGAAAGGAAAGCGAAATGTTTGATCTGGTCACCAAATTCCTCGGCAAACGCACGGCGTCACCTTCGGGTGATGAAAAAACTGAAGACGTTCAGGACCGCATGGTTGCCACCTGCGCTCTTCTCCTGGAGCTGGCGCATATAGATGGAGAGTTCAGCGATGCCGAGCGAGACGCCATCGTCTCTATTTTAATAAGAGATTATAGCCTTTCCGAGGAGGCTGCCACGCAACTCCTTCGGGCTTCCAAAGCTGAGTTGGAACGAAGCATTGATTTGTGGCACTTTACCAATGTTATTAATCAAAATTATTCGATGGAGGAAAAAATCAGCATTATCGAGATGGTCTGGAAGGTCGTGTATACCGATGGAGTTCTCGATCAGCACGAAGACTATCTGGTGCACAAACTCGCCAACCTCCTGCACCTAAACCACAAACAACTGATTGACGCCAAGCTCAAAATAGTCCGCGGCGGTTGAGAGGAGTAGCGGGGACCCACTTACCTTTCCTTCGCCCTCGCCTTGATGAAACGAACGATTTCCGCAGTCTCCCCATAGCGGTTTTTGCCGAAAGGCATGATCAGGTACATTCCGTCGGCTTCTTCCCGAAGCTGTTCCACGAACTCCGTCACTCTCTCCATCCCGAAGCGGCGCTGATCGCTGAGGGAGTCCATTGTGCAAAACGATTCCATCAACTCTACTGGAATCGTTATTCCGGGGATGCGCCCCCCGGCAAAAAACTCCGCATTCCGTCTGCTCATCAAGGGCATCACTCCCGGGAAAAACCGAACCGGCAGGGATGATATGCTGTCGCGAAGGCGCTTAACGTCATCAAGGGTAAACAACGGTTGCGAGAAGACGAACTCCGCACCGGCATCAACTTTCTTTCTCAGCCACGCCATCTGTCCGCTTGAGTACCTCCCCGTCGCACAGCCGGCACAGAAATCCGGAGCGTCCCTGACTTCCTCACCGTTGATCATCGTCCCGTTTCGCAATGTCCTGACGAGCCTCAATAATTCTACTGAACTTTTCATATCGGTTACCCGCTTCGCCAGATTCCCCAGGTGTCCCATGGAGGGAGAATCGCCGGTTATTGCCAGAATTCCCCGGAGACCCAAATCCCAGCAGCCGATTAAACGAGAATGAATGTGAAGAAGGTTTGAATGGGTAACCGACATATGACAGATCGACGGGATTCCCGCAATCTCCTGCAGTTTCGAGGCAACCACGGCGGCATCCCTTCCGACTGTCGCCCCCGGGTTGTCGGGAACATCGAACAAATCCGCACCGGCGTCGGCAATTTTTCCGGCTCCGGACACGATCTCATCCAGACTCTGCCGGCGGTCAGCCCGTATTTCCACGCTGACAACAAAGGTCGAGGCGGACATGATTTTTCTGATATGATTTTCAGCCCGCACGACCTCGCCGGCGACAGGCACATGGCGTTCCGAGGGGAAATCAATCTGCTTGGGCCGCACCACTTTTCGTCCACCGATAACCGAGGCCAGCCGCCTTATATGATCCGGCGTGGTCCCGCAACACCCTCCCACTACCGCCGCGCCAGCGTCCGCCAACCGTTCCCCAACATCTCCAAGATCCTTGGGAGAAAAATCATAGGTAACGAGGCCTCGATCTATGCGGGGATTGCCCGCATTTGGTGCGGCGGTTAACGGAAGTGATGTATGGGCGGCAAGATACCGAACGGTTTTGACAATATCATCGGGGTGCTGGCAGTTTGTTCCCACGGCAAAGACCTTTGCATCAAGGGCAACACCCAACAGCAAATCGATCCGTTTCCACCGATCTCGGCCGGCCCCGATATTGCCAATTTGGAAAATAACCGGCAAGCCCGTGACCGCCGCCGCCGTGAGGGCGGTCGTTGCTTCACGCGGATCGGTAAAGGTTTCAAGAACCAAGGCGTCTGCATCAGTAACCGCCTGACATTGCAATGAAAACAGGCGAACCAACTCGTCTGTCTCAAAATCATCATGCCGCAGGCCAAGGGAAAGCGGCCCCACCGACGCCCACACCATACACTCCGAGCCGGCGATTTCCTTTGCCAGTCGAACCCCCGCCCGGTTGATGGATTGACATCTGTCAGCTTCCCCCCCATCTTCCAGCAGCAACGGATTGGCCGCAAAGGTATTGGTGATTAGGATCCGGGAGCCCGCCTGTTTATATTCCCGGTGCAACGTGGTAACCGCTTCCGGCCGCTGAAGGTTCAGCATCTCCACGGAATCGCCAGCCATGCCTCCTTGTTGGCGAAGACACGTTCCGATGGCGCCGCTGCCGATGAGAATATCCCGTCCCAATTGTGTCAAAAGCGGATGTGTCATATCTTCTCCGAGGGTAAAATTTTTATTCTAACTAATTTATAATCTTTCTCAAACAAAATCTCCGACAAAATAGAAACCACCCTTACTTCCGTCAAAACGTAATCACCCGGACGCAAAGGTGCGGCACTCAATTTCCGGGGAATCCGGTTATATAATAATCGCTTGACAAAACAATAGGTATGGACAAAAATATGGCCTTACATGGCTACCATGTATTGATTATTCCACGGCTAGATCGACTCCAGACTTTTGCCTCGCTTAAAAGAGACGGCAAAACACATCATCCAGATCATTCAGCGATTTAAACTATGGCAGCAGGGGATAACACTCTATGAAACGGTCGGAAACACTGTCTTTCATCATCCTCATTGTCTCGGCGTTGGTGTTCTCATTGCTGAGGATGCCGCCGGCCTTTGCCATCAGCGATGAGGAATCGGAGATACCCGGTTATTATTCTATCGAAGCCTTGCCCGAGTTTTACGATTTTACCGGCCTTTGGCAAGAGCCGCCCCAAAGTCTTGCGAATTTGACCAACGGCAAAATAACCGAGGGCATGGTAATCACCAAGGATAATGTGGAAGAACTCAAAGACGATCTGATTGCCCTTACCGGTGAAAATATTTACGATATGGTCAAGAAAGGGATGGAGATGGTCATCGCGCCATACAAGCCCTGGCCGGTTCCGAAATCCTTCATGGAAGTAACCATAAGCAACAAGGGAAGGGCCGTCCTCGATAAAAACGGCAACCTGCGGGATAAAGATGGGGGCTGGTGGACCGGCGGAATACCGTTCTTTGACCTCTCAAAAAACGATCCGCAGGCCGGGGTGAAGGCCTGGTATAACCAGATCAATACCTTCGACGGTGATGATTTCACCCATGATTGGGTGCTCATGGAGTACGTAAACAGCGCGGGGGACGTTGAGCGGACAATCTCTATGAGTTGGGATCGCCTATTCCTTACCACCCGCGAAATATTGGAGCCTAAACCGACCTATAGCCCGGCATTCAAGGATGTTTTTTTCAAGGAACTCGTTTACGGGCAAGATCCCGATGACCTGCGCGGATTCGGCAATCTTACCTACCGGTATCATGATCAGGCAATCCCGGACGATTCCTTCAATTACATCCCTTCGATCAGGCGAGTGCGCAGGCTCTCCAGTGATCAGCGCTTTGATGCGTTCATGAATTGTGATGCCACTATCGGCGATTTCCGAACCTTGGATGTCCCCATGAGTCAATGGAACTGGAAAGTCATTGAAGTAAAACCTAAGTTGACCACCCTCTTTTCCTGTGACTATATCACCGAAACGCATAATACCAGGCGGCTTAATCCTTCCACTGTGGGAAGAAAATTCTTTCGTGCCAACTGGAGATTATGGCCGGAGGTATGGGTAATTGAAGCAACCCCCAAGACCAAGAAGGCCTGCTCCATCTACAGTAAAAAAATTATTTGGTGCTTGGGCGGCTGTTGGAAGAGCGGTTTTTCCCAAGGGTTTGACGACAAGGGAGCGCTCTGGAAGACAACGCAAAACTATTTTTACGGCTATGGCGATGGAACCATCCTCGATAAGGGGGCTCATTACGAGACCGTCTATTACAACTACGATCACCTGAACGACCATGCATCTCCCTGGAGCATTGACTTTCCCCATCGAAAATTCAATGTCGGCTTTCAACCGGATCGGTTCTCCACCAAATATCTCCAGCTGCGGTACGGAAACTAGCTAAAACAAGTGCCCCCGACACGGCGTGACCGTGCGACACCGGGATTAGAGTTGCATTTTGACAATTGCATAAGTTCGGGGTAATGGCATAGCGCGTAGTTCACCTGCATTTTGCAGTACAGCGTAAAAATGTCGGGTGAAACGATTATCTAAGAAGTCAACTGTTTAAAAGTGATTCAAAATAAGCGGGAACCTTTGTATCAAATGTCATCTTCTCTTTTGTATAGGGATGTAATATCGTTATGGA
>JAFGRE010000028.1 GCA_016935335.1 Deltaproteobacteria bacterium
GGGAGCTTCGGTCGCTATCGGAGGTTCCTCGGGGACCACCAATGCGTCCGGCGTCTATACCTTCTCAAACGTATCCGCCGGATCCGGAACGCTCACCACCAGCCTGAGCGGCTACATCACCAACACCCAGACGGTTTCGATTACCGCAGGGACAACCACGCAGATTACCGTGGCCCTATCTCCCCAACTGGCGGCTGGCGAGACCCGGATCGTGCTTACCTGGGGCGCTTCTCCTTCCGATCTGGATTCCCACCTGACCGGACCGGATGGTGCCGGAGGAAGATTTCATGTCTATTATTCAAACAAGACTCCCTCGGGCGCAGGCGCGAATCTGGATGTGGACGACACCTCAAGTTACGGACCGGAGACCGTCACCATTACCCAGCAGCGAAGCGGAACCTACAGTTATTATATCCATGATTACAGCAACCGCTCTTCCACGTACAGCAATGCGATGGCCCAGTCGGGGGCGAAAGTCGAGGTTTACCGGGGTTCGGGACTCATCGCCACCTACAGCGTGCCGTCGGGAGCGGGGACGCTCTGGTATGTCTTTGATATGGATGGAACCAGCGGAACAATCACTCAGAAGAATCAAATGCTGTATGAATCCTCTCCAACGGGCACCAATATTCGGGCCGGCGGAGCGGAGCTGAATCTCTTCTGGAAACTTCCGAAAAAATAACCACGATTATGCCTTAGTATAAAAAAGGGGGGCAGTTTTTTGCCCCCTTTTTTATTGTTTCGAAAGGATAGAGGCAGACTTAAGAGGGGATGTATAAGGCGCGGCCGAAGTTGTAAAATGTACCGGGCTACTTCACAAAAGGCGACGCCGTTCCAGGCCGGTTTAGTCTTTTGGTCCAAGCCTCTCTACGGTGGCTTCAACCGTATCCGCACTTACTCCGTGCTGCTCAGCAGTGCGCTCGAGTTCATCGCGGGGTGTTTGCTCCACCGCCTTTACTATATTTTTGATGGGGTGGTAGTTAAGGCTGACAATGTCCGGACGGGAGTAGTGGCCGGCAGTATCGATGATTGCTTTCCATACTTTAATCATATCCGCCTCGCAGACAGCATAAATAATAGTATCTCCCGAAGTAGGCGGTGCTAAGGGTATGCCAATGGGTGAGATGATGGAACTGCCGCCGTGGGCGTAATCAATGTTCAACGTTTCGAAGAGCGGGAAGTCAGGAGGAATGTCATCCGGTGTAATGTAGCCACAGGAAGAAAGGACGAATGCTCCCGCCTCCAGTGCATGGGACCGAGTCAAGGTGTGTCCCCAAAAATAGCGGCCCTCCCTATCGGCCTCCTCCAGCTTTGGCCCGGAGTGGAGGCAGAAGGCGCCGGGAAAAACCGCAACGTGGAAATCTTCTCCCTGGTCGATCATTCGCGCCCGCACCAAAGTCATCAAATGTTCGCCGCAGATCAAGCCGCCGATGCGTCCGATGTCGGTGTCGTAAGAAACCAGGTCGGATCCGTCGCCACTGCCCCATACGGCTCGTTCTACGAACGTGGGCATAACCTTACGGTGCCGGCCGAGTATCTTTCCGGATCGGTCAATGAAAAGAAGGGTGTTGTACATGGTGTGAACTCCCACGCACGGGTCCATCTCGTTGCAGCCGATGACCACGTGGGCATTTGCCTTGGCTGCTGCTCCACAGAGGCGGTCAGTATCCTCGCTGGGAATGATGATCGCATTATCGTAAAAGAGGATCCGTACCGCAGCCCATTTTTGCAGCGTTGAACCCCATCCCTCGCTCCAATAAGGATAGCCTGAAACCCAGGCCTCGGGAAAGACGATCAGCTCGGCACCCTGACCGGCTGCTTCAGTGATCTTCCGGCAAGCTCGATCGATGGTCTTTTCCCGGTCCAGAAACACGGGCGGAGTTTGAACGATGGCCACTTTCACGTCTTTTCTTCCGCCAAGGACTTTTTGGGTTGGCTTCATGGCCGCATCCTTTCTCAAATTTTATTGATAGCGCCTAATCGGTACTATCGTGGCACTATCCAAAGCCTGAATTTTAGGGCTACAATCACAATCTATCAAAGCACCTCGGTTGTGTTTTTGAAATCGGCCTTCATTTAAGAGGCGCTTGCTTTATGAAGGCTGCTTTCCTTGCTATTCCAAATGCCAGTCACAGCCTATACCCATTGCAGTAAAACATCAAATCGAGACGGCATTACCCTGGCGATGCCGGGTAACCATGCGAGACGTCGATAAAATTGCAGCTATTACGCTGACAACGGTGTCATACCCCCCTGCAATTCACTTATGCCCCGAAAAGCCCGCATTGATACCCCGGGTGCTGTTCGTCATGTGGTTATCCGAGGGAGTGAGGGCACGAAAAGCTGTCGGCGGGGGGATGCAGAAAGATTTTTGGTTCCGATTCCGCCGATCAGGTCGATTTTTGTATATAATGCTTGCATAGAGCCTCATTAGGGAGTATAGTGCGCTCCGAACAAGAACTTCGAACGGGCCGTTGTAAAACACTCACCTGCGGCAATCCCTTCTACCCCGTCACTGCGGCGCATTATTCCCGGACGCCCCATTCCTCGGGATTCCGGGTGCCGTACCTTCGGATTATTTTTGACCGCCCGGAAACAGATGGTTTTTGGTCAGAGCCATGCGGTGTGGTTAGGGGCCTATCTCCTTATCACCTTGTGCATCGTACCATTGAAGAAAGGACGCATACCAAGAGATGGAATCTTTTGAGACGTTAGGTTTGTCTGAAGCGACAGTGAAAATTCTGAAACAGAAAGGGTTCGAAGAACCGACGCCGATTCAGGCACGGACAATTCCGGCCATATTTACGGGAAAGAGGGACATTGTCGGCCAGGCGCAGACCGGGACGGGTAAGACGGCGGCGTTTGGCCTTCCCCTGATTGAACTCTTGCGGGAAAAGTCAAAAACAGTCCAGGCACTCGTGCTTACGCCGACGAGAGAGCTGGCCGTCCAGGTGGCGGAGGAAATTAATTCACTGAAAGGAAAAAAGCGGCTGAGCGTTGTTCCTATCTATGGCGGACAGTCGATAGGGTTACAGTTGCGAAGTCTCCGGAACGGTGTTGACATTGTGGTGGGGACTCCCGGCAGGATACTTGACCACCTTAAACGCCGCACCTTGAAGCTGGACAAAATCTCCTATCTTATCCTGGATGAAGCCGACGAAATGCTGAACATGGGTTTTCTTGAGGATGTCAAGCGCATCATGGAATGTACCGCCCGCGAAAAACGGACCCTGTTGTTTTCAGCGACCATGCCGCAGGAAATACTACAGATCGCCAAGACGTATATGAACGAATACGATCTGTTTAAGACAAACACCGGACAACTCACGGTCAGCCAAACCGACCAAATGTATTTTGAAGTAGCCGCAGCGGATAAATTCGAGGCCCTGTGCAGAATTATTGATATGGAAGAAGCATTTTACGGACTCGTCTTTTGCCGGACTAAAGTCGATGTCGATGCCGTTGGTAAACATCTGATCGAGCGCAGCTATGATGCGGATTGTCTCCACGGGGATATGTCGCAAAGCCAGCGGGAAACGATATTGAATAAGTTTAAAAAGGGGCGGGTCACTATCCTGGTGGCCACCGACGTGGCAGCCAGGGGAATCGATGTGCAGAACCTCACGCATGTCATCAACTATTCCCTTCCACAGGACCCGGAATCCTATGTCCACCGGATTGGCCGCACCGGGCGGGCGGGCAAGGGAGGAAACGCCGTTACGTTTATTACTCCCGATGAACACAGAAAGCTGCAAATGATCAGGATAGGAGCAAAAACCGATATTCGTAAAGCGAAACTTCCGAAGGTGAAAGATGTTATTCGAACCAAGAAAATTCGCATAAAAGCCACCCTTGAAAGTATCAGCGAATTAGAGCCTCAGCAGGGATTCCGTGATCTGTCCCGAGAACTTTTGGAGAGCAACAACCCGGAAGATGTTGTTGCGGCTCTTCTGCAGTATTCTTTCCAGGATGAACTGGATGAGAAGCGTTATGCCGAAATAAATGATGCGGGTAGTATTGATACCGCGGGAAAGACCAGGCTGTTTGTGACGCAGGGAAGGCAGCATGGCCTGTCTCCGAAGAAGCTGATGGCCTCCATCAAGAACAAATGCAGGATCACAGACAGGCAAATACGAGGGATCGAAATTTTCGATACCTTCTCCTTTGTGACGCTCCCGTTGCGAGAAGCCGAAATCGTCTTGTCCTCCTTTAAAGGGAGGAAGCGAGGAGCGGGTCTGTTCATGAAAAAGGCCACGAAGATGCGAAAATGCGCCTAGCTTCTCTCCATTGAAAAAGGTGCCCTTGTAAAGGGAGTTACTCCTTCGCTTCGACGCTTGTGATTTTGCAACGATTTTTCTCTCCCCTCCCTGACCACCCTCAATCAGTCAAACGTCAGCACCACCGCCCGATCCTTCTCACGGCACTCCGTTGCCGTGGAAAAAATGGCCGGATCATTACTTCTGACAAATAGCGGTATCCTGGGGAAGGTAACGCATGAAGAAAGGGGTTTAAAGCCTTACGCTTGACAGTCGGGGTTGGTTTACCGCGGTAGGTTTATAACCGGGCAGAGGCGGGGAAGTAAAAGAAAAGCCTCTGCCGGGGATGGCAGGAACGGGAAAGCTTGAAAAAGGGGGGGATTGGATGGTACTTACTGTACGAGTAAACGAAATCTTTCTTTAAACCGCTACGAAGCTTCTTCTTTTCTTTATAAGTTTTATTTTCCCTGAATCCACAAGGTACACGATGATTCCGGAAATCAACTGGTCGTCTTCTTCGTCAACTTCATGGCCGATCATCTCAACCAGTTCATAGAGGGTAGTCTTCGTAAGGCCCGCTGTGGGGCGTGATCGTTTTGTTGTTCCGGAATGTGAGGCTTTAGCCATGATCGTGACCTCCCTTTCGGTAACAGGCTCTTCTGGATAAAGGATAAGGGCACTATTTATCCCATTGGCGTTTAATCCGTAAAAAATTTTACCAGCTTGAAAAACGTCTTTTCATAACACCTGCATAACGAGAGTCCAAAGCTCTTGTTGACTCCCAATCCCAGGAGGCGGCAATACATATGCAGGGGGTTAAGTCGGTGTTGTATAGAGAGGCCCAGCGATGTCATAAAATCTTTCCTCTATCGGTTCATCTCGCATGCTTATTATCTCTGGTCAATTATAAAGCATATTATATGCCAAACAACAAAAAAGAGTCATGTTTTCTCTTAACCGGTTGAAAACCCAACTAAAAAAAGTTGAAGACGAAGATTGGGCAGCAGGTAAGGGCAGGATACCTTCCCTTGGCTATATTGGGAAAGAAATAACCCATTTTGTCCACTAGCTGGGGCACTCCCCACGAGAGAGTGGAAAACACCTGTTACGCATTTTTGTAAACGAGGTTTTATTGTGAACGTGCGGTCAGGATACGTCCTCTCGGGATGAAGAGAAGAAGTTTTCCGGTAAAAACGATTTGAGAAGAGAGACGGCTTTGTGTAACTAAGAGAGATTTGCCCGCCTTTATGAGAACGTCGGATGTTTTTCGCATGGGTCGGTAAAATTCTCAATCTGATGGACGGCAGTCCATCTCGAGTCGGACTTCAATCATAAGGTAGCTGTTGCTGTTGTCAATGCGCTGGAAGCAATAATTGCATTTTACTAAAACTGCTGTTTAATCAAGCGAATGACCGATCCCATGAGGGGGACTTTTTCGTAAATGACGCTGGTGTCCCAGTAATCTTGGTGGAAAATGATCATGCCGTTTGCATCGAATCTGACGTGGGACATACCAACGGCCCGGATGGGATCGTCTTTCCATCGCTTTGTCGTCAGGTTCATTATCCACCGCAGGTAGTAGTTACCCTCGTGCACGGCTACGTCCTCGATGTCGAATGTGCATTCATGGATGGTCTGCGCACTCTTAAGGAAGTACGCCTCAATGTTGTCTATCCCGAGGACCTCCTTGTAGCCGTCCCGAAAGTAGGCGTTCTGAGCATAGACGGAACGAACACGCGATTTGATGACGTCCCCGGAGAAGACTGCGTAAAACGAGATAAACCGATCGAGGGCCTCCTTCTCCCTTTGAGACCCCGGTTCAATGAAACCCACTTGGTGCGGGTTCGTTTCATCCAGCATCCTGAAATAAGTTTTCATTTCGTATTCCTCCTGGTTCCTGTTCGATGCACATCCGAAAAGCAGAACCACACAGATGCACATGCAAAGCGAAACAAAAGCATCGCGCAACATGGTTTACTCCTTCCCGCTGGCCAATGCCATGAATTTTATGCGGATACTCTCCATCCTCTTTTTGTTGACCCCAAGATCGGAATATCCCTTACGGGACGCCGACCGTAGATGGATTGTTTTATCGGCGGCGGCGAGATAGAATTCGACATCGTCGACAAAACGGAACAATGCCGACGTAAACTCGGCATGACTATAGTTATTTTCTATAGTAAGGATTTTCGTTCGTTTCATCGTTTCGATGACGGTCCTGGTGGTTTCGCGCGCCGTTTCAAGGGAACCGGAATAGGCAATCGATTCGATATAGTGCCGCCTATCCGTAGTTTGTGAGGATACACAATTCGGGTAATCGGGGCAGGGGGCAAGTCGCCCATTTTTTACCCCGATCTCGGCGGTTCCCCTCCCAGCGCAGCCCGCGCATATGACGCTTATGATGAGGATGGTGGTGGTTCCTTTACGCATGGAGCGCCTTCGTCAGTTTGATGGTTTGAACCGGTTCTCGCCCTAACCGTTTCTTCTCGGTTCCGGCATAGCTTTCCTGAACCAGCAGCTAATTTCTTGGTAATGAGCAGAAACGGGAAAGCGGGACTGATGACAACGGTTAAAGGACAAAGGATTTACTTCCTTTTTCTCAGAACGATCTGGAGGTCGCCGAGCGATCGCGAGGCAAAACAGGCCTCGCAGCAGGCGAGGTAGTATATCCACTTGCGCATAAACACCCGATCGAAACCCAGCCTCTCGACAGCCTCGATGTTGGATAGAAATCGGTTTCGCCATTCCCTCAGCGTACGGGAATAGTGAATTCCGATATTTTCCAGATATTCGATGGTGAGGGTGGAATTCGCTGTGATGGCGTGAGTAAGCGCTGTGAGGGACGGCAGGTGCCCCCCGGGGAAAACGTGTTTTCTGACCCAGTCCGTGTCTTTGCGGTATCTTTTATAGCGCTGGTCCGCAATGCTGATCGTCTGCAGCCCGACAAGGCCGCCCTTTTTTAAGAGTCTGTCGCAGCATCGAAAAAATGTTCCGAAGTACTTGTGTCCGACGGCCTCCAGCATTTCGATGGTAACAATTTTATCGAAGGAACCCGAAACCGTTCGGTAGTCTTCGAGGAGTATAGTGATGTTTTGCTCCATACCCTCTTTGCGCACGCGCTGGCATGCATATTCATACTGTTCCCGTGATATAGTTATTCCTGTTACGCGGCATCCCGTTTCCTTAACGGTTTCAATAGCGAAGCTGCCCCAGCCGCAGCCGATTTCAAGAACATGATCGTCGGGTGCGATTTCCGTCTTTCGGATTATGGCACTGAGTTTGTTTTTCTGTGCCTGTTCCAGGGTTTCGTCTGGTGATTGGAACAAGGCGCAGGAATATGTCATGGTTCTATCGAGAAATGCGCGGAAGAAATCGTTGCTGAGGTCGTAGTGCCGGCGTATGTTGCAACCGCTTCCACGGGGAGTGTTTGCGTGGGTCAGGTGGAGAATCCGATCTCGGAGGAGCGGCAGCGAAACGGTAAGAAAATTTCCGTCGGAAAAAATGTTTCTATTCTCAATCAACACCCTGACAACACAGGACACGTCGGAGCTGTCCCATTCATCGTCCATGTAGGATTCCCCGAGGCCTATTTCGCCTGACAGAATTGCTCGTGAAAAAAATCGATAGTCGTGAATATCCAGATCCGCTCTCATCGGTGACTGCCTATCTCCGAAGAATCGTTGTGTTCCGTCGGGGAGGGTGACCGAGAGCGACCCGGCGTGTATCTTCTCCATTACGCTCAGAATGAAAGACAAACTTCGATTCTGGAACAACGTCGGCGGAATTTTTCTGATGGTCATCATGCTTATGGGGACGGGCTTCGGATGGTATGTAAGTTTTTTCAAGAAATAAAGCTTTGTCGCTTCACCATAGATGCGCGGTATGGTGAGATGCGGGAGGAGCGGATGTTTGAGAAGATTTTTTGCATGATTCCATGCAGTTAGCGGTATGAAGGTTCCCCACAGCTCGGCGTAAAAAGCAAGATCATCATCTTTATAGAGATTTATACGGATATTAAGCTCCTTGTGGATGTCGGCAAATACGAATTCGTAGGTACCGGCCATGTCATTGAAAGGAGAAACATGAAACTGCTTCGGAGCTCTGAACCGGACCGGAAAACCAGTGACGTCTTCATCAATTCGTTCGGGAATATAGACATGGCGCTCGCCGAAGGTGTTGTTTACTTCGGCAACTGTACATGCCAAGTCTTGATTGTTCGCAAAACAGTAATAGAGACTGACCGGATTAAAAACATAATTGAAATAGCGTGCCGACGTAATCATAATAATAGTTGACACGTCGCGGCTGTATCCGGCCTGCGTGAGAAAGCGCAGGAGCTTATCACGGATCGTACCGCGGCTTTCGTCAAGGTAGTCGGCATCGTAAATGGAGGCGGGACGGAACCGATTGTATCCAAAAAACGGCAGCGTTCGATCCAGATAATCCAGTTCGTCTAAATCAAAACAGTACCCGTAGACGGAGTATTGCAGGCGATGCCGTATCGGTGTAAGTCGCGTATGTCGAACATATCCCGAAAATAACCGCGAATTCATAGTGCTTCGCCGAACAACCGTGCGACGTCGACTGCTGAACGCACGGCATCCTCGTGGAAGCCATACCCGAAATAGCTTCCGCAAAAGTAGGTATTTTGTCGACCGTTGAGTATTGAGAGATCTTTTTGCGTTGACAGGGAATCGAATGTGTACAAAGGGTGTGCATATTCCAAAGCGCGGATAACGCGCTCGGGAGCGATGGCCTTCGGCGGATTGAGTGTCACACATAATTCTCTTTGGGTGGTAAGGCGCTGCAGGCGATTCATATGATAGGTTACCGTAAGGGGAGTCTCCGATTCGGCATCCCCGTCACTGAGGTAGTTCCACGACGCCCAGGCTCGTCTGTTGGCAGGGAGGAACGTGGTATCGGTGTGGAGCACCACATCGTTTTTGGTATAGTGCCACGGCGACAGAAGACGGGTCTCATCCTCGGAAGGATCGGCAAGCAAGGCGTACGCCTCGTCCGCGTGCGTGGCAATCACAACACCGTCGAACTGTTCCTCAGTTCCATCGGCTGCCATCACCGTTATCCCCCGCTCGCGGCGATGCACTATTGCAACCGTTCGCTGTCTCAGAACCCTGCCGCGGAAGGTCTCTAAGAAAGCCTTGACATATGCATGACTTCCTCCTTTCACGTAGTACCACTGGGGTTGATCGGTTATGGAAAGAAGTCCGTGATTTTCAAAAAAACGCGCAAAACTTTCAGCCGGGTATTCCATCATCCTTGCAGCCGAGGTTGACCAGATTGCCGCTGCCATGGGAATAAGGTACTCCCGGACGAGATTACCGCTGAATTTTTCGCGCTTCATGTATTGTCCAAGGGTAAGATTTTTTAGCAAGCCTTGATATAAGTAATTTTTGGTTTTGCAGTTGAATCTGACAATGCCCGCCAGGAGGTGCCAGAAGGAAGGACGGATAAAATTTCGGCGATCGGCAAAGAGGGTATTGAAGTTCGTACTGGCGTAAGTAAGCCCCGTACTGCGGCACGCGTAACTGAACGACATAACCGTCGTGTCGGGCTTCACCCCCAATCGGTTCAGAAGCCGGTTGAAAAGAGGATAGGTCCGGTCATTAAAGACGATAAATCCCGTATCTACAGGAGTTCCGGAGTCAGGTCCCTTCTCAAGAACGATCGTATGCGTATGACCGCCGATATAGTCGTTTTTTTCGAAGAGGGTTATCCTGTGCTTTTGCTGCAGCAAGTATGCCGCCACAATGCCGGCGACGCCCCCGCCGATTATTGCGATTTTTAAGCCTGGCTCGCGGTTCACCTGAGCGCCCTTCTCATGAAAAACCGATTAGATGTGTTACGGAACCAATAATAATCGGGTTATTATTGCGTCCATGATCTTCCAGGGGATGCGAGCTTACCTCGCACTATCGATTGGCGAAGTCAGTCGGGTGTATCATGTCGTGATTGATTTTTATGCCGGTTGTATCCTTCTTTGCATCAGAACGATAATATTGTTCCTCGCCCGCGCCTCAGCAGGCGCTTGCAATGAATGATGGTAACAAATTTCGTGATCATGGAAAATTATTGGTAAAAAAAATATTTTACCAGAAGTGTGCGGCGTCGTTCCTATGTATCAAATGTAATCCATACCAAGTTGCATGTCAATACTATTTGCGGAAGTTTCGGAGCATAATATTCTGCGTTCCTCTTTAGCTTTACACTGCAGCAGTATCGAGATACGATGAATTTTAGACTCCAGGCAGAGAGAAGGGAAAAACCATCAGCAGAGCGTTTTCTTCTGAAAACGGGTGGCACCATGACAGACGTTATACGGCTACGTCTCGGGACCTCGAATGCATACCTGATCGGGGGCAAGAATCGCCGCATTCTTGTTGATGCGGGTAACGCCCGCAAGGAGAAGAAATTTTTGCGGATAATGAACCAGCACGATGCAGCCCCTTCGGAGATTGGTCTCATAATCATAACCCATGTCCACTATGATCATGTCGGTAGCTTGAAGGCAATACGCGCATTATGTCACTGTCCGGTGGCTGTTCACGCCGATGAGAAGGGAATTCTAGATAGTGGAAGTGGGGTTTTGCCGAAGGGGGTGACGAAAACGGGTAAATGGCTTATCGGCTTGGGACGGCGGCTTCTCCGCTTTTACCCTGAATTGTTCGATTTTGCGGCGGTCGATGCCGAAATTGCGCTGAAGGAAGAGCTGGACTTGACCGAATTTGGTATTCCGGGACGGATTATATTCACGCCGGGACACACGACCGGGTCCGTATCGGTAGTGCTGCGCGATGGCAAAGCTTTTATCGGTGATTTGGCGATTAATTACCTGCCGTTTGGCGGTGGTCCGATTTTCCCGCCGTTCGCTGATAACGCTGCTGAACTGCTGCAAAGCTGGGAAAACCTGCTGGCACAGAATATAATCTCTATTTTCCCGGGGCATGGCAAACCCTTTTCAGCCAAACAGTTGAGAAGGGTGTGGCTGAGAAAAATGAGACAGGTCGTTAATACCGGCACCTAAGTACGTTTTCATGACGGAATACCCTTAAAACAAGGGGTGTAATCTCTTTCCTTGACACTCGATGCCATGCTGCAACAATGGAGTTACACAGAAAGGATCAGCGTGGAAAAGCGGGCAAACTACTTTTGATTCATTGAATTATAACGCACTGCCCCGGTCTGTTTTGGGTTTTTGGGGAAACGAGGGGAGCATTCGCGGCCGGCCTTCCCGTTTGACAAAATGACGGCTATAGGTTACAACCTCCGTAAACCATTTGTTTATTTCCACGATACAACTCATTCCCCGGTGATCATGGCCCGAACCTTGCGGATAAAATTTCCCGGAGCATACTCTTTTGTTGCTTCCTTAGCCCGCGCGGGCAAACCGCTTTTTTAACCCTTGGTGATGGGGAGAGGTTAGACATGATCGGCTGGCCCGATTCGGCGTCAAATGATAATCAATGGACAAGATACGAGGAGGTAACAATGCACCAAAACAGACTTTTTAGTTTTTTGATCGCTTTCGCGGTACTGTTTGGCCTGATCGTTTCCTCGCTGCCCGCACAGGCGGCGGAATTTACCGCCGACATCCTCGTGAGCGGACCTGGGGGGAACTACACCTATAAGCTCCACGTCAAGGATGCCTGGTATCGAGTCCAGAAAATCACGGGGCCCATGAATGTTCCCCCCTTTCCCAGCATCGTGAACAGCGAGACAGGGGTTACCTGGGGTCTTAATGACCAGATGCGCCAGTATGTGGAAATGGCGGATATCGAGAAAACCGTCATGATGAACCCGCTGGCCGGGTGGGCCATGACGCGGAAAGGCTGGGCCGAAAAGCCGGGACCCACTGAAACCGTAAACGGCTACGAATGCGAGACGCGGCTCTACACGGAGGCCGGAAAAGCCGAACCCGCCGCCAAGGTCTGGATTTCGACAAAGCTCAACCACCTCATCCGCGAGGAACGTTTCGGGGTAAACGAAAACCCCGTCCTGGAACTGCAAAATATTCAGGAAGGCCCGGTGGATCAGGCCCTTTTTGAAATACCTGCAGGTTACACCAGGATGGACATGGGCGCAGGACCGAAGACCGGCGGCCAGGAGATGAAAAGCGCACCCGCCCAAACGACTCCACCGGCCACCCCCGCCGCTTCATCCGCTCAAGGGCGCGCCGCGGCGGCTCCTTCCGGGAATCTCGTTTTCATCCTCGATGCCTCGGGTTCCATGTGGGGCCAGGTTGAGGGCAAGGCCAAGATCGCCATTGCCAAGGAGGTTCTGACCGGTCTCATTAAGGATCTTCCGAATGACGCCGTGGTGGGACTGGTGGCCTATGGGCACCGGAGCAAGGGGGACTGTAACGATGTGGAGGAACTGGTTCCGTTAAGCGCAGTCGACAAAGATAAACTCATCAAAACCGTCCAAGGCTTGAGCCCCAAGGGCAAGACCCCGATTTCCCGATCGGTTCGGATGACAGCTGATCGTATCAAACACCTGGAGGACGAAACTACCATCATCCTGGTTTCCGACGGCAAGGAAACCTGTGATCCGGATCCCTGCGCTCTGGTCAAGGAACTCAAGGAGGCCGGGATCCAGTTCGTGATGCATGTCATCGGCTTTGATGTCACGGAAGAAGAAAAGGCGCAACTGGAATGCATGGCCGAGGCCGGGGGCGGTGAGTACTTCACGGCCAAGACGGCCAAAGACTTTCAGGTGGCGGCCAAGGAGGTGGTGAAAAAGGCTTCCGAGAAACCGCCGGTGAGCCTCACGGTGATGTCCCTCAAAGACGGAAAACCATTCAAGACCTTTGTGCAGGTACTGATACAGGGTGGGGAGAAGCGGGTAGCCGAAGCCTGGACAAGCGCGGAAAAACCCGCCTCTTTCCGTCTACCTCCCGGGATCTATGACATCCGTGCCCAAGATCAAAGTGTCATCGAGAGGCCCACGGTAGACATAAAGGACGTGGAAATCGTTGAGGGTCAGGAGACCGAGCGAATCGCCACTTTTGCCACGGAAGGCATCCTGCA